>DASUWP010000267.1:0-6953 GCA_036378335.1 Acidobacteriaceae bacterium | reverse complement strand
GCCGGAGCCGAAGTTGCTGTACTGCGAGAACATCATGACCAGCGCAACGGAGCCGACCAGCACGCCGTACTGCACATTGCCCAGCAGCCGCGCCAGAACGAAGAAATAGCCCGCCTGCACCACCACAGAGAGTCCCTGGCCCAAGAACATCCACACTGAATTCCTCGCCAGCGTGCTGCCCCGAAGCCTCTGCATCTGACCCCGCAGAGACATCAGACAGCCTCCCGCAGCAACAGGTCGTAAGCACTATGTATCGCTTCCCAGGAGAAGTGCTGTCGGAATGAGCGCAGACCCGCCTCGCCGAGAATTCTGCGCTCCTCCGGATTCGCAATCAGCCGCTCGATAGCACCTGCAATCGCCGCCGAATCGTTCGCCGGCACCAGCAATGCGCCACCGTGTTCGAATATCTCGGGAATGCCGCCCATCCGTGTGGCCACCACAGGCAGACCCGTGGCCATCGCCTCCACGTTCACCATGCCGAAAGGCTCTTGCCAAATCGAGGGGCAGCAGAAGATGTCGGCTGCACGAAATTCATCGGCGAGTGCGCTTCCAAAGGTGAACGGGAGAAACTCCACATTCCTCGGCGCGTCGCTTTTCAGCTTGCGAACATAGTCGGTCTCGGCATCGGTATCGGAACCAAAGTTCGCAGTGCCCACAATCACACCCTGCGCGTCAGCGCCACGTTCCGCAAGCAACCGCATCGCATCTACAAAGATGTGCATGCCCTTGTCCGGCACCAGCCGCCCCACGCACAGAATGCGAATCGGTCCACCCCGTCGATGCTTTGCCGGGTGAAACACCGATCCGTCCGCGCCGTTATACAGCACAGCGCTTCGCCGCAGCGATGGAACAGCCCGTCTCGCTTCCGCCTCCAGGAATCTGCTGACAAACACACAGCGGTCGGCGTCGATCGCGGATGCGATGGGCGCAGCGCAATCGCTCAGGTGAGAATTATGCATGTGCAACACCAGCCGCGCGCCAGCATCGCGAACGCTGGACCGCAGGGTGGCCGCAAACTCCGGTCGATTGTGTACCCACACCACATCCCCTCGCTTCAGCAGAGGCCGCACCGTGCTGAGAATCCAGCGCAGGAATCGCCGCCGTAACGGCCACGGAAGATTGCGCTTCAAACGGCCTGGATAGCGCGCGTAGTTGGAGAGCCGCTCGTTGCACCGGATACGGTGTGCGGGAAAGCGCCAGCTATCGTCGGCGCTCGGTGCCAGGATGACAGAGCTGTCGTCGTCGCGGAGCACGTTGGCGGCCCAACGCGAGATCGCGCCGCCCACCGGCTCGGAAAAAGTTTCGGTCTCTGTCAGCAGATGGTACGTGGTCATGCGCGCACCATCAGCGCGGCAGCATTGCGGCGGAGCTGACGTCGCTTGCGGTCCAGACCAACAATGGCGCCGACGATTAACATCCAGGAAAGATTGAAGCGGAAAAGGAACGAAGCCTCGTCGATGTTATACAGAATGCCGAACACGATGGTCGTGATGTACCACAGCACCTGCGGATTCGGATCGCGCATGAAGCAGTACCAGGAATCCCGCAGCCCTTTCAACAGGCACAGAACCAGCAGCATCAGCGCGAACCCTCCTACCTCCACCCATACACTCAGAAAGCCGTCGTGCGCATATCCCATCATCCATCTGAGCGAGATCATCACATTCGCCGACTCACCGGTCATGCCCCGCCAGAAGGTGCGATAGCCGTAGCCGGTCCAGGGCTGCTTGCGGATGGAGGCAAGAATCGCCGACCAAATCGGAGTACGGCCGCTGAAGCTGGTATCTCGCCCAATGAAATGGAACAGGGTGGGCAGGTTCAGAAGAACCAATACGCCAAGGAAGATGGTGGCCACACAAAATAAAATGAACAGAACAGATCGATCGAAAGATTTGAAGCGCGCCAGCTGCTTGAGCCCGATGGAAAAGAGCAGCAGCATCACCGCAATTCCCCATCCCGTGCGTGAGCGCGTCATTGCGATCACCCCCAGGACAGCGAGGATGTAGATGTTCCGCAGCACGCGTCCTTGAAGCGTCGCCGGCTTGCGATACAACGCCGGCATGAGCAGAAACATCATCGCCATCGCGCACACATTCTTGCCCGCGTAGATTCCCTCCCACTCACCCGTAGCGCCCTGGCGTCCATTCAGACCGTAGGCCGGGAACAGGGCGACAGTGAGTACCGTAAGGAAAACCGCGATAGTCCCGGCAAGCTGCATGAGCTTCATCTGGGTCTCACCCGGTTTGAAAGCAAAGGCAACTCCGAACGTATAGGTGACCAGTAAATAGACGCCCTGCTTGAACGTGAAGGTCGGCTCGGGCGACCACAGGCAGGAGATCATGCCCATGCAGTTCAGCAGCGCGAGCATGGGCACGCAAAACGCCGCCTTGCGAACCTGCGCAGCCCACCGCACGGCAACATAAAACAGCCCGACCAGCGCCACTCGTGCAAGCATCACCCCGACCGCCGAGCTTCCCGCACCGCCACTCACCGCGCCCAGCTGGGTGTTGCCTTCCGCATCGTAAAACGAGAAAGTGCCGGCGGCGGAAAAATAGACGAGCGCGAGCGCGGTCACCCAAGTTGCGGCGCTGGAAAGCCAATGGACCGGCCGTTCCATCACCACAGTGACCGGCTCTCGCCGAGGCACAATCTGGTCGCGGCGCTTAAACCGCACCTTCACTGTTACGTTTGTGCCCTGCTTCAGGGTCATCGTTCCTGGACCTCGATCGCCTTCACTCGTCCTCTGGTCAACTCCGCCGTGGCAGTGCAGCAATGGCCGCGCGCACACTGTTCCAGGCCGGGTTGGGCGTATTCGCCGCATCCAGCAGTCCAGGCGCATGTGCCGCTCCGTCCTTCCGCCGGAACGTCGCCGAGCGCTGGGCCGCGCCGTCCAGCCAGTTCCTGGTGTCTGACACAGTCCAGAACGAAATCCGGCTCAGCGGGACAGCCGACGCCACCCACGTAATGAAATCGGCGTAGACGCGCCCGTTCTTTGCCTTCCGCGCGCCGACGTCCCCGTTCTCCCAGGAATCGTTGATGTCCAGCTCGGACAAGGCAACGCTCAGTCCGAGCTTGTGCACGGTTTGGTAGAACCGCGCAGCGTCCGCACTCTTGTCGCTGGAGTTTCCATCAAGATGCGACTCCGAACCGATCCCATCTATCGGCACGTTGCGCTGCAGCATCCCTTGGATCAGCGCGAGCGCATGCTGACGATTCGCCGGCTGGGGATTCGTATCCTGTTCCACATTGTCGAGATTCATAATCAGCTTCGCATCCGGATCGGCTGCGCGAGCGGCGGCAAATGCGATGTCGATATAACGGGGTCCGAGCGCGTTCATCCACAGCCCGGTCGAAAGACCATCAGGCCTTCCCTGCTGGCTGCGCACCGGCTCGTTCACCACATCCCAGGACCCGACGCGCCCACGATAGTGGCTGACCACCTTGGTGATGTGGTCAGTAAGAATTCGCTCGGCATTGTTCTTGTTGATCGTCTTGGCCATCCATGCCGGGTTGTAGTCGTTCCAGCAAAGGTTGTGTCCGTGCACCTTCATCCCATGACTCTGGGCAAAGCTCACCATCCAATCGCCATCGGCAAAGAAGTACGTATCCGGCGCGGGATGGATGCGCTCCCACTTCATCTCGATGCCGGGTGTCAGCACATTGAAGTTCTGCGCGATGAAGCTGGCCAGGTTGGGGTCCTGCAGCAGGGAACGCATCGACTGCGCTCCCATGGCGATACCTGAATGAGCGGCAAGCTGCTTCAATGGAGCGTTGTCACTGTCCGCAAAAAGCTTTGCGGGAATCGCGGATGCCAAGGCCAATCCAAGACCGGATTGAAGGACATCTCTTCGAGTTGGCATTCTTTACTCCTTTAATTTTAGTGAGGCTGTGCTTACGTTGCTACCTGACATGCTTCACCGAGCCGGTGGGTTTCTGGCCGCCGGCGTGGATCATTCGAGTGAGAGGCTCGGCCGCCGCAAACGGACCGGCCCTTAACCCAAAACACGCATGGAGGGATGCGATGCGGGAAAGAGCAGCGGCAGGCGCGCTCCTCCCTTGCGAAGCTCCACCTGGCGCTGCACGAAGTCGAGCATCTTCCCGCAGAAAACCGTCGTGTCGAAGCTTTTCGCGTGCTCCCGAATGAACGTTGGAATGAAATTCTGCTCCAGCGTCTCGAACTGCAGAATGGCCCTTACCACGCTGTCCAGACTCTGCTCTTCGAAGAACACGCCGGTAGCACGGCCATCTCTCTGCAACTCTGGAGAGAAGCCTCCCACCACCGACTCCATCGCGCCGCCTTTACCGTATGCGATCACCGGTCGCCCATACGACTGGGCCTCGACCGGCACCAGGCCAAAGTCCTCTTCCGCGGCGAACAGCAGCGCCTTTGATCGCGCGTACAATTCCCGAAGCTCCGCGTCGGTGGTGTGCCCGCGGAACGAAATCGTCGGTCCCGCAATGGCACGCAGTGCACTCTCACTCGGTCCGCGCCCCACAACCACCAGGTGACGCCCAAGCCGGTTGCACGCCTGGATCAGGAGATCGATCCGCTTCACGTCCACGAGCCTGCCGACCGTGAGGTAATAGTCTCCGTGCGATTCGGCAACATATCCTTCGCTGGTATCCACCGGCGGGAAGATGATGGTGCTGTCGCGGCGATAGTACTTCCGAATCCGGTCCTGGATATAACGCGAATTCGCCACGAACGCATCCACACGCTGCGCGGCGAGATAATCCCACTGCCGCACATAATGCGCAGAGAGCATAAAAAATCTCCGCCGAGCTCCCGAGAGTTCGTCCAGATAGGACGCGTATTGGTCCCACAGCGAGCGGTGAGGGCTGTGGCAATAGCAGATCTGCACCGCGGACTGATCGGTAATCACGCCCTTTGTCGCAGTACCATCGGCGGTGATCACCAGTTCGTACCCGCGAAGATTCAGGCTCTCCACCGCCATCGGATAGAGCGGCAGAAAATTGCGATGCGAGCGCTTCACCCATCCGAAACGATTGAGAAACGAGGTAGTGATCTGGCGTTCCTTCAACGCCTCCGGAATGAAGCGGTCTTCCGTCATCAAACTGAAAAAGTCGGCCTCTGGAAACATCCGAGCCAGCACCTCAAGTACTCGCTCCGCTCCGCCCAGGGCGAGAGAGTTCGCATATGTAATGGCTACACGCATAGTTCTGGCGTTAACCCTCCAGGATCGTAAAAAAGCCTTACGGCTGCTTAGGTAGAAACAAACGGGCAGCACTTGTGTGCTATCCCGCACAACTCACTCTGGCCCGGATTACGACATCGCGATCTCGCGCATGGCGGACTCAGCACTCGCCCGCGCGCGTCGCGTGGCCCGCATCGATTCCGGATAGAGCGCGTAATAAGCAAAGAAGAACGCCGAGCGAAGCGCCGGCCGCCCGCGAAACAGGAATGCCCGCACCAGACTGGCGTACGCGACCGCGCCCGCTCGCTGGCGCACCGCGTCTTCTATGCAGACCGTCGCCACAAAAAACGAGTACGCCTTGCGGCTGAAGAGCTCGCGATTACGCTCGAGCCACTCGAACTGAAAGCGCCAGTCCGCCTTCTTGCTTACCCTGCCGATCTTTCCCGCCTCATGAAAAATGATCAGAGGCTCCGGAACAATAGCGAGCGTGGCACCCTTCACGGCCATCGCACGCAGCATCCAGTCCACATCCTGATTGCGCTTCAGCTTGCTGGTAAACCGCACTGCGTCAATCAGCGGACGCGAGACCAGCCAGGTCGATGTCTGCACATATCCGGTGCCCGCCGACAAGCTCGGCCGGCAGAAGAGAAATTCGCTGAAGGGCTCACTGTATTCCAGCGATCGCCGCGGAAGGATGCGGTCTCCCAGCTCCGAGCGCTCGATGAACTGCGACGCCAGAAACACAGGGCGTTCCGGATCTGCCGCCGGATGCGCCAACTGCCGTTCGAGTCTCTGCGGAAGCCACTCGTCATCATCGTCGAGAAACGCGACCCACTCCCCTGTCGAAGCAGCGATGCCGGCGTTGCGCGCATCCGACCCGCCCAGCGAGTCCGGCAGTGGCAGCACGTGGAGGCGTGGATCTGTGACCTCGCGCAGCGCCGCCTCTGTGGCCGGGTCGGGCCCATCGATCACGACAATGATTTCCAGATCCCGGTACGTCTGCGCAAGCGCGCTCTCCACAGCTCGTCGTACCAGTTCCGGACGATTGCGCGTCGGGATCACAACACTCACTCGCGTCACGCGAGAGACCACGCGGGAGGACATACCTCAGCCCACCTCCCGCTTGCGCTCACTCTGCTGCTCCGGCTCTTCGCCCTGCCGCAGCGCAGCCTGATAGGCATCCCGTGCCTCCAACGCCTCCTCGGAGAGGAGATAGCGGAGCGCATAGTAGGAAAAAACAGAGTTGCCCACCAGATAGCGCTTCGCCAAACGCCGCGGCTCCTGTGCCAGGCGAAAAGCCCACTCCAGTCCCACAGACTGCACCCACTGCGGAGCGCGTTTGCGGATACCGGCCAGCAACTCAAAGCTGCCGCCCACTCCGATTGCGACTGGAATTCCCAATGCCTTGATGTGCTCCTGAATGAAGTACTCCTGCTTCGGCGCGCCGAAGGCGACAAAGATGATCGCTGGCTCGGCCTTGGCGATGCTGCGCAGCATCTGCGTGAGCACCTCTGGCGACTCCTCAAATCCCTTGGGCGGGCAGCCTACGCCGCACACCCGCAGCCTCGGAAAGCGATCCATCAGCAGTGAAGCCGCCGCGGCCGCTGAGCCGGGATATCCGCCCAGAAAATACACAGGCAGATCGAGCTCCGCGGCTCGTTCGCACAGCAGCGGAATCAGATCGATGCCCGTGATGCGCTCCGCACTCGGGATCCCCATCCAGTTGCACATCCGCACGATGGGAAGGCCGTCCGCGCAGATATAGTCCGCTTCGGCCAGGCATTGCCTAAAACGTGC
>DASUWP010000266.1:0-7074 GCA_036378335.1 Acidobacteriaceae bacterium | reverse complement strand
GCGGATCGCTCCATTCCCCTTCGCCTGAGTCGGGATGCGAATGTGAATTGCTTCGTATGCGCGAAAGTTTCGGGCTTCTCCGTGATGCGGTTTGCCGGGTGGGGTCATCAGACGTAAGGTAGGGGGATACCCGGTGGGCGGCAATGGGATGTCCGGAGATGACGGGTTCCCCGACAGGGATGAGGAGGCAGGGATGAATGCACGCGTGCGCAAGCTGATCGAGCAGTTGGGAGAGGCGATCCACGAGTCTGTCTCCGAGTCCGAACAGATTGCGGGCGTGGTGCAGAACATTCGCAGCCAGGGCTTCGACGTGCTCCTGATGCTCGAGGCGACGATCGGGTTGAACGAGGTCGAGACACAACCGGGCGAGGAAGGCGATGCATCGAAGCCGGAGGTTGTTGAAGGAGGCGAACCCTTCACCGCACAGGATGTCAGCTTCCTCCGCTCACTTCGCATCTCCGTTGAAGGCGAAGATATGGACGACGAGGACGGTCCCGCCGAGACCTCGGGTCCCTCGGACGAATAACGGAGCGTTAAAAAAGCAGACACTCGTGTTCGGCTGTCCGGTTTTGCCTCACTCCCTGTAAGCTGGCTTGCACGGCGGGGGAGACGGCAACGGGACGCTGCATGAACAGCCGGCGGCTCTCTTCCGGCCGGTTGAGGGGAGATCTGCGAAGCCATGACGATGAAGGATACGCTGGGAGTGCTGCTCGCCGGGGGGGCGGGCGAGCGTCTCTTCCCACTGACGCGCGATCGCGCCAAGCCCGCAGTTCCTTTTGCCGGCACCTACCGGATTATCGACATCACGCTGTCGAACTGCATCAACTCCGACCTGCGAAGGGTATATATCCTGACGCAGTACAAGGCGCTGTCGCTGAACCGGCATATCCGCGAAGGCTGGAGCGGCAGTGTGGCGCAGGAGCTGGGCGAGTTTGTGGAGATCCTGCCGCCCATGCAGCGGGTGAGCGCCAACTGGTACATGGGAACGGCAGACGCCGTCTACCAGAACATTTATTCGATCGGTTCCGAGCAGCCGAAGTACGTGATCATCCTGTCGGGCGACCACATCTACAAGATGAATTATGGGCTGATGCTGGATTACCACAAGGAAGTGGGCGCGGATGTGACGCTGGCGACTTTGCCCATCCGGCCGGATGAGGTTTCGCGCTTCGGCGTGGTGGATGTAAGCAAGGCGGGCGAGGTGCTGGGGTTTCTCGAGAAGCCAAAGGAGACCAAGCTGCGCTCGCCGTGGAACGCGGAGATGGTGGATGCCTCGATGGGCATTTACATCTTCAACACCGACGTGCTGCTACCCTCGCTCATCAAGGATGCAGACGATCCGAGCTCGAAGCACGACTTCGGGCACAACATCCTGCCATCGCTGCTGGGCAAGTACAAGATGCATGCCTACAACTTCGTCGATGAGAACCGGAAGGAGCTCTACTGGCGGGATGTCGGGACACTTGACGCGTATTACGACGCGAACATGGATGTGGTGTCGGTATCGCCAATTTTCAACCTGTACGACCATGCGTGGCCGCTGCGCACACGGCAGCGGCAATATCCGCCGGCGAAGTTTGTCTTCGGCGAGCCGGGACGCACGGGCATGGCGGTGAACTCGATCGTTTCGCAGGGATGCATCGTCTCTGGCGCCGTGGTTCGCAACAGCGTGATCTCTCAGGATGTGCGCGTGAACTCATATGCCGAGATTGATTCGAGCATCATCTTCACCCACGTGGATATTGGGCGGCACTGCCGCATCAAGCGCGCCATCATCGACCGCGACGTGCATCTGCCCGAGGGCACGGTGATCGGTTACGACCCGGCGGAGGACAAGCGCCACTACCATGTCACGCCGTCCGGCCTGACAGTGGTGACGCGCGACGGCTCGCTTTATGAGAGTCCGGTACCTTCGGATTATTTGAGCGTGCCGCATTGAGAGGCGTGCCGCATTAAAACAAAGATCGAGCGGCGACCGGTGGGCATCGAGCGCGTGAGTGCGCTCACTTTCCGATCTCCGCAGGAGAAACCGACTTGAATACTCTCGAGTCCATGCTGGAACGTAACAAGGATTTGCCGCGCGGCAGTCTGCCGCAGGGCACGCTGACGCCCTCCCTTCCGCAGGCGCTGCCGCATGTGAAGGCGATCATCATCGGTTGCGCGGATATGCGTGTCGATCCCGCGCATGTACTTGGAATCTAACCGGGCGGTCGTGATACGCAATATCGGCGGCCGGATCACACCGGGTTTGCTCGCGCAGTTGGGCCTGCTGGGGCGCATCGGCGAGGTTGCCGGAAAGGTTCCGGGAGGCGGTGGCGAGTTACACGTCATCGTGCTTCAGCACACCGACTGCGGCATCACGCGCCTTGCGGGCGACACCACCAAGCTGGCGCATTATTTTCAAATACAGGAAGGGGATCTCAAATCGAAAGCGGTCACCGATCCCCGTGCCGCAGTTGCCGTCGACGTCGCTGCGCTCCGCGCGATTCCGGTGTTGCCGGGTGCGTGGCTGATCTCTGGCCTGGTCTATGAGGTGACGACTGCGCGCGTCGAGGTCGTGGTACCGTCAGCGCCAATTCGTTAGGGCGTGATTGCCGAAGGTCCGGGAGAGGCGGTTGGGCTAACGTGGTGACGCGCGAGATCGCCGTTTTCTCCCAGGGACCATCCCGCTTCTTCTGCTGGATCGAGAAAGAATTATTGCTCAACGGTTGCGGACAAATGGTATAGTTTCGACCGCGCCAGGGCCCGTCCTTCCCCCGACCCAAAACCAAAGTTTCCCGATTTCCTACCGTGCCTCCTGATCGGCACGGCTAATCGTGCCTGCGGTGATATCACCCCAGCGGGTGATGAGGCCCATGCACTCGGACTTATCACTCGCGGGAGTAAGGCCACATGGACAATCGCAGGCATAGAACCGTCATGGCCACAGCCCTTCTTCTGATTGCAGGAGTATGGACGGTGGGTGCAAGGGCACAAAGCACTCGTAGATGGGTGCCGATCCACGTCTTCACCAACACTCCGGTGGCCGATGCCGACATTGTGGTATCGGATCCCGACGGAAGGGTGGTTTTCGAGAAAGACCATGCCACAAATAACCGGGGTTTCTATCCTGCCGAAATCGTACATAGACCGAAGAGTTTTCGCGTGACGGTGCTCGCGAATGGGATGAAACTGAGCAGCGATGTGAACGACTATCGCGAGGTGGGCGGAGAGGTATACGTGAATCCGGTGACCACGATGGTGAGCCGATTACTGGACCGCCGACCGGAACTGAGCCTGGCCGAAGCGCGGGCGATCATCCGGAGTTTTCTTGGTATGCCAGCAAACACGAGCCTGGGTGCTGCCATGCGTCAGGGACCGTACTATGTGTCGCCTCTGTTTTCGGAGTCGGATTTTATCAAGCAGGCGAAGGCACACGGCGGCTTTGACAGTTTTCTCGAGAGCCAGGTAACGCAAGCTATCGCTCATCCGAATGAAGCGCACCTGTTTCGCCCGACGGGCCCGGGAAGTGCGGGGATCGGAAGCAGCATCGCGGTAGCGGTCGCGGAGGAATTAGGCAAAAGTGCGCTTTCCTGGGCAGTCGGCGAGGGGATGGGCTGGGCGGCCGAAGCCGCGGGCCTTTCTTCGCCGGGTGCAACCAAGGAGGACATCGAGCATTTGCAGAACCAACTGGACGATTTGCAGAGCAGTGTCGACGATCTCAGCAATCAACTGACTCAGTCGACCAAAGCGATTGAGCAGGCAATCAACTATTCACAGTACAACACTCTCTCGATCTCCGCGCTCAAGCTAGCTGCGCAGGTGAATGTCGTAAATCAGAATGTGACTGATCTGTCAGACGGATGCCCGACCGTTCCGGATGGGGAGCCGCCCGTGCCCCTGAGTACATACTGCCAAGGCCTATTAGGTACCATTACAAGCCAGCTGAACGAATCAGAGATCGACGGCTCTTTCGAGGAGTTCGCCTCGTTTCTGGAGGACACGGGGGCAGTTGGCAACAAGGGTCTGCTGCACTTATTCAGCCTATGTATGGGGCAGAGCTCGCATTTCTTCCGCTATAGCGATTCGGTCAAGATCCAAGACATGTGGGGCTACTGGGATGCAGTCGAAGTACAGGCGGCAATTGCCAAAGCGGAAAGATTGCATTTGCAGCACGCTCAAGATGACCCTGGGGGACAAAAGGTACTCCTAAGATTCCTAGGGAACGTCAATGCAACTCCGCCCACGAACGGAGAACTGCAGAATACGCATAACGCCGAGGCCGCTTTGGTATGGCCAATCCTTCCCGAAGGCACGGTGGTCAATACCGATGATCAGGCTCTGTGGCTGACCGTTTATCCAGGTAGTAACAATCCCCAATATTGCAGGGATTCGCTGACTAATCCTCCAAACCTACTAGGTGGCATCGATTTTAAACCGATACCGCCTGACATCAGGCTGCAACCCACTGTGAAGAGCTCTTTTACTTCTCTTTTCAGGTCCCCCTCCCGGAATCAGTTGACTTCGCTCATTAACGGCTGGAAAGGACATTCCATCGCCCCAGGGAAATGGATTGCTGATCAGTCAGGCCCAAAGGCCGGCGATCCTCCCAACACCGACAAAAGCATTGGCTTTCCGGTGATCTATACCACCATCACGGGATGCACAACCAGCGGGCCGCCCTGGGTCTGGACGTACGACTCTATTGTGAGAGGGCAAAACTATTATGTGTTCAACCTCTCGGATGGCACTTCCTCGGATGAAAATTCGTCAGTTGGGATCGTGTCAGTCAATGGGAACTGGGTCTATCTGGTTTCGGACGTTGCTTACGAGTTTTACTGGTTTGACTAGCTTCGCAGCGCTCCTGACGCTGCCTGCCAATGCGACGGGCGTGGTCAGGGGCTGAGGGTTTGCGGGAGAGTCTGCCAGCCAAATCAGTTTTTGGCGGTGCGCTCTCTCGTGGCCTGAATTCCGCTCCACAGCGGCGGTGATATTGCTGTCATGGATTTCGCCGCCTAGCGAAACGCCTGGCTCACCTCCCGGCTTGCTGACTCGCTTTTGGCCCCAATCCTCTGGGAACCAACACATCTTTTTTCGCGCATCACCCACCTTGCGGGCGACCCTGTCCTGCGTACGCGCTATTTCAAATAGAGGAAAAGGATCTCAAGGCGAAAGCGGTCGCCGTTCCCGGGGGTCGCGGTTGCTGGTGACGTTGCTGCGCTCCGCGCGATTCCGGTGTTGCCGGGTGAGTGGCTGATCTCTGGCCTGGTCTAGTTGCTGCACAGGGCAGATTCCATGGAACCAATCCGTCATTTCTTCCGTATTTCGTCCCATGAGCGCCGCTGCGACATGGCCGGGAATGCTGGGGGGGCGGACAACACCTTCCCGAACCAACGGTTTGTGGACGCCGGGGGCCGCTCCGCGGCTGGTAACCGGGTATTCTTCGAACGGCAAGAGGACGGCCGGCGGATTGAGTCGGGACGGAGATACGCGCGGGGACAGGCCCGCAATCAGGCGAGAGAACACGGCCGCGCGCGCCGCCGCGGCGGTGCCTGCCGCGCCGCCCGCCGATGTGGACTGGACTGCCCTGGTAGAGCGCTGCGTGCGCGGCGATGGCGGGGCCTGGGCGGAGCTGGTACGGAGCCATCATCGCCGGGTGTATGGCATGTGCTACCGCTTCACCGGATCGGCCCATGATGCCGAGGACCTGACGCAAGAGGTCTTCCTGAAGCTGTATGGAAACCTGCGCAGCTTCAACAGCGAGAAGGGCAGCTTTACCACCTGGATCACGACCCTGACGCGGAACCTGCTGGTGGACCACTTCCGGCGCAGCCGCATGGAGCGCTCGACGGATTCGCTAGACGCGGGTTGGGACGCATCCGAAGAAACACGCTCCGGTGCCGAGCTGCTGCAGGATGCGCGCCGGTCGCCGCATGACCACACGGTGGCGCGGGAATTGGAAAAGATGGTGCAGGTGGCGCTGGCAAAAGTGTCGCCAGAGCTGCGCGAGGCTGTTATCCTGCGCGATTTAGAGGATATGGATTACAAGGAGATCGCTCTGGTATTGCGAGTGCCGGAGGGGACCGTAAAGAGCCGCATCAGCCGGGGACGCGCAGAACTTGCCCGGCTGCTGGGACGTAATAAGAAGCAGGTGATGTAGCCGTGGCAACGAATCACAATCCGGAGAAAGGACGCCGCAACCTGAGCTGCGAAGCGTGGGAGGCGATGCTGGCCGACGCGCTGGATGGCACGTTGGACGCAGGCGATGCGGAGGCCTTCGATGCGCACAGCAAAAGCTGCGCCGCCGGCTGCGCTGAGCTGCTGGAGGAGGCGAAGCGCGGCACAGAATGGCTGCGATTTCTACGCGAGACGCCGGAAGCGCCGGAAGGGCTCCTAGAGAAGATTCTGGTGGGGACATCGGGAGTTCCCGACACACCGCAACTGGCGGCGAGCGGAGCGATGGCGCTGCCGCATCAGCCGTGGCTCGGTGTATCTGTCGGAGTGCTGCAACGGCATGTGATGGAGTCGCGCATCCTGATGACGCTGGCGATGGCATTCTTCTCGATCGCGCTCACGCTGAACCTGACCGGAGTGCGGCTGAACCAGTTGAAGCTGAGCGACCTGAGCCCGTCGGCGCTGGCAACGTCGGTGAGCCATCAGTTCTTCACGACCTCGGGACACCTGATGCGCTACTACTCGAATCTGCGCATCGTGTATGAGCTGGAGTCGCGGGTGAACGAGATGCGCGGGGGCAACAACAACGCTCCGGCAGCGCAGCCGGCAAGCCAGCAGCCGCAGCAGCAACAATCTCAGCCAAAGCAGCAGCAGAAGCCTACGGGCAAGCCGGGCGGGTCGGCACGCAAGTCGTCGGGCTCCGAAACACCCGCGGAGCAGGGACAGCGCAGCTACGAGCCGCCCATCCCAGTGCTGGCGAAGTTACAGCAGCGGCATTCGGAGTACAAATTCGAGTGGAGCCCGCGCCTCGATGTGCATTTCGCCGCTCGTCCGGATCTCGCACATCCGGGTCTCGCAGATCGGGATCTCGCACATCGGGATCTCGCACATCGGGATCTCGCACATCGGGATCTCGCACAT
>DASUWP010000265.1:0-2390 GCA_036378335.1 Acidobacteriaceae bacterium | reverse complement strand
GCACGGCGTTGGGTCGTGAGATCCGCGCCGCGTTCATCCCTGCGCCCGGCAACCTGCTGATGTCTGCCGACTACTCGCAGATTGAATTGCGATTGATGGCGCACTTCTCGCAGGACCCACTGTTGCTCAATGCATATCGCACCAATCAGGACATCCACACGCTCACTGCTTCCGAGGTCTTCGGCGTTGACCCTGCAACGATGGACAAAGAGACACGCAACCGCGCCAAGGCCGTGAACTTCGGCATCGTCTACGGCATCTCGCCGTTCGGCCTCGCAGCGCAGCTTGGGATCGACCAGCGCGAAGCACGCACCTACATCGAGCGATACTTCGAACGGTATGCCGGTGTCCGCCGCTTCATCGACGAGTTGCTCGAAACAGTCCGCCGCGAGCAGGCGGTTCGCACCTTCTTCGGCCGCGTGCGCCCCATCCCCGACATCCAGTCTCGCAATCCCAATATGCGCGGCTTCGCCGAACGCACCGCTGTCAATACTCCTCTGCAGGGCACCGCTGCCGATCTCATCAAGCTCGCAATGATTGCGATTGACCACGCCATCACCGAGCGCAAACTCCGCTCCCGCATGACGCTCCAGGTCCACGACGAACTTCTCTTCGACGTCGTACCTGAAGAAGCGGATGAACTACAGAAGGTCGTCCAGCACGAGATGGAGCACGTCGCCGAATTCAGCGTTCCCATCGTTGCCGAAATCGGCTTAGGCCAGAACTGGCGCGACATCAAGTAAGCCTACCGACATGTCCGATACGAAAACCGCCATCCTGTTGATCGACTGCCCCGACCGCAAAGGAATCGTCGCAGCCATTGTGAACTTCCTCGTCCAGCAGTACGACGTCAATATTCTCAACGCCGACCAGCATCAGGACACCGAGCTCGGTCTATTCTTTATGCGGGTCGAGTTCGCAACCGAAGCGCCGGGCTTCAGTGAGAAATCCTTCCGGATCGCATTCGACGCCGTAGCCAGTGAGTTCCGCATGAACTGGCGCATCGAGTTCGCGGACGCTGTGCAGAACATCGCGATCTTCGTCTCTCATTACCTGCACTGCCTGGCCGATCTGCTCCATCGTCACCAGACGAGGGAGTTTCACTGCACTATCGCTGCGGTCGTCAGCAACCATCAGGACGCTCGCCCGCTTGCCGAGTTCTACGGCGTTCCCTTTCACCACTTGGCAGTCACCCAAGAGAACAAAACCGCCGTTGAACAGCAGCAACTCGCGCTGCTCGGCGAAAACCGGGTTGAGCTCGTCGTGCTCGCACGCTACATGCAGGTGCTGTCGCCAGACTTCGTCAGCGCTTATCCGCGCCGCATCATCAACGTGCATCACTCATTTCTGCCGGCGTTCACCGGAGCACGTCCATATCACGCCGCATTCGCTCGTGGAGTCAAGCTCATCGGAGCCACCAGCCACTACGCCACTGAAGTTCTCGATGAGGGCCCAATTATCGAGCAGGACGTCACGCGCATCTCGCAAAACGACCAGCTTCCAAGCCTGATCCAAAAGGGCCGTGACTTGGAGCGAATCGTGCTCGCACGCGCGGTGCAATGGCACCTGAACCACAGGATCCTCTCTTACGCCAACAAAACTGTGATCTTCGCCTGAATCTTCGTCTCTGACAACCCGTTCCACCTCATCAAAAGCAGCAGCAGACTGCATACAACCGATCCCGTCCAGCAGCGGTTCTCACCTTCGTACTGGCGGAGGAGGATACCTATGCTGTCATTCCGGTCGATTTCCGCAATCGCCGTTTCGGTCGTATTAAGCGCGCCTCCTGCACGCGCGGCAACGATGGATGTGTTCACATTCACCAGCTCAGTCATTACAGGGCCTGTGACGGCAACACTGGATGCGTCACCAACGCCTACATCATTCGTTCCGGGAGTGTCATTTACCGTGAACGGCACGGTTACATTCGAAGGGAATACGTTCAGCGGTCCCGTCACGTTCCTCAATTCAGGCGGCGCTTCCGGCGGCGGCACTACTTTCACCGGCCCGCTGCTGTTCTCTGGCCCAGACGCCAACCCGACCTTCCTGCTCGGCACCTTCAACTTGTCGGGGAACGCCGATATTGGCAACGGTGGCGTTCAGCCAGTCAGCGGAGTGCTTGTCATCTCGCAGGCGTCAACTCCTCCGCCGATTCCGGAGCCCGATTCCCTAGCATTGACGGGTACGGGCATTCTTGGGCTCATCGGCTATCTTCGCCGCCGTTACCATGGCGTGCGAGACGGTGAGATTTCCTGCTGAGCTCTTGGTATTTCTAGGCCTGCTGCACGACTGAGACAGTCTCCGCGCTCAATTGAGCGGAGTGAACTGGACGCCGCTTCAGTGCATACATTCGCTGGTCGGCGACGCGTAGCAGCCTGGTCGCGTCCTTT
>DASUWP010000264.1:0-33747 GCA_036378335.1 Acidobacteriaceae bacterium | reverse complement strand
CGGTCCGATCCGAGCTTCGGCACCAGCAGAACCCCCAGCAGTATCCCCGACAGAAAGCCGCCCAAATGCGCCATGTTGTCGATGCGTATCGGGGTGTTGAAGGCATCCGCGCCAAAGCCGATGACAAAGTTCAGCACGGCGAAATAGATCACGCTGCGACGCAGGCGCGCCACCTCGGTGCGGTCCACAGGCAACAGTTTCGAACCCAGCAGCGGGATCAGCACCCCGGCTAAGCCGAAGACCGCTCCGGATGCCCCGACGCTGATCACGCCATAATCGAGGACGTGGCCGCCGCTGATAGCGCCCGGGTGCAGCGCTACGCTGAGCAGGTTGCCCACCACGCCCGTCAGAAGATATGCAGCCACAATGCCGAAGCCGCCCATCAGCGGCTCGCCCAAAAGCCCCAGGTTGTAAAGGCACCACATGTTTGTGGCGATGTGGATGATCCCCGAGTGGACGAAGGTGGAGGTCACCAAACGCCACCACTGGTGATCGGCCAGCACGAACAGGCCCACATTCGCTCCCCAGTGGACGAGCTGATCGCCGGTGGGCGCGGTCGGCGAGACGCCACGAAGCACCATCAGCAGATAAACGGCGACATTGATGCCGGTCAGGATGTAGGTGGCCGGGGCGAGTTGCCAGCCAGACCGGCGCCGTCGCGGCGGCGGAGCAACCGGTTGCTCGTCGTAGGCCGGCCCGTAGCCTTGCCGATTGCCGTAAGTAGTCTCTCCCGGAACAGTACCCGGCGGCAGAATCTCCGGCTCGGCCTGCGGGCCGTTCCTCACGGGAGTCTGCCACTGACGCTGGTCCATTTCTGAAAGCTATCATGCATGCGCGGCGAGTGAATGCCTGGGCCGGCTGCTTCGTGAAACACTAGAGTTCCGGAGTCATAATCCCGAAGGAGAGATCACCACAGTGCAAGCCCAGCAGGACGCAAAAGCGCAGCCGGATACCAAAGCCAACGAGAAGCAGGAGCTCAAGCCCATCCGCCGCGCGCTGCTCAGCGTCACCGATAAGACCGGCCTGGTTGAATTCTCTCGTGCCCTCGAAAGCCACGGCGTGGAACTCGTCTCCACGGGCGGAACTGCACGCGCGCTGCGCGATGCTGGCCTGCGCGTGCAGGACATCTCCGAGCTCACCGGTTTTCCTGAAATGCTCGATGGCCGCGTGAAGACGCTGCACCCCAAGGTGCACGGCGGCATCCTGCACATCCGTGACAATCCCGCTCACCAGGCTGCTGTAGCCGAGCACGACATTGTTCCCATCGACATGGTGGTGGTGAACCTCTACGCTTTCGAGAAGACAGCCTCCAAGCCAGGCGTCGGCTTCCACGAAATCATCGAAAACATCGACATCGGCGGCCCGTCGATGGTGCGCTCGGCGGCGAAGAACTTCGAAGATGTCGCCATCGTGACGGCAGCTTCGGATTACCCTGCGCTCACGCAGGAGTTGGCCGCCAACAACGGCTCGCTCGGCCGCGAGACACGGTGGCGTCTCGCGCGCCAGGCCTTCGCGCTGACTGCGGCCTATGACAGCGCCATTGCTTCCACGCTCGCTACGTTAGCCGCGCCAAAGGACGAGACGGCGCCCTTTCCTGACCCGCTGCGCATCAGCTATCCACTGGTGTCGCCGCTGCGGTATGGCGAGAATCCCCATCAGGCCGCCGCGCTTTACTCTGACGGAAGCAGCACCGGCGTCGCAGGCGCAGAGCAGCTCCAGGGCAAGGAGCTGAGCTACAACAACCTCGTCGACCTGGACGCCTGCTGGGACCTGGCCCAGGAGTTCACCGAGCCCGCCGTCGCCATCATCAAGCACACCAACCCATGCGGCGCCGCCACCGGGTCCACCATCCTCGAGGCCTACACCAAAGCGCTCTCTACCGATCCGGTGTCTGCCTTCGGCGGTGTCATCGGCGTGAACCGGGAAATCGACGAGGCTGCCGCGGAGGAGATCGCAAAACTCTTCGTTGAGGCGATCGCCGCTCCGGGCTTCAGCGCCGGCGCGCTTGCCCGCTTCGGCGCGAAGAAGAACCTGCGCCTAGTGGTGGTAAAGCCTGCGGCACGTGTACGCGTCATGAAACAGGTCTCCGGCGGCATGCTGCTGCAGGATGCCGACACCGGCTCGGTCGCGCCCAGTGACCTGCGCACGGTGACGCGGCGCGCCCCCACCCCCGACGAGCTCACCAATCTGCTCTTCGCATGGAAGGTCGCCAAACACGTGAAATCCAATGCCATCGTCTACGCGCGGGGGGGCCAGACCATCGGGGTCGGCGCGGGACAGATGAGCCGCGTGGATGCCGCCCGATTCGGCGCCATGAAGGCCATTCTGCCGCTGGCCGGCACGGTGGCGGCGTCCGATGCCTTCTTCCCTTTCCCGGATGGCCTGGAGACCATTGCAGGCGCCGGAGCCACCGCCGTGATCCAGCCAGGGGGCTCCGTGCGCGACGACGCCGTCGTCGAAGCTGCCGATCGGTTGGGCATCGCCATGGTCTTTACCGGGATGCGCCATTTCCGCCACTAAGGGTGGATCTGGACGTCCAAGCTTTTGGTCGTCGACAGCTCTGAAACCTGGAACCCGCCATTGATTTCCGATAGGCTGGGATAGAGGCTGAAAGCTGCCCTCCCAGTTACTCCCGCCTGCACCAGCGGGATGGAATTCACGATACTTCCCCTTTCATTGCGCATCCCTGACGGGGGTACAATCGTCTATCAGAACGAAGGAGAGATCCGGCGAGCGTGCGTCCCGTCTCGGGATTCCCGGCATCCGGTCGCCCACCCCGCATGAATCGCAGTCACCGCATGACCTCCTCCCTCTCCACTGCCGCTTCTCGTCCGCTATCGTTGGTGGTGCTGTCCACGCTGCTTCTGGCTGCGCCCCATGCATTTGCAGACAACAAGCCGGCGAAGCCCGCCCAGCAGCAGACCGCGACAGTCCCGGCGCAGGAAACGGCACGCGGCGCTGCTTACTACCATCTCGCGCTGGCCCATAGCTATGAAGACATGGCGGTGAATACCGGCCGCCAGGACTTTGCCACCCGTGCCGTCGAAGAGTACAAGCTGGCTCTGAATGCCGATCCGACGTCCGCGTTTCTGAACAACGGACTCGCCGAGCTCTACTTCCGAACTGGCCGTGTGCGTGACGCGATCCTTACTGCCCAGGACACGATCAAGCGCGAGCCCAAAAATATCGCCGCTCATAAACTGCTCGGCCGCGTCTACCTGCACTCGCTGGGCGACATGCAGAACGGCGCCTCCCAGCAGGTGCTCGATCTGGCCATCAGCGAGTACAAGCAGATCAGCGCGCTCGATCCGACCGACATCGAGAGTCATCTCGTGCTCGGGCAGCTCTACACCGTCAATCACGACTCGCAACTGGCACAGCAGGAATTCGAAGCGGCACGCAAGATTGATCCCAACTCCGAAGACGTGGCCCTGAACCTGGCACGGCTTTATGGCGAAAGCGGCGACCTCAAGCGCGCTATCGCGACGCTCGAAGCCGTACCGGAAGATGACCGCACCGCGAAGCTTGCCTTCGCGCTCGGCGCCGGCTACGACCAGATCAAGGACACGAAAGACGCAGTGACCGCCTATCAGCAGGCTGTCGATCTGGATCCGGATAACCTGGACGCCAAGCGGGCGCTCGCGCAGGCTCTGCTGAATAACAACCGGCTTCAGGACGCGGAGCACGCCTACCAGGAGATTGCCTCTGCCGATCCCCAGGATGCGCAGGCGCTGGTACGCATCGCCGAATGCCAGCGGCGCGAAGGTCATTACGAGCAGGCGCTGGCCACGCTCAAAAAAGCACAGGCGCTTTCTACTGACTCCGACGAGATCCTCTTCAACGAATCGCTGACCTACGATGCGCTGGGGCGCTACCCCGAGTCCACCCAGTTGCTGAACGGCCTGGTCACGCGTTCGGCGAAGCCGGACAGCCACTACAACGACGGCGAGAAAGCCAATCGTTCGATTTTCCTTGACCGGCTCGCCAATGTCGAAAAAGAACAGAACCACACCGAAGCCGCCGTGAATGCGTACAAACAGATGGTCGCGCTGGGCGGTGAAAATGCGGAACGCGGCTATCAAGGCGAAGTGGATGCCTACCGCGATGCAAAGGAATACGAGAAGGCGACCCAGGTGGCGCGCGACGCTGCAAAGGCTCTGCCGCACAACAAATCCGTGCAGTTGATGCTGGCTGGCCAACTCGCCGACACCGGCCACGCCGAAGAGGGACTTGCGCTCGCCAACGCGCAGCTCAAGCACAATGACGACGATCGCGATGTGTACCTGGCGCTGGCACAGATCGATACCCGACTGCGCAACTGGAAGCAGGCCAGCGAGGATATTGACAAGGCCGCGGCGCTCCCGACGCACGGTGATGACGATTCACGCTGGATCCTGTTCCTTCGCGGAGCGCTCGAAGAGCGCCAGAAGCATTACGACGCGGCCGAGGAGCAGTTCCGCAAAATTCTCGCCCTCGATCCCAATAACAGCATGACGCTGAACTACCTCGGCTACATGCTTGCCGATCGCGGCGTGAAGCTCGACGATGCGCTCGCCATGCTGCAAAAGGCGGTCCAGCTCGATCCGCAGAACTACGCGTATCTCGATTCTCTGGGCTGGGCCTACTTCAAGCTGGGCCAGTACCCAATGGCCGAAGAGAACCTGCGCAAGGCCAGCGAGCGCGTCTCGACGGACCCGACAGTGCACGATCACCTGGGCGAGCTTTACGAGAAGACCGGCCGCCTGCGTCTTGCGGTCGCGCAGTGGGATCAGTCGCTGGCGCAGTATGCGCGCACTGTGCCCGCCGATGTTGACGAAGGCGACGTGAGCAAGGTGCAGAAGAAGCTGGAAAGCGCCAAGGTAAAGCTGGCTCGCGAGTCCGCACCGAACGCCGACGGCAAGCGCTAGAAGGGCGTGACCGAGCCACACACGATACCCCGAGTCGCTCCTCTGCCGCCTGCATGCGCGGTCAGCAGCGACCCCGGCGAACCGCTTACCGCACGCCACTACAGCGAGCCCGCGCACGCCTATCGCTCGCCCTTCCAGCGCGACCGCGCACGCATCATTCACGCGCGGGCGTTTCGACGCCTCGCCGGCAAGACGCAGGTCTTCACACACGGCTACTCGGACCACTACCGGAGCCGCCTTACCCACACCATTGAAGTCGCCCAGCTGGCGCGCACCATTGCCGCCGCGCTCGGGCTCAATGGCGATCTCACCGAATCGCTCGCGCTGGTGCATGACATCGGCCATCCGCCGTTCGGCCATGCTGGCGAGCGAGCACTCGATGAGGCGATGCGCGCGCATGGTTTGCGTTTCGACCATAACCTGCACGCGCTGCGCATCGTCACTGTCTTCGAGCAGCGCTATGCTGCCTTCCCGGGCCTCAATCTTACCCTCGGGGTCCGCGAAGGTATCATCAAGCACTCGCGCGACTACGATCCCGCTGAACACCAGGAGCTTGCCGAGTATTTCCTTGATCAGCAGCCGCCGCTTGAAGCACAACTGATTGACCTTGCCGACGAAATCGCCTACCTCACCGCAGACTTCGATGATGGCTTCTCTTCCGGCATCCTCGACCTTGCGCACGTGCGTACCAATGTCGCGCTCTTTGAGCGCTATTACGCGCCCATGGCCGCGCAATATCCGGCAGCCGCACCGGAACGCCTGATCGACGAGTCGTTGAAGCGCATGCTCAATGCATTCACCGGCGATCTGATTACCCGAACCAGCGAGGCAGTTGCCGACGCAGGCATCGCAGACCTGGCGCAGGTGCGAGGCGCAGAGCGGCGTCTGGTCGCTCTTTCATCCGAGATGGAAAGCTTGCGGCGCGAGGCGAAGCGATACCTCGGCAGGCATCTTTACGAGAGCGATGCCGTGCGGCCGGACCATCAGCGTGCCCGCGAGATCATTCATTCACTGTACGAATGCCTGGTGCGCGATCCAGCGCTGTTGCCCGGCAACTGCGCCGCCGCGCTGGCTGCTGAAGGCGCGCCACGCACAGTTGCCGACTATATCGCCGGGATGACCGATCCATTTCTGCTGGCGCAGTACGAGAAATTCCGCGCACTCTGCGACCTGTAATCGCGATTACTTTGGATCGCGTCTACTTGTTGCGGGCAGCCTCGAGCGATTGCCTGAGGCCTGCCTCGAGCGGTGTTGTCTTCACATTGCCCAGCAGGGCGCGCAAGGCACTGTCATCCATGATGAATGGATCGGTCAGCAGGTAATTCATTTCCACCAGCTCGCGCATTATGGGCTGAAACACTCCGATGATACGCAGCATTCCCGTCCCCACCGCGCGTGTCTTGATGCGTTTGCCGGCGAACTGGCTGACCTTCGCGACAATCTCCTCCGTACTCGCGGTGCCCTCGCCGGCAAAGTGCCACCAGCGGCCATGCGCCTCCGGATGCTGCAGCAGATCGAGCACTACCGGTCCAACATCCGGCACATAAATGAACTGATGCGGGCGATCGATGGGCGCGATCAGGTTTGCGGTGCCGCCGTTCGCGGCCGCGTCGAAAAGGCTGTCGAGAAAGCTGTTCTTCAGCCGCGGCCCATAAAAATCCGGAAGCCGCAGCACGATGCCGCGGATCTTTCCGGCCGCATCGGCCTCAAGCAACAGATCCTCCTGCTGCTTGCGCATCTTGCCTTTGAAGGTGTGCGGCTCGCGCGGATGATCCTCGCGCGCAGGCGTTTGCTGCGGCCGTCCATATGGATACACCGTGCCCACCAGCAGCATTTGGCCCGCGCCCTCTGCAATGGCCGCGTCAAGCGTCTGCCGCATCACCACCGGATGCAGCTCGAAATGGTTATACGGCACACCAACGAGGTAGACAGCTGCGTCCACACCTCGCAGTGCAGCTCTTGCCGAGGACGCGTCATCCGGATTCCACACCACAATCTCAGCCAGCGGATCGGATCCGAATGCTCGATCGAGCGATGCGCGATCGCGGCCGACGGCACGATAATTCTCTTTGCGTTTTCGCAGCTCGGCGGCGATGCTCTTGCCCACCGCGCCAGTCGCACCCAGGAGCGCCAGTTTCATGGTCATTGCACCTGTCCCTGCGGCCGCAAACGGCGCATCTCCAGCGCGCAGGCAACCGCGTTGATCGCTGATAATTTCAGATTGTCCGCTGCCGCCCACAACCAGAAACGATTCGTGGCGGTGGTCTCGTCTTCCGCGGCTCGCACTCGAACGAGCACCTGCTCCTGACCCGCCGCCGCAAGATTCGAGGGCACATCCTCGTCACTGGCGGCAATTTCGATATGCTCGTTCGCCGCAAGCAGTTGGCGCAACTGCTCAGCCATCATCGCCCGTTCCAGGTCGAGCCCAATCGAGATCGTGTGTCCATGAAAAACGGGAACATGCACGAGCTGAATAGCAGTCGATGGCAGCTTGCCCGCCGCCAGCAGAGCATAATGGCGGCGCACGAGCGCCTCAGTCGCCTGCAGATTGATTTTGCCTTCCGAGCCACCCGCGGGGGTCGCGTTGAAAGCAATTTGCGTGTCATAGAGAGCCTTCGGCAAGTTCTGAAATGAGAGTAGACTCACCGTCTGCTGATGCAGCTCATCCATTGCGCCCCGTCCGTATTCGGAGGCAGGTTCAAGCACCGTTGCAAACGCCGCGCGAACCGCCGACCCCAGCCGTATCTGGCCGAGCAGCACTGCCAACACCAGGGCTGCGGGATGCGCTGGGACGGCGGCCGGGGTCTGCAGGTTAAGCCCATCTATCGAATGCTGTACCCACGGGGCCAGCACCACCGCATGCTTTTCCGCATCGAGCGCACCCGACATGTCGATGATCGCGGAACCTGCCTGCGCCGCCGTCTCCCAATGCTTTAACGTCAGCTCGACACTTCCGCTGAAGAAAGTGAAATCGGTATGGGCGAAGGATGCTGGCGTGATCTGCTGGATGAAGGTAACCTCATCCCCGACCGACTCCAGTTGCCCAATCGCCTCCTGGTCATCCATCAGGACAAAGTCGGCCGCGGCAAACGGCGACTCGCCAAGAGCTTCGTTCAGTTCCTTGCCGCGTAAAGACGCGGCTCCGACGATCGCAATGCGATAGTTCGCTGCCATGGTGAAAGCATTTTCCCCAGTGCCTTATCGTAGCGGAGATTCCGCCGGCCTCTCTACTCGCCCAGAGAAAATGCTTCAGTGACTATGCTCTTCCGGCGCGTGAATGGTGATGTTCTCCAGCGGTGCCATGTCGAGCAGGCGGCTTTTGCGCCGTCGTTGTGCGGAGTAAGCTGCGCGTGCTGCGAGGCCGGAAAACATATATGCGAAGCAGCAAATAAACAGCAGCACCTCTGAGAAGGCGACCAGCGCATAGATCACCACGCCCAGCAGCACCATCAACTGGAAAGGATGCCGTCCGGACAGGTTGATCTCTTTGCCGCTCCAGAAGCGCCACGTGCTCACCATGAGAAAGCCCGCAAGCCCGACAACGAAAATCCAAAGAGCGCCGAGCCACCAGTACGGCACGGGCGTGCCATTGACCAGATGCACCACGGAAGCGAGCACACCCGCCGCCGCCGGAATCGGCATGCCGACGAAATATTTGCGGTCCGGACGGCCGGGATTTTTGGGCTGCGGATCGTGGCTGATGTTGAAGCGCGCCAACCGGCTGGCCCCGCACAGCAGAAAAAGGAAGCAGATGAACGCTCCCAGTTCCACAAGCTTGTGCCGAAGCCCAAGATCCATGGTCATCGGGAGTGTGCGAAAGCCCCAGGTGTAGGCGAGGATGCTTGGCGCAACACCAAAGGTGATGACGTCGGCCAGCGAATCCAGTTCCTTGCCAAAGTCGCTGGCCGTGTTGGTCATGCGGGCGATACGCCCGTCCAGCGCGTCAAATGGAATCGCGAACAGGATGGCGAGCGCGGCATAATCGAAGTGCCGCGGCTCAAGCCGTGATCCCTGCAGGCTCTGCGTGATCGCGTAATACCCGGCGGCGATATTGCCCGCCGTAAACAGCGAAGGCAACACGAACATACCGCGCCGCCGTGGCCGTTTACGCTCCATCACCGGCGCGTCTCCATCACTTCCTTCAGCAGCATTGGTTCAAAGGAGGGAACCTCAACATCAGCCAGGATGCTCTCTCCGCCCTTCACACGCTGGCCGCGTTCCACGCGGATGTGCGCGTCCCCGGGCAGCACCAGGTCGCAACGCGAGCCAAACTTGATGAGGCCCACGCGTTCGCCGCGCAGCAGCGTGTCGCCCTCTTTCGGCAGGAACACGATACGGCGCGCCAGCAGGCCGGCAATAAGCTTGAAAGTGATCAGGCAGCCTTCGCCTTCCATCGTCACCACACTCTGCTCATTGCGCTCGGCGGATGCCGGATCCATCGCGTTCAGGTACTCGCCTTTCTTGTAGTGGACGCGGCGAACGATTCCAGCGATGGGAGAGCGGTTCACATGCACGTCGAAGACGTTGAGGAAGATGCTGAGCCGGATCCTGTCCCCATCCAGAGTGTGAATCGGTGCGACCTCGGTGATCTTGCCGTCCGCCGGGGAGACGACCAGTCCCGGACCGGCGGGAATCGTCCGTTCGGGATCGCGGAAGAACCAGAGAAAAAACGCCGCGAGCAGCACCGGGATAGCCACCAGCAGCCAACTGGCAAACCAGTCAGCGGTAAAAAAACGCACTGCGGCCGCAACAATCAACAGACTGATCGCGTACCAATATCCATCACGAACCATGCGGCTCCTTCAGCCGTTCATTATACGGGCGACGGGCAGGGTACATAGCTGATTCGACAGCGCATCAGCACCGCATCCTCTGTGGGATCAGCGTAATATCCGGGTCGCTGTCCGGCGACAACAAAGCCGCACCGCTCGTAAAGCCGCAAGGCACCTGCATTGGATTGCCTCACCTCAAGCCATATTTCTTCCGCTCCCTGGCCGCACGCCCAGTCGAGCACCCCCTCGACCAGGGTTCGGCCGATCCCCCGGCGCTGAGCGTGCGGCGCAACCAGCACGAACTCGAGCTCACATTCCGACGATGTCTCCGGGATGCACAGAACTGTTGCCACGGCAAAGCCGGTCAGGACGCCCTCGCCCTCTTCGGCAACCCATGCCTGCCGGCCCTTTCCCTGGAATCTTTCTAGATCGGCCAAGGGTGGGCTCACCAGGCCGGCAAAATCGGCATCGCTCCACAGCGGCGCGCCGGGTGCGTCACGCATCCATGCCCGAATGACCGGCAGGTCGGCTTCGGTCAGCGGGCGTATGAGTGAGCGGGTGTGCATCACCGTGCGGGCGCGGAGGCGGGCCGCGCGAAAAGCTCGGCGTCCGACCGGCGGAGATAATTCGCGTCCAGTGTTGCGAGGTCTTCGCTATCACCGGAGCGCAAGCGTTCCAATGCAGCCCGCGCGGCGGCACATGCATCGAGCGGGCCGACCAGTGCAGGCCGCCACGCCGCCAGCCGCTCTGCGAGACTCCCTTCAGCAACCATCAACGGAGCCCCGGCCTCGGCTGCAGTTGCGATCTCCTCGTAGGACGCGAGCCATTCGCGCTCCCCACGCCGTGCATAGAACTCATTGCGTCCCCCATCAAGCAGCGCGAGAGAATTCTGCTGCATATTGCCCAGGCTGGCGAGCACGGCGAGACGCGAGATGGAAACGATCGGCAGTCCGGTTGCATGCGCCAAGCCCTTCGCGGTGCTGAGCCCGACACGGATGCCGGTGAAGCTTCCCGGACCATTCACCACCAGGATGGATCGCAACGCACCCAGGTCGAGCGCGGATTCGCGCAGCATTCGATCAATGGCAGGCATCAGCTGCGCAGCGGCCGCTCGGCCACCCAGCTCAGCCTGGCTGATACATGTAGCAGCGGTTGCGCCATTTTCAAGGTTAACCAGCGCTACAGTTCCCGACTGTCCGCAGGTGTCGATAGACAACACAGTGTGCTGCAACATCACGCCGGGTCCTGGCAGATTTCAAGCAGCACACCGCCGGTGCTCTTCGGGTGCACGAAAAAATAGAGGTGACCGCCCGCACCGGTCTGCACGGCAGGCGACACGATGCTGACTCCTCGACTCTGCAGCTCCGACCATGCTGCCTGAATGTCGTCGACGTGCAACGCAACGTGATGTAGCCCTGCGCCTCGTTTGCTTAGGAACCGGCCAACAACGGTATCGGGACCAAGCGGCTCGAGCAGCTCGACACGGCTCTCACCCAGCGGGATCATCGCCGTGCGCACGCCTTCGTGCTCGACTGTCTCCTCCTCGGTCACGCGCAGGCCCAACGCTTCGTAGAATCCGCGCGCGGCAGCGAGGCTCTCGACAGCAATCCCGAGATGATCGATGCGCGCGCCCTACGGAGGTGCTTCCACCGGTTTGCTCATGCGCGCCTGTCTCCCGTGCGCCTGTCGACCCCGCCCCTGTCTTCCGCATCCCTGTCTACCAAGATCGCCTTGACCATCTCCGCCGCCGTCGCGAAAGGATCCTCCTGCCGGGCGGCAATGCGGCGAGCGTGTTCCGCGAGCTCGCCCGGTTCGAGACCATGCGTCTGCAGATCGCGCATGAATGCGGCGCGAACCATCTCGATCAGCCGCTCGCGCCACTGCTGCTCCCGACGCTCGCGCAGATGATCGTCGCGCGAAAGCCATGCGGTAAAGCCGCCGATCGCACCGACCAACCCGTCAGTTCCCTGTCCGGTAGACGCCACCGTGCGGACCACGGGCGCTATCCAACTGCCGTGTGACGTGGCAAACGACTGCATCGCCTTGAGCTCCTTCTCCACACGATCGGCGCCTTCGCGATCGCATTTATTCACCACGAAGATGTCCGCGATCTCCAGAATTCCAGCCTTGATGCTCTGCACATCGTCACCCATACCGGGCACCAGGACGACCACGGTGATATCCGCCAGCCGCACGATGTCGATTTCATCCTGGCCCACGCCGACGGTTTCGATGAGGATGCGATCGCGGCCGCTGGCTTCCATCAGCAATGCCGCGTCTGCCGCGGCGCGCGCGAGTCCACCCATCGCTCCGCGCGTTGCCATACTGCGCGTGTAGACTCCGGCATCTGCATGATGCCGCTCCATGCGGATGCGATCGCCCAGAATCGCGCCGCCGCTGAATGGACTTGTGGGATCGACCGCAAGGATGCCCACCGTATGCTGCTGGTCCCGGAAGGCGCGCGCGAGCTGATCGACCAGCGTGCTTTTGCCCGCGCCCGGCGAACCCGTGATACCGATGCGCAGCGCATTTCCTGTATGCGGAAAACACGCGGAGAGCAGCGCCTGCGCTGAGGGAGAGTCGTTCTCGACCAGCGAAATAGCGCGCGCCAGCGCGCGCAGGTCGCCGGCGCGCAGTCGCTCTGCCAGATTCGCATGAGCGGCAGTCCCGGTCTGGAGAGTGGTATGCAAGGTGCGAGTGTAGAGCATTTTCAGTGTAGGTGCATGCCCGAGCGACCGCTGTTCGCGTGGCTTTTCCGTTAAGAACTGCCACACTCCGCAGAAGCTAGCCGATACAGCGCACAGTGAAAACGCTCTGCCAGCCAATGCGACGCGGTTTAGGGGCGCTTCAGCAGCTCGCGCGCGATCACTAAGCGCTGGATCTCGCTCGTGCCTTCGCCGATAGTGCAGAGCTTGACGTCGCGATAAAACTTCTCCACTGGGTAATCTTTGATGAAGCCATAGCCGCCGTGGAGCTGCACCGCCTCGTCGCATATGCGTACGGCAGCCTCGCTGGCGAAGAGCTTCGCCATGGCAGACTCGCTGGTAGTGGTCTGTCCGCTGTCTTTGATCGCGGCCGCACGCAGCGTCAGTAGGCGCGCGGCATCAAGCTGCGTGGCCATGTCGGCCAGCTTCCACTGGATCCCCTGGAACTCTGCGATGGCTTTGCCGAATTGCCTACGCTGCTTTACGTACTTGCGCGCTGCATCGTAGGCGCCGCGAGCAATGCCGAGTGAGAGAGCAGCGATCGAGATGCGGCCGCCGTCGAGGATACGCAGCGAATCGACAAACCCCTCGCCCTCTTTCCCCAGCAGGTTCTCCGCTGGAATCTCGCAGTCCTCGAAAATCAGCTCGGAGGTATCGCTGGCGCGTAGTCCCAGCTTGTTTTCCTTTTTGCCGGGACGGAAGCCGCGCCTGCCCTTCTCCACGATGAACGCCGACAATCCGTGCGTGCCCTGCGTTTTGTCCGTCACGGCGATCACCACGGCAACATCGGCGTGCCCGCCATTCGTGATGAACGTCTTTGTGCCGTTCAACACCCAACCATCCCCTTTGCGGACAGCCGT
The DNA here is from genome assembly GCA_036378335.1 of Acidobacteriaceae bacterium. Taxonomy (GTDB): domain Bacteria; phylum Acidobacteriota; class Terriglobia; order Terriglobales; family Acidobacteriaceae; genus KBS-83. The sequence continues at coordinate 20,503 of DASUWP010000264.1, read as the reverse complement.
GGTGCGTGCACCCGCCGCATCAGAACCGGAGCCGGGCTCGGTCAATCCCCATGCAGCCAGCCACTCTCCCGTTGCCAGTTTCGGAATGTAGCGACGATGTTGCTCCTCATTCCCCGCCAGATAGATGTGGTTCAGACCCAGTGAGTTATGCGCGGCCATGATGATCCCGATCGAGCCATCGACGGCAGAGATCTCTTCGATCGCCGTCATGTAATCGACATAGCCTAGCTCCGCGCCACCCAACTCGGTGGGCATGAGCATGCCCAGCAGGCCCATCCTGCCAAGCTGCTTGACGACAGCCGAGGGAAACTCGCTCGCCTCGTCCCACTCCATCACATGGGGTGCGATCTCCTTTGCGGCAAAAGCGCGTATTTCGCGGCGCAGTTGCTCCTGCTCCTCGGTCAGGCGGAAGGAGTGGCTGGCTGCGTTGGGGAGGGTGGCTGCGCTCATCGATACGTCTCCGGGAAAACCTATGATCCTACCATGCCGCGCTTCCGCGGGTCGCTCCTTCTCTTCGGCCCAACCATACATCTCTCGGCAATTGCCGATTGGGCCGGGCAATGGTAGCGTGATCTCGCCAATTCCTGCCTCCAGTGAACGGATTGGAGCGCAGTCGATGACTGCGCTCCTCACTGCTCACACTCCAGAGGAGAAGGTCCATGCAAACGCCAATGGGACCTGCGCGGTCAGCGGAACAGACCATCGAGACGCCGCGCCTCCTGCTCATCAGCGTGACCGAGGCGATGCTGCGCGCTGAGCAGAAAAAAGACGGTCTGGACGAGCTTCTCGGAGCGATCATCCCGAGCACCTGGCCCCCGCAGTACTGGGACGACCGGGCCATCAACTATTTGTATGAGCGTGTTCGCCGCAATCCGCACTATCGCGGATGGTGCCGCTATGTCGTACTGAAACAGCCTGCGGGCGCACTGCCGCTGCTGATCGGTGGCTGCGGCTGCACCGAGTCGCCGGAAACACTGCAGGAAGTCGAGATCGGCTACTCCCTGCTCAAGGAGTTTCGCCGCCAGGGATATGTGACTGAAGCGATCAACGCTCTCGTTCCCTGGATCTTTACCTACAGCCCTGTGCGCTCCGTATGTGCGCAGACCTACCCCCACCTCGCGTCATCCATCGGCGTGCTGCACAAATGCGGTTTCTTCCTCGACGGAACCGGCAAGGATCCGGGGACGGTGCTCTTCCGCCGGAAGCGTCCCCAAGAATAGAAAAGCCCATCACTCCGGAATGAAATCCGCAAAGACGAAGTCTCCGTGCTGTTCCACCGCTCCCGGGCTGAGCGCGATCGGATTCGCAAACATCGGCCCGGCATACGCGCAGGTGTGGAACTCGCCGTTCTCGGCACACGGGTCGGTTCCAGGCGGCAGCTCCGCAAGCAAGGACGCATCCAGCTCCCGGCCTGCAAACCCCGCCGGCACTTTACGTGGATCGACACACGTAAGGCGCGCGCGCAAGCCTCCGTCGAGCATCTCCCGCACCAACGCACGCGTATCGCGGCCCCACAGCGGGAATACAGGCGTAATCCCAGTGCCGGCCAGTCGCTCCTCGCGGTAGCGCCGCACATCCTCCAGGTAGAGATCACCGAACGCCATCGCTTCGACGTCATCGGCCACCGCAGCGGCGCAGGCATCACGCATGACAGCTTCATACTGCTGGTTCGAGCAGGGCCATGGCAGAGGCAGCTCGATCAACGGCAGCCCTGCCGCGGCAGCCTGGGCACGCAGCAGAGACGCTCGCGTGCCGTGCATGGCAACGCGGTTATAAGCACTGTTCACCGTGGTCACTAGCCCGACAACCTCGTGCGCGCCCTGCTGCCGCAGTGTGTGCAGCGTCCACGCGCTGTCCTTGCCGCTGCTCCAGGAAAGCAGTGTCCGGATTCCCATGGATGTCTTAGGTAAGCGCCTGCTCGAGGTCGGCAATCAGGTCATCGACATCCTCGATGCCGACCGAGATGCGCACCATGCCGTCCGTCAATCCGATTTTGCGCCGCCCCTCTTCTCCGAGCGCGGCGTGGGTCATCGTCGCCGGATGCGAAATCAAAGTCTCTACACCGCCCAGGCTTTCGCCCAGGGTGCACACGCGCACGCGTTTCAGCACGTCATTCGCGCGCGCAAGCGAGCCGGTCTCAAAGGTGATCAGCGCACCGAAGCCGGACATCTGGCGCTTCGCCAGCTCGTGCTGCGGATGCGACGGCAGGCCCGGATAGAAAACTCTCTCCACACGTGGATGTTGCGCCAGCCATGCAGCAATCTGCCGGCCGCTGGCATCATGCTGGCGCATGCGCACCGCCAGCGTCTTGACACCGCGCAGAATCAGGTACGACTCAAATGGCGACAAAATGCCGCCCGTGCACTTCTGGATAAACGCAAAACGCTCCGCATGATCCGGGCGCGTCCCCACCAGCACGCCGCCCAATCCATCGGAGTGGCCGTTCAGAAACTTGGTTGTGGAGTGCATCACCAGGTCTGCACCTAGCTCGATCGGCCGTTGAAAATATGGCGACATGAACGTGTTGTCCACGCACAAATCCACCGGCTCACCCACACGCTTCGCCTGCTCGCGGCAGACGGCGCTCACAGCACGGATGTCGGTCAACTGCATCAGCGGGTTGGTCGGCGTCTCGATATGCACCAGTCGCGTCCGCGGCGTCAGCGCACGGCGCACATTTTCCGGATCGCTGGTATCTACATAGGCGAACTCGATGCCATAGTGCGCAACGATTTGATTGAACAGCCGCGGCGTGCCGCCATAGACATTCGATCCGCAAATGACGTGGTCGCCAGTCTTCAGCATGGCAACCAGTGCCGAGATAGCCGCCATGCCGCTGGCGAAGACATGTGCGGAGCTGCCGCCCTCCAGCGCCGCAAGGTTCTGCTCGAGCGCTGTGCGCGTCGGGTTGGAGACGCGCGAGTATTCGTAACCTTTGTTCTTACCAATCTCCTGCTGCGCGTATGTGGAGGTAAGAAAGATAGGCACATTCACGGCGCCGGTAATGGCCTCCGGCTCCTGGCCGGCGTGGATGGCGCGCGTGGCAAAGCCATACTGCGGATTGCTCAATGGAATCTCCTGATTGGAATGACCCACTAGTGTCCGTGAAAACAGCAGCGATATTCAAGCCGCTGCCATTTCCGGGACTCTCCCTTCGCGAGTGTCGCCCTATCGGACCACAAGAGTTTCATCCATCCGTGGTACCCTCGCTTCGCGTCCGGAGCTGCGTTGTCACGCCGCGACAATTTGAAACTCTGATTGCCTTCGCCCGATGGGCATTGCCTGATTGCGTTTACGCTGACATCTTTGTTTTCGCTCTGTGAACCGTCACGTTTGTTGCATCTGTGGTTCGCTCCGTTTCAGCGTCCTCGGTTGGGCCTTCGGCGCCTTCCCGTCCCCTCATTTTTTTCATTGACCCAGGAGCCGATAAATGTCTGCATCCCTCCCCGCGCTTCTCCGTGGTCCCGCCGTATGGGCCCTCGCCTGTCTTTCCCTCTTCGCTAATCAAGCTTTTGCTGCTCCAACTTCCGTCGATTTCGGCCCAGTCCCGGTCGGCCAGGCAAGTGCCGCGCAGACGGTCACCGTCAACTTCTCGCAGTCCGGCCAGATCAAGGCCGTCAAGGCAGTGCTCAACGGTTCTACAGGGTTGGACTTCACGCAGACAGGTGGAACCTGCCAGGTCGGATCGACCTACCAGGCCGGTCAGTCATGCACCGTTCAGGCGACCTTTAAACCTCTGGCGCCGGGTGTCCGGAACGGAGCCATCGTCATCCAGAACCCTGCCTATGCGCTCATCGCAACCGCCTACCTCACTGGCATCGGGCAAGGTCCGCTCGCTACCTTCCCGGGCGGTACGCCGGTCCTCGCTGGCTACGTCAGCACCGGTAACTGGACGATCGATGGCGCGGGGAATATCTACTACATGGTGCCAGGGTACCCCAATGACACCATTCACAAGTTGACCCCAAGCGGAAGCTCTATTGTCGCCTGGGTACCCCTTCAGTACAGGTTTGGCGTCTTGCAGACGATTGATGGTGCGGGAAATCTGATCATGACCTCCGCAAACCAGGTCATCAAGATCGATCCCTCCGGCGTCGTGAGCCTGCTGGCAACCATCCAGCCCGAGTCCAACATTGGCGGAGCCGCCGCGCTTGGGAATGGCAATCTGGAGGTAGGCGGAAATCCGCAAGCACCTAATTATTCGGCTGCGGCGTACTACACCGTGCAACCGGATGGGACCTGGAGCGTGAAGGGAACAATTACAGATCCAGTTGGATCCGCCCTTCTCTACGATGTAGCGGTCGGACCCTCGGGAGAGACCTATCTTGGGACCGTTGACAGTGTGTACAACTCCTCCTCCGGCAGAATCTGCCAGGTTCCCAACGAGCGCGGCATCGCCGTGGACGCGAGCGGAACGCTGCTGACCGGGACTCCGACTAATCAGAGCTTTTACCCTACTCCGACACCAACTAACTGCGCCGCAACCGTGCCGGTCCTCAACCAGTTGCCCTTCACCAGACCCGTCATTGATGCGCATGGGGATACCTATGTCGCATCCAACACGACCGCCCACGCGGTCTACAAGTACCCTCGCACACAGATTCACGGCATCGTCTTTGCCTCGCAAGGCACGGCGACGAGCTACGGCAGTATCGCCATCACCAATAGTGGCAATATGGCGCTGAACCTCTCAGGGCTGCAGCCCACTCTCAGCGGCTCATCGCCGCAGAGCTTCAACATCGAACAAACTAGTTGCGGGCAGTCTCTGGCGCCCGCGGCCAGCTGCACCATCTCGCTCTCCTACACACCCTCGGGAACGTATTCAACTCTTCCAGCGAGCGCTTCGCTGAACCTGCGCCTGCCGAACCAACAGAAAGTCGTTCCGCTGAATGGCTTCCCTAACCAGTAGTTCTCCATACAGAAAACGACGGCCGCTTCATCGGATCGCAGCGGCCGTCGTTTTTGTAAAATGCCGGAATTACTTGCCGCCGTCGAAGATGTTCTTCGACAAATAGCGCTCCGCCGAATCGGGAATTATGGTGGCGACGCGCTTGCCCGGGCCAAGTTTGCGTGCTACTTCGAGCGATGCGTGCACCATCGCGCCAGCGCTCGAGCCACTGAGCAGCCCCTCTTCGGAGGCCAGGCGCCTCACCATCGCGAAGGCATCATCGTCGGTGACCATGATGACGTCGTCGGCCAGCTCCGGATGAAAAGTCTTCGGAATGAAGTGGACTCCGATGCCCTCCACGCGATGCGGCCCTGGAGCTCCGCCCTGCAGAATCGAGCCCTCGGTTTCGACGGCGATCGCAACCAGCCGCGGATTGCGCTTCTTCAGCCCGCGCGTTACGCCGGAGAAGGTGCCACCGGTGCCAACTCCTGCCACCAACGCGTCCACGCGGCCCTCCATCTGCTCCCATATTTCGGCGGCGGTGGTCGCTTCATGAAAATCCGGGTTCGCCTGATTTTCAAACTGAAATGCGCCCCAGGAGCCCGCTGTTTGGGCAAGCGCGGCCTTTGCTTCCGCGATTGCGCCCTGCATGCCATCCTTCTCCGGCGTCCGAATGACCTTCGCGCCGAATCCGCGCATCAGGATGCACTTCTCCTCGGCGAAACCTTCCGGCACAAAGAGCGTCACCTTGTAGCCGCGGTTCACACCGATCAGTGCCAAGCCGACGCCGGTGTTGCCTGCTGTCGCTTCGAAGATCTGCGCTCCCGGCGCGAGCAGGCCCTCCTGCTCTGCACGCAGGATCATGCCCAGCGCAGCGCGGTCCTTGACGCTGCCGCCGGGATTGAGAAACTCGAGCTTGGCAAAAACCTCGGCCATCGCGGGGCTGCAAAGCCTGGTGAGGCGGAGCATCGGTGTCTGGCCGACCAGGTCGGTAATGTCGTCGGCAACGCGCAATGCGCCGCGAAAAGTAGGAGTGGAGGCTTCAGTGCGCATAAAAGAACCGACTCGTGTGTTTTCAATATCGATGTACGCGACCGCGCTGCTGTCTCGGTGGCTTTCATCAAGAAAAAGTCACATCTCGCGGAAGCTGGCGGAAACGTAGAAACAGTGAAAACACACTAGTGTAGCAGCGCGACACGTTCGTCCTCCGAGATGACCAATCGCCATGCGGACGCATACTCTGCTTCTATGTTCGCTTTTGCGCGGCGACCAGCTCTTGTATCCGTGGCGTTCACCGTCCTCTTTCTCATTCCAGCTCCGACCCGCGCGCAATCGCCGCCGCCTAGTTCGCTTGGCATCACCGCATATGACGGCGCCGTACCATTCCGGCTGGAAAACGGCCTGCTTTATCTTGCCGGCAGCTTCGGTAGTTCTCCGCAGCTCTCCTTCGTCGTGGATACGGGCGCCACTGCCACCAGCCTTGATCCGGCTGTGGCGCACGCAGCGGGTTACACCACCGGAAAAAGCATGCAGTTTGTCGTAGCAAGGCGAACCTTCCCGCAGCAGAGCTTTTCGCTCGCTTCCACGGCCTACATCACAGGCTTGAGCGGCCATCCCACGGCGGGCGTGGTGGGCCAACCGCAGCTTCTTCGCTATTCGCTCGCTGTCGATTTCGACCGCAAGCAGGCCGCCCTGCTCAGCCCTGACATCTGTCCCTCGTCGGCCGCGCGGCTGCCCCTCTTCAGCGCGGGCGGTCTCCCCTTCGTGGAAGGCACCCTTTCCTTGGCCGGGGGTGACACTGCCACAGGTCTATTCCTGGTTGATACGGGCCAGCCCGGACCCGGCATCGTGCTTGCGGCGGCATTTTTCGCTGCGCATCCGGGATTGGCAACCGGCCCGAAGCTCGAACGGCCGGCGACGAAGAACACCGCGGCTATGACCCTAATCCGTCTTCAGGACCTCCGCCTCGGCCCGCTCACATTGCACGCGCCCATCGCCGAAGTTGAATCCGCGGGCCCGAGCGCGGGCAATCCACGCCTCGCAGGAGTGCTTGGACTTGAGGCTCTGAGCCGCTTCAACTTCGTCCTGAACCAGCGCTACGCCTCTCTCTATCTCGAACCGAACCAGCGCACGCATGCGCCATTTGAGTCAGACATGAGTGGACTCGTGCTGACGGCCACCCCTGGCGGTGCATCCGACGGGAAACTCGTCATCGCGGCGGTAATGCCTGGTTCGCCGGCTTCGGATGCAGGTGTTCAGCCAGGCGACGTTCTCATTCGCATGGAAGACAAACCGCTGGTCGCAGCAAATCTGGGCAGCGTCTCCGCCGCTCTGCGCAGTGCGCCAGGCAATCTTGTGCATCTGGAAGTGGAGCGCAACGGCAAGCCGGAACATCTCACGCTCCGGCTGAAGCGCATGCTCTGACGCTCACTGCTTCTTGCTGGTAATAGCCGATTGCGAATGCGGGAAGTATCCCGGCCTGGTACGCACGGTCAGCTTGTTGTATCCCTTTGCCTTGGCATCCACGTGCACCACGCGATATCCGCCCAGGCTGGCGGGCTTGCTGGAGTGATAGCCGATCGTGTACTGATTCCGGATATCACGCGCCACCTCCGCCGCGATCTCATCCACCTGGCCCAGGTTCTTCGGAAAGAAAGCCAGCCCGCCGGTCTCATCGGAGAGCAACTGCAGCGCGCGCTTGGCGCGATGCGACTCGCGTCCACCCCCGCCGGAATCATCAAACAGCAGACCTATGGAGTAGACCACCGGCCCTTGCAGGTCCTGAATGCGCCGCACCGTTTCTTCCAGATTCGTGCCCGAGGCGTTGTCCTCGCCATCCGTGATGATCAGCAGAACTTCCTTCGCACGCTTCGCATTTTTGGACATGTAGTCGGCCGACGCGATCACTGCGTCATACAGCGCGGTACCGCCCTTGGAGTCGATGTGGGAAAGCCCGTCGCGTAATTTATTGATGTCGCTGGTGAAGTCCTGATCGATGTATGCCTCGTCGGCAAAGTTCACGACGAAGGTTTCGTCTTGCGGATTCGAAGCACGCACCATGTCCAGTGCGGCCTCGTTCACTGCCTGCCGCTTCGTGCGCATAGATCCGGAGTTGTCGATCAGCAGGCCGATGGAGACGGGAATGTCCTGCTCCTGGAGCGAGGTGATGTTCTGCGGTTTGCCATCTTCGAGGACGTGAAAGTCGTCTTGCTTCAGCCCATTTACCAGGTGCCCATGATCGTCGATAACCGTGGCACTCAGTACTACCTCATCGACATCTCGGACCAGCGTGTAACCGCCGTTCTTTCCTCGGGCAACCTGGCCAGGCCCCGCCGCCGGCGCTTGCGGGCCGGCCGCAGGAGCACCGCTCGGACCCGGCGAGGGAACGGGATCACGATCCACGTTGAGCGGCGGCTGCTGCTCAGCAGGCAAGGGCGCGGGCGCCTGCTGCGCCAGCATCGCACCACCGGAGACCAGAATTAAAAAGAGCGTGAGCGTACTTCGCAAATAGGGCTTATTGCGAGGGTGCATAGTATCCGCTTCGGGCATGTACGGTAAGCGGCGGCAGCCCGGGGGGTGGCACCAGCTTTACCTTCACTTTACGCCATTTGCCATCCCGTTTCGGCTCGGAAGGCTTGTAGCCGAGCACGTACTGGTTGCGCAGCTCGGCGCTGATCTTGGTCGCAATGTCGGTCATATCCGAGATATCGTCCACGCGGAAGAGCTGCCCCCCGGTCTCTTCGCTGAGGTCGTGCAACAGCAGGGGACCATTCCGCTCCTCGGTCGTGGCCGCATACGCGTCGAATATCCCGATGGAGAACAACTCCGTGTCCGACTCGCGCACCAGGTTACGCACCTCGTTTTCCGTATAGCGGCTGCGATTGTCGCCGCCGTCTGAGACGATCAGAATCGCCTTGCGATCGTAGCGCGCCTGCTTCATCTTGTTCACGCCGTAGTAGATGGCATCGAGCAAAGCCGTCCGGTGGCCTGGCCGAACGGTCTGCAAACGGGCTTCGATATCGTCGATCGACGAAGTGAAATCCTCAATCAGCTCCGGGCGGTCGTTGAACCCGATGATAAAAAACTCGTCCTGCGGATTGGACGTGCGAAGAAATTCGATGATCGATTCGCGCGCGCGCACCACCTTGTTCGTCATGCTCCCGCTCAGGTCCATGATGATGCCGATCGAGACCGGCGCATCCTCGGCGGAGAAGCTTTTGATCTGCTGCTGCGAGTTGTTCTCGTAGAGATAGAACTCGTTTTTCTCGAGCCCGGTCACCAGGCGATTCAATGGATCGGTGACTGTCAGCGGAATGAGCACCAGATTTACATCCACGCGGATACGTTCTCCGTTCCGCGGATGCGACAACGCGGATTTGCCCTCAAGCGGAGGCGGGCCGGTGGGCGGCGCGACCTTGGGTGGCGGCGGTGTCACATGTATTTGGTTGAGAGGATCGTCCTGCGCTTGCAAAGGATGAATCAGCGCCGGGCAGACCAGCGCCAGCAGTACGAGCAGGATGCGGAAATCTCGGCTATGACAAACAAGCCGCGACAGGAACCAGCCTTTAGACGTGGACACCATGCGGCAATTCCCCAACTGAGCGCCATGCTACACGATAGGCCCCGGCATAGCCCAAGCAGAATTTTTTAGCGCGCAATTGTCTCGCGAATGTCACGCCGGCGAGCAGGAGCCGGAATCTGCATACCCCCGCAAGTCCTTCTGCCTTCTGTTGTCTCACTGATCGCAAGGCCAGCCGCACGCACTCTAGTACAATCGCAAAAACTGATGGCACGCATCTATCCCTTCCGCGCCACGCGCTACAATCCAACCGCCGTTCGCATCGAAGACGTGGTCACCCAGCCTTACGACAAGATCACGCCTGCAATGCAGCAGGTCTACTACGGACGAAGCCCTTACAACCTGGTTCGCATCATTCTCGGCTTGCCTGAATTGTTTGATGAACCCGGCGTCAGCGACGTGTACACACGCGCCGCAAATGACTTTCACGAATGGCGCAGCAAAGGCGTTCTGCAGACCGATAACGACCCGTCGATCTTCGCCTACTCCCAGCGCTTCCAGGTTCCCGGCCAGCCGGGCGAAGTGCGCGAGCGACGCGGATTTATCGCGCTTGGCGGATTGGAGGACTACAGCTCCAAAGTGGTCTTTCGTCACGAACAAACGTTATCCAAACCCAAAAGCGACCGCCTGAACCTGCTGAAAGCGACACGCGCCCACTTCGGCCAGATCTTCATGCTGTACTCCGACCCGGCGCAGAGCATCGAGAAGATTCTCTTCCAGAACTTCCAGCCGCAGGTCGAGGTCACCGATGACTATGGCGTGCTGCATCGCGTCTCCCGCATCACCGACCCGCATTCTCTTCGCCTGGTCATCGGCTCGATGAGTGACAAAAAGTTGATCATTGCCGACGGCCATCATCGCTACGAGACCGCGCTCAACTATGGCAAGGAGCATGCACCCGCCCACGTGCACCACACGCGCGAGCGCGATCTGGCATCCACGCTGCCGCACCCGTCCTTTCCCGAAGCCGCGGTCATGATGACCTTCGTCAACATGGATAGCGACGGATTGCTCATCCTGCCCACCCATCGCGTCGTCTTCGATCTCGAAGGGTTTCGACCGGAAGCCTTCCTCGAGCGTGCAGCGCCATTTTTCGAAGTCGAAAAATTGAGTGCGACAGATGCCAGCCCGCTCACCGCGACTCTTGCAGACGCGGGCAGGGTCGGCACGGCATTCGTCGCTGTTCTGACCAATGGCGCCTATCTGCTGAAGGCCCGGGCGGAAGCGGTAGACCAGGCACTGGCGCACCTGCCTGTGCGGCAGCGGCAGCTGGATGTCGCGCAACTCCATGGATTGGTGCTCGAGCAGTTGCTGGGCCTCTCCGAAGAATCCATCCGGGAGCAGCGCAACCTTCGCTATCTGCGCGATGCCGGAGAAGCCGTGGAACAGGTGACCAAGGGCAATGCGCAGGCGGCGTTCCTGATGAACCCTGCCACCCTGCAGGAGCTGCGCGAGATCGCATTCAACGGCGAGGTGATGCCGCAGAAGTCCACCGACTTCTATCCCAAGCTCTTGAGCGGCCTCGCTATCTATGCGCTGGATTGACACACGCCCGCGGGTGAGTCTTCGATTCGCCCGCTCGCTTTCGCTCGTCGTCTGCGCGCTCGCTGCTTCTTTATCCGTATTCCCCTCGCCGCTGCAGCAAGCGGCACCGCAGCAGCCTGCATTTCCGCCGAGCCCCACTGCCACGGTCCAGCCGCAATTCCTGGTGGTGCTCGATGCAGCACACGGCGGTGCGGATACGGGCGCACACCTCGCCGCGCATCTCGACGAAAAGGACCTGGCGCTGGCCCTCTCGATCCGTCTGCGCTCCATGCTCTCCGCGCGCGGCATACCCGTCATCACCACGCGCGAGAGCGATGCAACATTGCCACCGGCAAAACGCGCTGCGATGGCCAATGCGCGCAAACCCGCCGCATGCCTCATCCTGCACGCCTCGGACAGCGGTAGCGGCATCCATCTCTTCACCTCATCTCTGCCGCCCGCGCAGCCCACTACGTTTCTCCCCTGGGACCAGGCGCAAGCCGCCTATCTGCACAAGAGCCTGCGTTGGGCTGCGGAAATCAACAGCGCCATGACGCACGCCGGGGTGCCGGTAACCCTGGGCCGTACTGCCATGCAGCCGCTCAACAACATGACCTGCCCGGCCGCCGCGGTTGAGATTGCTCCACTGACCAAGGACGGCTCGATCACCGCGGCGCTCACCGATCCTGACTATCAATCCCGCATCCTGGCAGGACTCGCCGCCGCAATCGAAAGTTGGCGCCGCGACTGGAACACGCAGCCATGATTCCCCGTTATCAACGCGTGCTGCTGTGGGTTTTGTTGCTGGTCTCCGCCGTGATGGCCATCTTCCTGATCCGTATGCGCGAGCGCGCCGCTGACAAGCTGCAGGCCGACGCGAGTGCCGCATCGCCGCTGACGCCCCCCAGTGCCATGCCCACCAGCGACATCGTCTTGATGCTGGCCAACGACACCGACGGATCGCTGGTGAACACGGATCGGCGCATCGCGCTTCCCACCGAGCCGCACGCCCGCGCCCGTTATCTTCTCAACCAGCTTCTCGCTGAGTATGCAAAGCCCGGCTCCGCTCACCCCATCGCCGTAAACGCCGGAGTGGATGACGTTTTCCTCATGCCGCTGCCGGCCGGCACCACCGGGGGCACGCTGGCTGTGGTGAATCTGAGCAGCGGTCTACTGCAGGCTCACCCCTCGGGGATTGAAACGGAGACCATGACGCTTCTCTCGCTCATTGGCACGCTGCATGCGAACATTCCCGAGATATCGCAGGTGCGCTTCCTGGTCGATGGCGCGCCCCGCGACACGCTGGCCGGCCACGCCGATCTGAGCCGCACCTATCTTGCTTCGAGCGCCGCTCCACCGCCGCCGACCGTGGAGGCAAAATGAACGAGCGTGTCCCCACCATCGGGGTGTTCGATTCCGGCGTAGGCGGTCTCACCGTGCTCAGCGCTCTTCTGGCGCAAGCCTCGGCGGCAGACTACCTGTACCTCGGAGACACTGCCCGCCTTCCCTATGGCTCCAAATCCCGGACCACCGTGGCGCGCTATGCCGTTTCGAGCGCGCACTTTCTCGTCGAGCAGGGCGCCGAGGCTCTCGTGATCGCCTGCAATACCGCCAGCGCGCTCGCGCTCGATGCACTCCGTGCGGCGGTGGAGGTTCCGGTAATCGGCGTGATCGAGACCGGCGCTACCGCCGCTCTCCAGACTTCCCAAACCAAGGACGTGATGGTGATTGCCACCGCCGCTACGGTGGAGAGCCATGCCTACTTGACTGGCTGCCGCGAGCGCGGCCTCCGCGTGATCGAGAAGGCATGTCCGCTGCTAGTGCCGCTGGTGGAGGAAGGCTGGATCGATCATCCGGTGACGCGCGAGGTCACCGCCATTTATCTTGACGATCTGCTGTCGCACGCCGCCGCAGAGGGCATGGCGGCAGACACGCTGGTGCTCGGCTGCACACATTATCCGCTGCTGCGCGGTGTGATTGAGAAGACCCTGCGCGAGCACGACAGCGGCCACGTTGTCCGGGTGATCGATTCCGCTCACGTCACCGCGGAACAGGTAGCTGCCCGGCTCGCCCTCGAATCGTCCGCACACCGAGACCCGCGAGTTCGCTTCTATGCAACGGACTCCGTCGCGAAGTTTCGCTCGCTGGGCACCCGCTTCCTGGGCCGGACTATCGACGGTGTGGAATTGATCGACCTTGGCGGATAAATGATTCGACTCAAGCATTCAGGCGCGTTCGAAGCCACTCAGCGAATTGGTCCTGGGAAATGACGCCGGCGGCAAGGCGCTCAACAGCCACAATCGCATCGATTGCCTGAAAGTTGAGCTGCAATCCGTTCCGTGCGAGGAAGAGCCTGGCGACAGTCCAGGCTGCCCTCTTATTCCCGTCCATAAAGCCGTGATTGCGAGCCAGCCCGAAAGCATACGCAGAGGCCAGATCCGCAGCATCGGGCTTGCCATAGATTGCCAGATGCTGTGGACGAGCCATCGCGGATTCGATCATCGCTCGATCGCGCGTGCCCCCTAGGCCGCCATGCTCAGCGATCAGGCGATCGTGGATGGCATACAAAGCGTTTATCTCTACCCATTGCCAGCGACGCGCACGCGGACTCACCTCGCCAAGGCCCGCAGCACCTCGCGGTCTTTGTGCATGATCTCCTCAGCAAGCTTCATCTGCCGCTCGAACTCCGGATCGTACGGAGTGATCCTGTATCCATCCGGCGCTTCGGTCAGAAACAGCACATCGCCCTTCTTCACGCCCAGGTGAGCCAGCGCTTCACGGTTAAGGATGATGCCCGCGGACGAACCGATGGTCGTGACCTTCACTGTTAGCATGTTTGCGCTCCGTATAACACACATTATAACCTCCGTGGCTGATACTCTGGCATTTCGTGTGAAAGGGAAAAGGATTGCATGATCGATCTGAAAGGCCGCACAGCCATTGTCTTCGGAGTCGCCAACAAACGCAGTATCGCGTGGGGCATCGCCCAGAAGCTGAACGAGGCTGGCGCACGGTTGCTGATCACCTACCAGAATGAGCGCCTGAAGCTGGAAGCCGAGGACATGATCGCCGAACTGGCCGGCGCCGAGGCCTACCAGTGCGATGTTTCAGTCGATACCGAGATCGACCGGCTCTTCGCGACATTGAAGGAAAAGCACGGCAAGCTGGATATCCTGGTCCACTCCATCGGCTTCGCTCCGGCCGATGCGCTGAAGAATGATTTCGTCCAGACCTCGCGGGAAGACTTCCGCATCGCGCATGACATCAGCGTCTATTCGCTGATCGCCCTCAGCCGCGCCGCAGCGCCGCTGATGACCGAAGGCGGGAGCATCCTGACCCTCACCTACTACGGAGCCGAAAAGGTAGTTCCCAACTACAACGTGATGGGGGTGGCGAAGGCCGCGCTGGAGGCGACGGTCCGCTATCTCGCCGCCGACCTGGGCCGGAAGAACATTCGCGTCAATGCCATCTCTGCCGGGCCCATCAAGACGCTCGCCGCGCGTGCCATCGGCGGTCTTGGCCTGATGCTGAAGTCGCATGAAGAGCGCTCTCCGCTAGGCCGCAACGTCCAGCAGTCAGAGGTCGGTTCGACCGCGCTCTTTCTCGTCTCCGACCTAGCCAGCGGCATCACCGGCGAAATCACCTACGTCGACTGCGGCTACAACATCATGGGGTTTTAAATCAAAGCAGGGTTGCGGTGGATGACCAAAGGTCCGGGATGCAGACCGTTCTTTGATAGAAAGGCCTGACGAGATTCGCGCTGCAACTTGCGTCTACCCTTCTTTTGTTTTAACGCCGGCAACCACGGGCGACGGTTTCATGTTGAGCGTAATCCGCCGCCCATCGCCGTCGAGCGATTTCATCACGATCTCACCCTGACTGCGCTTCACCACGCTGGGAAACTTCTCGCCCCACTCCACCAGCACGATGCTGTCGTTCGTCTGCAGATCATCCAGCCCCAGCGTCTCCAGGTGCCGCTCGGTCTCGATGCGATAGAGATCCAGGTGGTACAGCCGCACCGGCACGCGCTTGCCCTCGCTCTCTCGCGTGCCTTCGTATTCATGCACCAGCGTGAACGTCGGGCTTGTCACTTCATCTGCGTCAGCTGCATCGAGCGCTTCGGCGATTCCCTTCACCAGCGTAGTCTTTCCCGCGCCCAGATCTCCGCGCAGGATCAGGAACTTCGGCGGGATCAGAAGAGCCGCCAACTTCCGTCCTACTTCGATCGTCTCCGCGCTGTTGCGAGTGACAAACTCGGTCGGCGCTGTGGTCATCGGGTGCCCTCATGGTCGTACGACTTCAGCATACCGGGCAGACCCTGCAGCCATGTAATTCCATCGCGCTGCGTCGCCCGGAAACGAAAGGCATGGTCCAGATACGTACATACCTCGGTTGCCAGCAACGTGTGCTCATCATGTTTGACGAGAGCGAAATCTGCTGCAAGACCATGCAAGTAGATCGCCGCTTCGACCGCTTCAGCCACACTCGATTTGTACTGCGCGAGCGTCGCCGCGACAATTCCGGTCAGGATATCGCCGCTGCCCCCTTTGGCCAGCCCGGGATTGCCAGTCGTATTCACTGCGATGCGCCCATCCGGATGCGCGATCAGTGTCCTCCAGCCCTTGAGCACCAATGTGACGTGATGTTCCGTCGCATAGGCGCGCGCGATTCCCTCACGGTCCGCTTCGACTTCGGCGATGGATTTGCCTACCAGCCGCGCCATCTCGCCAGGGTGCGGTGTCAGCACGACGATCCGGCCATGACCGCCAAGCGCGTACTTATGCTGAGCGATCGCATTCAGGCAGTCGGCATCGAGCACCATCGGGATCGGTTTCTGCTCCGCACCGCAAAGCTCGATCAGCCGCAACGCGAACTGCTGCGCCTCCGGCTCCTGCCCCAGCCCTGGCCCAATGGCCACGACACTTCTCTTTTCCAGAAGTGCGCGACCCTCATCGCCTTCCAGGTTGCGCAACGCGATGCTGCCCTTTGCCGTCTCAGCCAGCGGCTCGGTCATGAGCTCCGGCGCAATGGCCGCAACGGTATTCAGGATCGATTCCGGCACGGCTGCCGTCACCAGGCCGGCGCCCGCCCGGAGCGCCGCATAGCTGGCCATTGCGGCGGCACCGGCGTGTCCGCGTGCGCCGGTGATGATGCCCACATGACCAAACTTGCCTTTGTTGCTGTCAGGGGCGCGGGGGGCCTCGGCCAGACGCTTGGCGCTGCCTGCCCAATGCAGTCCCGTATCTGATCGGACAGCCGCATCCGGCGATCCAATCGGTGCGACCACAATCGGGCCAGGCGTGAGAGACCCAAAAATATGCGCCAGCTTGGGCGCGGTAAACGTCACCACTGCGTCCGACCGGTAGGCTCCCTGCTGATGCATGGCGCGATTGTCGGCATCCCAGCCGGAGGGCAGATCCACACTAACGACCGGCGCCTCGCTATGGGCTGCCAGCCACTCGCCCAGAGCTACAGCCACTCCACGCATGGGTGGCCGGAAGCCGGTGCCCAGCACTGCATCCAGAAACAGGTCTGCGCCATCCAGCAATTGCCGTATCGCAGGAGCCTCAAAAGCGGCTTCATCCGGAGCTTCCACCGGCGCCAGTTCCGCGGCGCGCAGCCGTTCGCAGGCGGTGCGCGCATCTCCCTTTAGCTCCGCAGCATGTCCCATCAGCAGCACGCCGACATCGCAGCCGGCTTCGGCGAGAATGCGTGCGGCTACGAATCCGTCACCGCCGTTGTTGCCCTTTCCGCAGAGCGCAACAATGCGCACGCCACCCTGCTCGGCGTCCGACAGCTCCTGCAGCACAAAGCGCGCCACAGCCGCGCCGGCATTCTCCATTAGCGACATGGAGGCTATGCCGTATTCCGCCGTTGTGGCCGCGTCGGCCGCGCGCATCTCTGCCGCCGTCAGGATCTTCATGCTGGTGTGGGATGCAGCTTCATGTTGCAAATGATAACGGCCTCCACGTGGGAGGCCGTTGGGTGCGGATCGATTTCACTGGATGCTACTGAATGGCCCCACTCGCTGTAGAGGGCTGTCCCATCGCGCCTGCGGCAGGAGCTTCGGAAGGGTTCTTCTCGGCAAAGTAGCTGCGGTCCCACAGATTGCGATAGAAGATGCCGGTCAGCTCCGCAGCCTTGGGACCGAAGGTCGGCCGGCCACCTTCGAGGAAGAAGACGGTCACGATGCGGCCGTAGTTCGTGTCCGCATAGGAGGTAAACCAGCCGAAGCGCGTTCCGTTGTCCGAGCAGGTGCCGGTCTTGCCCAGCACCGGGAGCTCGTTGAAATTGGCGCGCAGCGAGCGTGCCGTGCCATAGGAAACCGCGCCGCCCATGCCGCTGGCGACGTCTGGAATGAAGGGCTTGATGTTCAGCTCGCGCTTCACACGCGGCGTGAAATTGACTGCCTCTGCCGCCGTTGTGGGATGTTGCAGATAATAAAGCGTGCCGCCATTCGCGATCGCGGCAGTCAGCGCGCCCAGTTGCAGCGGAGTCATCGAGATGCTCTGACCGAAGGAGCACATGCGGCCTACGCCGCCCAGCTTCTCCGGCAATTCCTGGTTGGGATACACGCCCAACTGTTCGCCAGGGATGTTCCAGCCGGCCAACTCGCCCAGGCCAAAGCGGTTCGCGTAGTGACGCACGCGCTCGAAGCCGAGGCGGCGTCCAATCGTCTCAAAATAAAGATTGTTCGAGTGGGCCAGCGCCTCGGTCATCGTCATCGACCAGCCGCCCAGATTTACCGGCGTGTCCTTGGTCACGATGCCCTCTTCGAGTGCCGCGAGCGCCACCGAGACTTTGATGGTCGAGCAGGGCTCGGCACCGCTTGAAAGCGCGAGCTTCTGGTTCACCATAGCGAGAATGCGGCCAGTGCTTGGGTCGATTGCCACTGCCGTTCCGTTCATGTTGCCCAGTGCGGCAATCGCCGCTGCCCGGACTACCGGATCTTCACCCGCCGTGATGTCGCCCGCTGTGATGTCGGACTCGGCAAAGGAGTCACCGGTGAAGTGCTCGTAATAGCGATGGCGAACGGCCACGCGATGCATCTTTCCATCGCGGCCACGTACCAGCCGCGTCGTCGCGGCAGCATGATGGGCTGTCTTGTGGGTCGAACGGAGCCGCGCCGTCCTGCGGTGGTGGACGCTAGTGGCAATCGCATGGGCGGGCGCAACCGCGCCGGCAAGCCCGACAGCCACTCCGACAGTGAGAACAAATGAAGCGATCCGACCCATTGAGAAGCCCCTGCTGGATTCAACCCGGATGAGTCTCCAGTGTAGCGGGGATACGACAGACCGGCAGATTCGCCGCAACTGCAATCCCCGTCTCTGGAATCTAGCTTACCCGTCCCGCCGGTTGAGCGTTCTACACATTACAACTCTGGTACTTACCTCGGTACTAGTACCGGAAGGAGGAAGGTACCTCAAGCTTTAGTGGGATGCTTCAGTCTATCAAAGCGGATTCCCGGAACATACGTTGAAAGCCAGCGGTGCGGTTCCTCTGGACGAAGAACCGCACCCATTTGCCTGATTTGGGCTGCTCTGTAGCCTAACGTCCGCCCTTTCGCATGAAGGCAGGCACATCCAGCTCTTCCAGCTCCGATTCTTCCGCGCGCCGCTGTTCGCGGGCCCGCTTGTCGTCCGCGGTCAGCGTTTCGAGGAATCCTCCAATGGCCGAATCCTCGGGTGTGGAGGCCGCTTCCTTGCGCTCCTTCACTGCCGGGACATGCGCCGCGATGGGTTCGAAGTTCGGCGATTCCACTCTGCCAAAAGGTTCCGCACCGGCAAAAGATTGCCCGCCGAATCCGGAGGAGTACGCTGCTGCTCCTACTCCCGCTCCAACCGGCTCAGGCACGGGTACCCGTACGGCTTCCGCCGCAACCTCGCTTGCAAAACGCGGTACTGCGGGACGAACATCCAGATTCAGGAAGGCTGGCGCTTCCGGCTTGAGCGACCGCGTATCGCGTGACGACTCTTCGCGGCTGGGGAGGTCCTGCCGGAAGCCGGTCGCGATCACCGTGATCTTCACCTCGTCGCCCATGCTCTCATCGAGCACTGCGCCGAAAATGATGTTCGCCTCCTCGTGCGCGGCGTTCTGGATCAGGGTGGAGGCCTCATTCACCTCGCTCAACTTCAGATTGCTGGAACCCGAGATGTTGATCAGGATGCCCTTCGCCCCGTCGATCGCGCCGGCTTCGAGCAGAGGCGAGGCCATGGCAGCCTGGGCTGCTTCCACGGCGCGGTTCGCCCCGGATCGCATCGCCGTGCCCATCACCGCATAACCCATGCCGTGCATGGTCGTTTTCACGTCGGCAAAGTCGCGATTGATGATGCCCGGGATGGTGATGATGTCCGAAATGCCTTGGACGCCCTGGCGCAGCACATCGTCTGCAACGCGGAAACTCTCGAAGAATCCGGCGTCCTTCGCGACCACCAGCAGCTTCTCGTTCGGGATCACGATCATGGTGTCGACCGCTTCCAGCAGCTCCTGCATGCCGCGCTCCGCCTGCTGCATGCGCCGCTTGCCTTCAAAGCCGAAGGGACGCGTCACTACCGCGACTGTCAGGGCACCCATCTCGCTGGCCAGAGAAGCAATCACCGGAGCCGCGCCGGTTCCGGTGCCCCCACCAAGACCGGTGGTCACGAAAACCATGTCCGCCCCTTCGAGGGCTTCGATGATTTTTTCCGAGTCTTCGAGCGCAGCGCGCCTGCCCACATCCGGGTTCGCGCCCGCACCGAGGCCGCTGGTCAGCTTGACGCCAAGCTGAAGCTTCACCGGCGCCTGAGAAAGCTGCAGCGCCTGCACATCCGTATTCGCGGCGATGAACTCGACGCCTTCCAGCTTTGCCGCAATCATGCGGTTCACCGCGTTGCCGCCACCGCCACCCACACCGATCACCTTGATCTTTGCGCCGCGCGGCACCTCGTCGTTGTACTGAATGCGGATCTCCTCTGGATCATTCATCGGCTCACTGCTCCCATCTCGCTGCTGTATTCCTTGCTATTACTGCTTTTATTCCTGTTTCCTTGGCTTTTCTAGTGCTTTTTCTCCACAGGCCAAAAACAGATGCTTCTCGCCTCCAGCTCCTGGCCTTTCGCCATCGCTTCCTGCCTGGATCAGCAACCCCGCTCGACGTGGCGTGATCGAAGCTGGAAGCTGCTCTTACAAACTCCCCGCGAAAATCGCCCGCAGCTTCGCGCGCAGACTGTGATCTTCCGCAGCCTTCAGCACACGCGTCCGATGCGTATACAGCAGCATGCCGATTGCAGTTGCGTACTCCGGCTGAACCAACTCCTCAGGCATACGGGAGAGCGCCGCCGGATATCCCAACCGCGCCGGTACGTGGAGCAGGCTTTCGGCCGAATCGAGCAGGCCAGCCAACCGCGCGCCGCCTCCGGTCAGGATGCAGCCCGCGCCCAGCGCCTCGAGCACTCCACCCGAGCGAAGGTTATCGCGCAGCATGTGAAAGAGCTCGCGCGCGCGCGGTTCCAGGATTTCCGCGATCTGCCGCT
>DASUWP010000263.1:0-20578 GCA_036378335.1 Acidobacteriaceae bacterium | reverse complement strand
CGGCCATTGCAGCGAAGCCACCTGCCGGCCCCGTGGTTGCCCGGCCTCCGGTAACGGCTGCACCGCCTGCTGCCGCGCCGAGCGCGCAGCGTCCGGCGATTGCCTCGGTGCCGCCCGTCAATCCGGTGGTGGCGGCCGCCGCTCCGCAGCCTCCAGCTGCGGCAGCCAGCGCTGCTGCGCCCCCGGTTACGCCACCGCCGGCGCCCGTTGCACCGCCACCTGCACCGCCGGTTGCGGCTGCTCCGGAAGCCCCAGAAGCCTCTGCAGCAGCGGCACCGCCGATCCGGCGTGTCATCATGCCACAGACCGGCCCCAGGCCGGTTTACAGCGCACCGCCCCCGCGTCCGGCTGCACCGCAGGCCCCCGGTGGCCCTGCAGGCGCTGGCGGCTCCATTCAGCGCGGTCGGCCCATCTTCCAGCGTCCGGGTGGTCCGGGCGGTTATCCGCAGCGTCCCGGCGCGCCAGCGGGCGCACCAGGGTTCCCGGCGGGTCGCCGGCCTATGCATCCTACGCGCTCCACGCCCACCGGTGCTCCAGGCGGTCGTCCTGGCTTCGGCCAGCGCCCCGGTGGTCCGGGCGGTCGTCCTGGCTTCGGCCAGCGCCCCGGTGGTCCGGGTGCGGGTGGTGGTTTGGTGCCGCCTCCCGGCGAGGCGCCGCGTCCACAGCGCCCGGGTGGTCCGCCACGCGGCCGTGGACGTCAGCAATACCCGAAGACCAAAGAAGGCCCGATGAAGGGCTTTGCTCCGCCATCGCGCTTCGGTGGAGCGCAGATTCCGCAGGAGCCGTTGCCCATCACCCGCACCATCACGGTGACGGAGGGCATCAGCGTTAAGGACCTCGCGGAAAAGCTTGGAGTGCGCGGCAAGGACCTCATTGCGACGCTGCTCATGCGCGGTGTTTTGGTCACAGTGAACCAGTCGCTCGATGGCGAGCTGGTGAAGGATGTAGCGCGGCAGTTCGGCGCAGACACCACCATCATCAGCTTCGAAGACGAGATGGCCAACGAGGCGCTTGAGACGCTGCTCGGTCAGGAGAATGTTGGCGAAATCGAAGTCGTGCGTCCGCCCGTAGTCACGGTCATGGGCCACGTCGATCACGGCAAGACCTCGCTGCTGGATGCGATCCGCGAAACGGATGTAGCGGCAGGAGAAGCGGGTGGTATCACGCAGCACATCGGCGCGTACAAGGTGCGGATCACGAAGCAGGATTCACCGGCCTTTGGTCGCGAGATCGTGTTCCTCGATACGCCAGGCCACGAGGCATTCACCCGCATGCGTGCGCGTGGCGCCAAAGTGACGGATATCGTCGTCATCGTGGTTGCGGCGGATGACGGCGTGATGCCGCAGACGCTTGAGGCAGTGGACCACGCGAAGGCGGCCAATGTTCCGATCATCGTGGCGGTGAACAAGATCGACAAGCCGGAGGCGCAGCCGGACCGCGTGAAGCAGCAGTTGGGCGATCGCGGGCTGGTGCCCGAGGCGTGGGGCGGCTCGACGGTCTTCGTCGATGTTTCGGCGAAGAAGAAGCTGAATCTCGATCTGCTGCTCGAAATGATCTGCCTCACGGCTGATCTAGGCGACCTGAAGGCGACGCCCGATCGTTCCGGCGTCGGCACGGTGCTCGAAGCCAAGCTCGATCGCGGCCGCGGCGCTGTAGCCAGCGTCCTGGTGCAGAACGGCACGCTGAAAAATGGCGACAGCTTCATCGTCGGCAATACCTTCGGGAAGGTGCGCGCGATGTTCGACGATCGCGGCCGTGCCATCGACGAGGCAGGACCGTCGACTCCGGTCGAAATCCTCGGTCTCGAGAGCATGCCGGACGCGGGTGATAACTTCCTGGTCGTTGCGGACCGCGACAAAGCCAAGGGCATTGCGCAGTACCGCAAGATGAAGGAGCGCGAGTCGCAGCTTGCCAAGAGCTCTCGTGTCTCGCTCGAAGGCCTTGCAGAGCAGATCAAGCAGGCCGGGGTGAAGGACCTGCCGCTTATCCTGAAGGGCGATGTGCAGGGCTCCGTGCAGGTGCTCTCCGATTCGCTCAGCAAGATGTCGACCGAGAAGGTGCGGATCAAGATCCTGCACAGCGGTGTGGGCGCCATCACGGAGAGCGACATCCTGCTGGCTTCGGCATCGAACGCGATCGTGATCGGCTTCAACGTGCGGCCGGAGCGCAAGGCCGCCGAACTGGCCGAGCAGGAAGGCGTGGAGATCCGGCTGCACTCGATCATCTACGAGCTGCAGGACGAGATCACCAAGGCGATGCTGGGACTGCTCGATCCGGTCTTCAAGGAGAGCTACCAGGGCCGCGCGCTGGTGCAGGAAGTCTTCCGCATTCCGAAGGTCGGCACCATTGCCGGCTGCCGTGTCACCGATGGCTCCATTCGTCGCGATGCAGAAGTCCGCGTGATGCGTGGCGGCGAGCAGGTCTTCAAAGGCAAGCTCGCATCGCTCAAGCGCTTCAAGGACGATGCGCGCGAAGTCACTAACGGCATGGAGTGCGGCATGGGCCTCGCCGGCTTCAGCGACGTGCAGCAGGGCGATCAGATCGAGGCATTCGTCACCGAGAAGGTTGCGGCTGAACTGACCGCGCACTGACCACAACTACAGAACGAACGAAGCCCGGCCATTGGCCGGGCTTCTCTTTCGTCGTTGTGAAGCGAAACTACTTCGCTGCCGCAGGTGCAAGCGGCTTCACGATGTCGTCGAGCACATCCGGCGCGCTCGCGTCTCGCTCCAGGTGCGGATACTTCTCGCCATCGTGGTAATCGACCTTCAATGTTCGGAATTGATTGTCGTTAGAGACGATGAACTCGATTGGCTCGCTCGTGCTCTTGGCGGTCTTCAGCGCATTCTTGAATCCGTCGTCCGAGTAGCCGACCCCATTGACTGCCACGATCTTCCACTGCGGCGCGAAGCCTGCTTTGTACGCATCGGAGAACATCTTCACATCGGCGATGGTGCCGTCCTTGCCGAGGCGCAGGCCGATCGAATAGTAAGCGTCCACACCATCACGGCGGCCGAGCGCGGCCTTCTCGAATTTCGAGGGCTGGTCCCGGTAAACGAGCTTGTAGCCGCCATGCTCGATGCCGCCAAGCGGCGCATGATTCGCGTGCGAGGTGAGTCGCTCGGTCAGGAACCCGCGCCAGTCGTACGCCGCGACGGAGTTGAGGCCGTCCACGATGTCGTCGAAGGTGTAGGGCAGCACTTTGGGTGGAGTGTTGCCGCCGACGGCGAGGAACTTGACGGCAAAATCGTTCAGCGATTTCTGTCCGCGGGTGAGTTGGCGAATGGTGGTGTCGGCATCGAGCCACAACAGCTCGCCTTCGGGATAGTAGTCCTGGCTGCGGCGCCAGTTGCTGTAGTTCTGTGTATTGCCGCGCAGAATCTGCGCTGCGATCGCTGTATCTTCCAGGTTGCGCCAGGTGCGGCCTGTCTTCTGGTCGAGATTTGCGGCGGTCAGCGCCAGGGCTTCTTTGAACTGCTCCGGCGTCCACAGACCACTGCGTGTCGCCAGCACATTGCCCCAGTACTGCGTCATGCCCTCATAGACCCACAGCAGGTCGCCGCGCATGGGCGTTGCATAATCCGGCGTCGCCAGCCCGATCGGACGACGGTACTTGCCATTCCATGAATGCGTGAACTCGTGCGGCAGCAGATCGGCCATCAGTGGCTCTAGCGCTTCGTCCGAGAGTCCATGCTCCGGCATGCCGTTGTCGCTGGACTGGTGATGCTCCAGCCCTTCGCTGCGCACATTATCGCTGAGCGAGAGAACGAAATGGTAAGTCTCATAGTGGTGAGACTGGTAGAGCGTCGATGCCTCGCGCACCAGATGCGAGAATGAATCGAGGATCGCGGGCTTGATCTCGATATCTTCCGGCGCCTCGCCCGCAACATCGAGGTAGTGCTTCGGGGTGATCTCCGGCGCGAGCGGAATCTCGCGGAAGTAGCGGCCGGTGATGAAGGGCGAATCAACCAGCGTGTAAAGCGAAACCGTCTGGAAGCTGGTTTCGTCGCCGGATTTTCCCGCTTGCGGTAGCGCGGTTCCCGATCCCCATCCTTCAGGGACGGTGATGCTGGCGGTGATGAGAATATCCGCAGCCGGAATGTGGGCGGGGTAAAGCACGACCGAGTTCCACTCCAGCACGGCGATGTTCGCGCTGGTGGCATCATCCTCGTCAGAACCGGTGCCGCCGGGCACCGCCAGGAAATCGTAGGAGAGATCAAGCGAGGTCACACCCTCGGGCACGGTGAGGTGGATGCCATACATGTCAACTTCATCGCGCCGCCACGGGATGTCTTTGCCATTGGCGCGGACGAACACTCCGGAGAGATTGTCGATGGGGCCGGTGGGGCGATGGTCGCCGGGAATCCATTGCGGGTATTCGAGCTGGAGCGGGCCGGCGGTGACCGGGATCTGCTCATGCGCATGCAGGATGTGGCGCGGGGCATCGGTGAGATCGACATGCAGAACGATGGGCTCGCTCGGACGCGGCGCTTCCTTTGCATGCTCGGCGGTTTTGTGTTTTGCGGCGAAGGCGGGAAGGGCGAGTACGACAACCATGAGCAGAGCCGAGGAGCGGGAGGGGCCATTCGTCATGGAGGAAATGATACTGCCAGGCGCCGTCCGTTAAGCCGGGAACAGACTATCGAGCTTTGCGGAGTAGACTGCGGTAACGGCTGGGAGAGTAGCCGATGATGGCGCGGAAGTCATTGATCAGGTGAGCTTGATCGCAATAGCCGAGTTCGAGTGCTGTCTGCGCGCCGTCCAATGCTTCCCCCGCTTTGAGCCGTTCTACCAACTCGTGCAGGCGATAGCGGCGAATCACCCACTTCGGGCTGGCCCCGACGTACTCCCGAAACAGACGCTGCAGTGAGCGCTGGCCCATGCCGCTACGGCGCGCCAGTGCCTGCACGCTGCGAATCTCGCTCTCGCCTTCGGCAGCTTTTGAAATCTGATCCACCAAGCGAGTCGCCAGGAGAACATTCGCGTCCGGTACCGGCAGTCGAGCGCGCAGGAACTCGATGGCTGCCCCAATCAGCGCGTCATCCTGCTCCAAACCCGACATTGTGAGCTCCCACTGATGTGCGCTGCTGCCGAAGATCTGATCGATGGGCACCATGCGGTTGGCAAGCGCGCCGACAGGCGAGCCCAGAAAGGGCCGAAAGCCGCCTGGGCGGAACTTGATGCCGAAGACACGCGACGTGTCCTCGAGCGTGGTCGAGAAGCGTGCCGTATGCACTCCGGCGACATGAGCGCCGCTTCGCTCGAAGACGATCTGAACATTCGGATGCGGAACCGTCTCCTGCAGAAACGGTTCGCAGCCGCGCAGTTCCCAGCGCACGCTCCAGAAATGCTGGATCCAGGGTTCAAGATCGGCCGGCGGCTTCCGGCGCGCGTGGCGCATCCGTCCTTCAGGTGGCGGCGGCCGCAGCACGCCACGCGGGCGCCCGGCCTCGGGATCGTAAATTTCCTCTACGGCGGAGTGTTCTTCACTGGCGAGTGCCTTCATGGAATCAGTGCCGCTCCAGCGCCGCACGGTCCCACTTGGCTTTGTCTGCCGCGGCTGCGTAGGTGGAGTCCAGGAAGGCACGCACCGCTTTTTCCGGTGAGGCCTGCTTGCGAACGTCGCTATAGCGCAGCAGGAACTCGCCCATCTTTGTGTCGAAGTATGCGGCTGCCGGGTTCACTTTGGCGTCAGCAAGTCCGGCGGGCGAGGGTGCCGCATAACAGTAGAACGCCGCTTCACCATAGCCTCCATTGCCGGGCCAGAAGCCCGCGCTGATCACCTCATGGGAGTAGGCTTCCCGCGTGATGGCATCGGCGCCGGGACGCTCCGGTGCGCGCCGGCCGGAGAAGCGCGTCACCGCCAGATCAAAGCTGCCCCAGAAGAAATGGACAGGACTGACTTTTCCGACAAAGCCGGAAGAGAATTTTTGGAAGATCTGATCCACGCTCACCAGTACGCGCCAGAAGCGATGGGCGAACTCCGGATCGTAGGAGGCGTGAGCGGTATCCAGGTCGAAGCGGATGGGATCGGCGATCTCAACCGGCATGGGATGGATGCGCGCATCGACTCCCAGCAATGTCAGGCATTGCTGAAACTCGAGATAAAAGTCTGCCACCGTTTGCGCGCGCAGCGGGATGGACAATGCTGCACCGGTGCTGAGCCGGAAGTGCAGCTCGTGGCTGACGAAGTCGAACTCGATATCCAGCATCTCGCCGCCGGTTTGCATGGCGGAAGTGCTCAGCCCGCGCGCGCTGACGTACAGCGGCACGTTCCACCAATGTGCCTGCATGGGACTGAGCGCGAGTCGCACCTTGCCCACGATCTGCGTCCACATATGCAGCGTGGAAGCGGTGAGCTCCCATGCCGACCAGTCAAGCTCCGGCCATGAATTCGATTCTGCTGACATGCAAAGCACCTCGCGTTCCAAGCGGGGGGACGAGGTTATGTTCTGATGCGAGTCCGTTGGCGTGCAAGGCAAATACGTTTGGTATCAGAAGAGCGCCCGCAGGCGCGCAAGGATCGCATCCGATGCCGCCGGCATGGGACCCGGCATGGTGCAGCCGCTGGCGTTTTCGTGGCCGCCGCCGCCAAAGCTCTCCGCTACTGCGGCCACATTCACCGCGCCCTTGCTGCGCAGGCTCAGCCGCACGCGATGGTCCGGCAGCTCGCGCAGAAAAACGGCAACCTCCACGCCGGCAATCCCGATCGCGTAGTTCACAATGCCTTCGCAGTCCTCTTCCGCGGCGTTGGTGCGCTCCATATCGGAAGTGGTCACCCACAACCAGGCAACGCGACCGTCGCGCCTCAGGTTGGCCAGCGCCGCGCCCAGCAGCAGCATCTTCGACATCGGGTTCGAAAAATACACATCCTGCGCGGTGCGCGCGGGCGATGCGCCGAGCCGTACCAGCTCCTGTGCCAGTGAGAAGGTGTGCGCGTCCGTGCCTTCGTAGCAGAACGATCCAGTATCGGTGAGCACGGCCATGTAGAGGCAGGTCGCCATCTCCGGCGTGATGCGCACCCCGGCCGCGCAGGCGAGCGTAAAGACCTGCTCCGCGACGGCACAGGCATCGGTGTCGATCCAATTCAGGTGAGCGAAATTGCGGCCGCTGGTGTGGTGATCGATGTTGACGAGGCGGCGTCCTTCGAGGCCCTTGAGGCGGCTGCGCTCAATGCCATCGCACTCCAGCAGGATCACGAGATCGAAGTCGCCTTCGATCCGCTTGCAGTGCTGAATGGTCTGGGCGCATGGCAGCCAGCGGTAGATCAACGGCACCCGGTCGCTGAAGGCCATGGTCACCTGCTTGCCAAGCTGCTCCAGCATCATCCCGCAGGCCAGCACGGAACCGACAGCGTCGCCATCGGGACGCGCGTGTGCAGTCACCAAGATGCTGTGCGCGTCACGGATGGCATCAAGGATTGGTTCGAGGACAGGGCCGGCGGAGCCCAGGCGCCGATTGCTGTACGGGCGCGCCGCCTCTTCGTTGAAAGAAGAATCAGCAAGGGGGCGGGCCAATACTGGGTCGAGCTGCCGCGACATGGAGGCAGACTGCTTCATGCGCCTTTGCCGGCCTCCGGAGTCGGTGCGGATGTCTCGGAGCCGCTCGCCTTGCTACGGCGGCGCCTGCGGCCCAGCAATTCGTCGATACGCGCGGTCATGCGCTCGGTGCGATCGATGTGGAAGATGAGCTCTGGCACGTGGCGGACTCCCATGCGCTCCAGCAGCTCATGCCGGATGAAGCCGCGGGCAGATGCCAGCGCTTCCAGCATCGGCTCCTCATCCTCCACCGGGCCGTCGTTCGCGACGTAGACTCGCGCCGACTTGCCGCCGGCGTTCAGCACCACCTCCGTCACATGGGCAGAGCCGATGCGCGGATCGGAGAGCTCTCCTTGAATCATGGTGCTGATCTCGTCGCGGAGAGTTTCGGCCACCCGGCCCTGGTGATATTTGCGGGCGCGTTGCTCTGGCATGACGACCTCCCTGGGTAAACCCAAAAGGATATCAGAGTGGGCGAGGGAAGATGGTGATTGATAACGCTATTCTGACGAGCATGGATGCGATCAGGTTTCGACGAAATCCCACCACGAATCCCTGACCTCGGCACCCTGCTCGGCTGCCAGGCGTGTCGCGGCGCGTTCGACTTCAGTCATCAGGCCGCGCAGATAATCGCGCGAGGACGAGACGGCCGCAATGCCGAGAGTGGCGCTCTGCCAGGTGATCGCCTCATCCAGCTCGGCAACGGAAATGTTGAAGCCCTGGCGCAGCCGGTCCTTCATGCTGCGTACCACCTGCCGGCGATCTTTCAAGGAACGCGAGAGCGGGATCGAGAGCTCCACGGTGAGGGCGGCGATGGGCATGGACGAAAGGTGCGGGTCAGGAGACAGGCTCGCTGGCTGCAGGTTCAACTACGGGGAAGAATGGGGCGATCTGCTCGCGGCGCGGGGGCGCTGTGAATGCGCTCACCACGACGAGGCAGAAGAGGGATGCAATCAGCGCGGGGAAGATGGCGTCCCGGCGGGCGAGAATCTCCGGCAGATGATGATGGATGAAGTCGGTATCCCAGAAGACGGTGACGAATGTTCCCACGCCGATGGCAGAGACGGCGCCCGCGGCGTTGGCGCGTCGCGAGTAGAAGGCGGCCAGCACAACCGGCGTGAGTGCGGCGGAGTAGATGGTGTAGGCGTAGAGCGTCTTCTGCAGCACGGATTGTGTGTGCAGCGCCTGATAGAGCGCCCACAGCCCGAGAAAGACGACCATGAGACGAGAAACCATCAATACGACCCGGTTCGATGCATTCGGCGCGATGTAGCGCGAGAAGACATCGTTGACCAGGTTGGTTGCGGGTGAGAAGAGATAGTTGTTGGCGGTAGAGATGATCTTGGCGAAGACCGCGCCCATCAGCAGCGGACCGAGCCACGCGGGCAGGCCGTGCATCGCGGACCACGCAATGATCTCGCGCGGGTGCTCATGCACCTCTCCGGACGGAAAGACGACCGAGGCGACAACCGCAAGCGCGACGATGACGGATTCAAGAATGATGGTGCCGATCACCCAGCCGACGACGGCCTGGCGCGCCGCCTTCTCCGACTTCGCGGAAAAGAACTTTTGATACATCGACTGATTGCCCAGCATCAACAGCATGGTGGGCAGGAAGAGCTCAAGCGCCTGGATGAGGTTGAAGTCGCCCAGCACCTGGAAATGCGTTGCCGGCAATGCGGCGTGGACTCCGTGCCAGCCGCCGGCTCGATGTATCAGGAAGGGCAGCGCAAGGATGAGAGTGACGGTGGCCAGAATGCCGATCAGCACATCCATGTACGCCACGGATGACATACCGGCGATCGCAGTGAAGACGATGACGAACGCCGCAAGGAGATATTTGCCGCCATCGGACGAGATCGCGGCGGGAAAGACCATATGCAGGATGTCGCCGCCGCCAATCAATTGATAGCTGGTGATGGCGGTATAGGTGAAGAGCACGGCGATAACGCCGAGCACGCGCGCGAGCTGGTTGTAGCGGACCTCCAGAAGATCCGGGATGGTGAACTGCGCGAACTTACGCGCACGCGGCGCGATGAAGTAGATGAGCGCGAGCCCGGCCCAGCCGCCGCCCGCCTGCCACAACGCCGCGAATCCGTGCTTGTAGGCATTCTCCGCGCCGCCCAGCAGCGAGCCGGAGCCGATCCATGACGAAAGCAGCGTGAAGACAAGAACGATCGCGGGAAGCGACCGGCCCGCGACCAGGTAATCGGCTTTCGTGTGTGTCTTGCGCAGGCGCGAGATCGAGACAGTGAGCAGACCGAGAACGATGGCGGCGAGAACGCCGGCGTAGAGATGGCTCATGGGCTCTGGGAATGCCTTTCCGTCAGCAGCGATGCTACATGAAGGGTGGCTTCACCGCTGTCCGTAATCGCGCGCGCCGAAGAGCGCCGTTCCCAGCCGGATCTCGGTTGCGCCCTCTTCGATGGCAACGGCGTAGTCGTGTGTCATCCCCATGGAGAGCGCCTCGAGGTGCAACCTCGGATACTTTTGCGCGTAGATATCGCGCAGCTCACGCAGCTGACGAAAGTAGGGGCGGACGGCCTGGGCATCGCGCAGATAGGGCGGCACGGTCATCAGCCCGCGCACGTTCAGGTGAGTGAGGCCAGGCAGATGATCGAGGAGCCGCTCGAGCTCGGCGCTCCGAGGGACCAGGCCGCTCTTCGATTCCTCCTCGCTCAGCTTGATCTCGATCAGAACCGGCAATGTGCGAGGGTTGACTCGGGCGGCAGCTTCCAGCCGCTCGGCAAGACGCAGCGAATCGACCGAGTCGATTGCATCGAAGAGCGTAGCGGCCCGTGCCGCCTTGTTCGACTGCAGATGTCCGATCAGGTGTGCTTGTAAGTTGTGCGCGTTGCGCAGGGCATTCCACTCGGATTGCTTCGAATCGAACTCCTGCACCTTGTTCTCGCCAATGTGAGTGACGCCAAGCTCCGCCACGGCCGCGATGGCCGCAGCCGGGTGCATCTTGGTCACCGCGATCAGCGTAATCTCGCTGCGCGAGCGCTGTGCGCGTTGGCAGGCGGCCGCGATGGTCTCTTCGACCTGCGCCAGGTTGCGCTGCAGCTCTTCGCGACTGTTCATGCGCTCGCTGCGAGCTGGTCGCCGAAGCGCACGCAGTCTTCGGCCAGCGCGGTGAAGTCGTCCGTCTGGCTGCGATGGTTGGTGATGGCTACGCGCAGCGCGTAGCGCCCGTCCAGCACCGTGCTGGATACGATGTAGCGGCCGGATTCCTGCAGCTCAATGACCAAACGGCGGTTCAGTGCATCCAATGCAGTCTCATCGAGCTCGGGACGCCGATAACGGAAGCAAACGACGTTGGTTGGGCACGGCGCAACCAACTCAAGGCGCGGCGAGGCTTCAATCCATCCCTCAAGGTGCGCGGCCTGAGCCATGTTGCCGGCAATCAGGCGAGCATAGGCATCCACGCCGTGCACCTGCAGGGACATCCAGAGCTTCAGCGCGCGGAAGCCGCGCGTCAGCTCGACGCCACGATCGGCAAAGGGCAGGCCCCCGGCCATGATGCCGCCCTCCGCCTCTTCCAGATAACTCGCCTGGGTTGCAAAGGTGTCGGTGTGCATTTTGGGATCACGGACCAGCACGCAGCCGATCTCGAAGGGCAGGTAGACCCATTTGTGCAGGTCGAAAGCAAGCGAATCGGCCTGCTCGATGCCGCGCACCAAGCCCGCATACTCCTTCGTGAGCCGCAACAACGCGCCGAACGCGCCATCCACGTGGAACCAGAGATCATGCTTTCGGCAGAGCGCCGCAATCGCCGGCAGATCGTCAATGGCTCCGGTATTTACCGTGCCGCAGTTGGCAATCACAACCGCCGGGCGATGGCCGGCGTTGCGGTCGCACTCAATTTGTAACTCAAGTTGCTGTAAATCGATGCGGTGTGCGCCGGTCACCGGAATGCGTCGGTAGGCATCGCGGCCCAGGCCCATGAACTCGACCGCCTTCAAGGCCCAGGAGTGAGTCTCAGTCGAGCCATAGACGAGAAGCTGCGGGTGCGCGCAGCCTTGCAGCCCTTGCTTTCGGATGTCATACCCGGCCTTCGCGTGCCGACCCACGGCGAGTCCGATGAGATTCGCCATAGTTGCACCCGTGGTCAGCAGGCCGGAGCTCTCCTTCGGCATCCCCATCAGCTCGGCGAGCCAGCGCAGGCAGGTCGCCTCCATGACGACGGGCGCCTGGTGGCCGCCTGCAACGTGAGCGTTCAGCCCGGAAGCAAGCATGTCGGCCAGCATCGCCAGCGGAGTGCCGGTGCCGCGCACCCAGCCCCATGCCCGGGGATGGCGATTGCCGATGGTGTAGGGAACGAGGTGCTCGACGAGAGCGTCGTAGACTTCATTCGCCGGCCGGCCGTGGACGGGTATGCGGCCGCCGAGTGCGATTGCCGATGCCTCGGGCAGCGGACGCCAAGCCGGTTCGTCGCGGAGAGTGGACAGCCCGTCGAAGAGATCATCCAGCATGCGATGACCTAGCGCACGCAGCTCCTGCCACGCCTCCGGCGTCGGCGGATCAAGCGTGGGCTGTCGGGCATCGATTTGTTGGCTGACCGAAGGTTGCGCGGGCAAGGGCATAGACGGGAGACCTCGCGGATCGAAAATCGGGCGAGGCACGCCGAAGGGGTGTCAAACGCTCGGGTCCACGTCCCAACGCGGGATCGCAGCGCCGTTTTCAGGATAACGCCTCTGCCGCCCTGGTTGCGAAGCTGGCGGCCTCAGGCAGGGGACCGGTGACGCTTCAGCTTCAAGAAAGGCTGCTCCATCAGATGAAAGCTAGTGAGACAGATGAGCATGGTGAGGCACATCACTGTGACCAGATACACCACGCCGGAGGTGACACGACCATGGAAGGTGTGGGTGATGGGAGGAAGCACGTATGTCTTGAACACGTCGTGGAGAAAGATGCTGTAGACGTAAATACCATAGCTGTACTTGCCGGCAATCCGCAGAGCGCGGGTGCTGAAGAAGCGTGAGGAGAATGACTCCGGATCCACCGCGATGGCGATGAGCGCCGCTCCCACGGAGCCAACCAGCGCAAATGCGAAGAGGTGCTCCACCGGAGCGCTGAGAGGTCGAAGGGCTGAGATCGCGAAGAAGGCCAGCATGGCCGGACCGAGCATCCAGAAGAGGCGTCGGCCCACCCGTACCGTTGCTTCCGGATGAATGCGCAGCGCAAGCGCGCAGTAGGCGCCGGCGCAAAGCCCTTCCAGGCGGAGCGGCAGCAGAACGTAGCTCCAGCGGGGATTGATGTGGAGGCCGAAGGCCAGCAGCTTGAGCGAGAGGCTCGCGAAAAATGCGATCAGGGCAATGCGTTTGAGTGTCTCGATCTTGCGAATGCGCCAGACAAGGACCGGCCAGATCATGTAGAACTGCTCTTCCACCGCCAGCGACCAGAGATGGCTGATGTTGAAAGGTCCAATCTGGTTCAGCGACTTGAAAGGGAAGACAAAGTTGCCGGCATAAAAGAGATAGGCAAAGTTCGAGCGGTACCACGGGTGATGGAAGGTAAAGCAGTAAAAAGCCAGGAAGGCCCAAAGCGCGTAGTAGAGCGGAAAGAGCCGGAGCGCACGGTTGCGATAGAAGTTCAGCCAATGGCCGTTGGCGTCCCGCATGTCCCAGAGAATGCCGGTGATGAGAAAGCCGGAGAGCGCGAAGAAGATATCGACGCCATAGGCGCCCCGCAGCTTGGCTTCATTGATGAACCGGAGGACGTGCGAGCTGGAATTGCCCAGATCGCCATAGTGGAAGAAGAAGACTGCAATTGCCGCGAGCCCGCGAACACCATCGAGAGCAGGGAGGTGGCGCTTTCCGGCGCGAGGAATGCTGGGGGCGTGGTGGGCGGGCGTGTCATCCACAACCACGGTTGTGGCTACCGGGGGAGAAACCGTCATGCAGGGAAAATGCTCCTCAGACAATTCTGCCAGTTTTGACAAGAATGTGCTGGGGAACGCCGTGAAAATAAAGGTGTTTGCTTTTTAGAGGGCCTGGGTCAGACGGGGCAGCAGGCCGGCGTGGCTGGTCTCGTAGAGGGCGAGGAGTCGCTGGCGCATCAGATAGTAAGCCGCGGAGGCTTCGTGGATATAGAAGGGGATGCGCAGGCTCTGGCGGCGCAGCAGCATGGCCATCTCGATCTGCGTAATCGCCTTCTGCAGGCGCGCTGCGTCGCGGCGCATGATCTCGGCGACAACCGTGGCATCTTCGAAGTTCCAGCGCTGCACAAATACCGCAAGGTCGAGCATCACCTCGGCGTTACGGCGCAGCCGGGGCAGGCCATCCGCGCCACCCAGCAGCCGCCACATTGCCTGTGGCTGCAGCTCGAGCTGATTGCCGCGCGGCTCCAGGTAGGCCTTGGCAATCTTTTCTAGGTCTGCGAAATTGAGCGGCTCCAGGCGGGCAACCAGCGTGTTCCAGGTTGTTCTTTGTTGGGCTCTGCGGCGCAGAAAGAACCGCAATTGGATACCGATGATTCCCAGCAGGAGGAGTCCGAGAATAACGAGGCCGACCACTTTAATGAGACTCCTTCTCCGGGGTACCCAAAACCTTCGCGAGATCGTAACTTACTCTGTCTGTCACTTGCAAGACAGCATTTCGCATTTCTGGAGTCGGCACTCCCTTTTCGGGCTCGTTTCGCCACAATGCCACAATCCAGTAGCAAAGGATGGACAGGTAGACGACCATCCGGATGTGCTCCACAGCCAGGTAGTGGGCATAGGTGCCCCAGTATCCGTGTAGTAGGCCAATCATGATGGTCATCACAGCCCAGACCATCAGCCCGTAGCCGATCGACATTACGTGAGAGCGCCAGTGAAGACCGAAGCGCTGTGAGCCCAGGAGGACCAGCGTGAACATTCCGCTGATCACCAGACTGGTGAAGATATCTCCGCGTATCTCCCACACGCCGGCTCGCGTCTGCGCGGCTGGATGTATCCACAATACGATGGCGAACGAAATCAGGACGCAACAGCCGAATGCCAATGCGAGCCAAAGCCTGCTTTTGCGAAGAGGCGAGTGGAGCGGCTGAAAAACCGTGCGAGCCACTTCGATGACGACGCCGATCTGAAGCACGGCATCGATCACCTCCGCGGTCCAGTAAACGATGGCGTAAACGCGGTCAGAGGCGACACGGTAAGCAATGAAGTGCACAGCCGCGCTGATCATCGTGAAGATGCACCAGGATGCGAGCACCGGAAATTTGTGCAGGCGCCGTCTCAGGCAAATCACAACTATCAGGGCGGCGTTCAAGACAGGCCCCGCCGCCCAGAGCACGATATCCAGGAAGGGGAGCTTCACTGCTCAACTCCAATCCTGGTCAGTATCTACCAGCCTACAGACCGAGTAATGACAAAAACGATCCAAAGGCCTGAATTGTGGTGACAATCAACCCCTTTGGTGGCGGATTCGTCCCACCCGGCGCTTCAGCGAAGGCTGTTCCTGTGGTGGCGGCGAGGAGGGCTGCGGAAAGTGCGAAGTTGCGGAATGTGCGTGACATGGTTAGGGCTCCCGGCGCAGATGCGCTCCAAGCAGGGTAACGAAAGTGTGGCAAAAGGGGATAGCAGAATTACCAGAGTGCAGGTGCCTAAAGGCGGAAAGTGTGCCTTTGGCAACAACTGTGGATTTCCAGACCGGCCGGTTATCGCCCTTGCTCTTCCAGATACTTTTCCGTCTCCAGCGCCGCGGCGCACCCAGAGCCGGCTGCGGTGATTGCCTGGCGGTAGCGGCGGTCCTGCACGTCCCCACAGGCGAAGACCCCTTCTACCCTGGTGTGTACGTCGTCATGGGTGACCACATAGCCGTCACTGTCCAGCTCGATCTGGCCGACGAAGGGCTTGGTGTTCGGCTCGTGACCGATGCCCAGGAACATGCCGGTGACGGGCAGGGTGGAGAGCGCGCCGGTCTTCACGTGCCGCAGGCGCAGCCCGGCAACCTCTTTCTCCTCGACCCCCAAAACCTCGTCAACCATCACATTCGAAACGAATTCAATCTTGTCGTGGGCGCGGGCCCGCTCCAGCATGATGTGGGATGCGCGATAGTTGTCCGACCTGTGGAGCACGTAAACCTTGCTGGCGAAACGGGTAAGAAAAAGAGCCTCTTCCATCGCCGAGTCCCCGCCGCCGATCACGGCGATCTCCTTACCGGAAAAGAAGAAGCCATCGCAGGTGGCGCAAGAGGAGACGCCATGGCCAATCAGAGCCTGCTCAGAGGGCAGTCCCAGCCAGCGTGCAGAGGCGCCGCTCGCGATGATAAGCGTGCGGGTGCGGACGGTCTCTGAGCCCAGATTCAGGACGAAAGGCCTTTGCGATAGATCCGCCGAGACCAGATGAGCCATGCGGAACTCTGCACCGAAGCGGGCCGCCTGTTTTTTCATATTCTCTATGAGCTCGGGGCCCTGAATGCCCTCCGGCCAGCCTGGGAAGTTCTCCACCAGCGTGGTGATAGAGAGCTGACCGCCTGGCTCGTGTCCCTCAAGGACCAGCGGCTTCAGATTCGCGCGGGCGGTGTAGATAGCTGCCGTGAGTCCGGCGCAGCCGGAACCCAGAATGACTGTGTCACGAACAATGTCTGTCATGATCTTTATCTGTGATCTTTGATTCTAACCACGTAAAAACGACTCCGCGGGGCTCTCCGCGGAAGAGAAGAGGTGAGGGATGGCGGATCTTGTCCTGGTCTATGGAATGCGCCTGCTGCCGGCAGACGAGGTAAAGCAGGTCGGCGCGGCTCCCGTGACGCTGCACAACGGCAATGAAGCGCAGGTCACCATGCACGTGTTGGAGGGCTCACGAGAGCAGATTGAGAATCAGTTGAAGCAAAGCATCGATGCCTTCTTCGACTTCTATCCCGAGATTTAATATCCCGAGATTTAAGCGCTGTAAACGGTGGAGATGCATCAATGGAGCCTAGATGAGAGTCTTCTGGACGACGAAGCGGTGCTGGGCAGCGGTCGCGTTGGCGGGAGTTCTTCTTCTCAACGCTCAAGCGCTGCATATGCAAAGCCCGAGCGTGCAAGAGACCAATCGGGTGCAGCCGCAGCCCACAGCGGAAGACGTGCTGGCCTCGCTGGTGCACCACTCTGCCGTGACTTTTGCGGGCGAAGTGTATGCCGTCCGCATGCCGCAGGGCACGCCGGGCAGCGTCAGTGGCGGGATTCCCAGCTCGCGTTCGGACGCGGTGGAGGTGGAGTTCCGCGTCGACATGGGTATTCGCGGCGCATCCATCGGCAGCAACTATGTGCTGCGTATGGATCTGGCTGCATGGCATCAGGCGCCCCCTTTCACCCTGCATCAGCACTCGGTGACCTTCCTCAAGGCGACGGATTCTGCTGGTCTTTCCGGACCGGTAGAAGGCGAATCGGACCTGCCGGGGATGGATCTCGGCGTGATGCCAGTGGATAGTTCCAATCAGGTGGACCTGAGCCGGCTGCAGCGGCTGGTGACCAAGAAGACGATCACGGCAGCGGCGATGCTCCCCACGCCTGATCCCGCCCAGGCACCGTCGGTAGCCGATGTATCTACAGAGGCGGGGGAGGACACGCTTATCTCCGGATCGAGCGAAGGAAGAATGCCCGAACTGCGCAACAATACCGTCCCCTTCCTGGCGCTGCTGCGGGATGTGTCTGTGCTCAGCGCGGCGGAAGGTCAGCAGGGAAGCGCTCCCGCAACAAGTATTACAACGCAGTGATGGGCGAAACAGTGCGCTAAAAAAAAGCGCGCGAAGCGCAGATCGCTCCTGGCGCATCTCTCAGGTATAGGCTGTGAGCGCAGGAGTGACGATGAATGGACAGAACGTAGTGAAAACGGGCACGCGGCCGCGCGTGGTTGTGCTGGGTGCGGGCTTCGCGGGATTGAACGCGGCGCTGGCCCTGGGCGATATGGGCGTCGATGTGACGGTAATTGATCGGCGCAATCACCATACCTTTCAGCCACTTCTGTACCAGGTTGCCGTCGGCGTATTATCCCCCGCCGACATCTCTCAGCCCATCCGTACCGTTCTACGGCACAAGAAGAACACCGAAGTCCTGATGGACGAAGTCGTTGGCATCGACACCGCGCAGCAGAGTGTCCAGCTGCGCAGCGGCGCAAAGTTGGATTACGACTACTTGATTCTTGGAACGGGATCCACCCACAGTTACTTCGGCAACGATGGCTGGGCAAAGCTGGCCCCAGGCCTGAAGACGCTCGAAGATGCGCGGGAGATACGACGGCGCATCATGCTGGCCTACGAACTCGCAGAGCGTGAGGCGGTCGAGACCGGAACCCATCCTGCGCTAAACTTCATCATTGTCGGCGGCGGTCCGACGGGTGTTGAGCTAGCCGGCGCCATTCGCGACATCGCGAGTCTCTACATGAGGGAAGACTATCGGCGCATCGACACCGCAAAATCGCGCGTGCTGCTGGTGGAAGGCGGCCCTCACATCCTTCCTTCATACCCGCCCGACCTGCAGCAGAGGGCAGTCGAGCAGTTGCATGAGCTGGGCGTCGAGATCCTCACTGGCAAAACCGTGACGGATATCCAGCCCGGTTATGTCGTCGTCGGCAAAGGGGCGGACGCCGAACGCTTTGACTCTCTGGTGACCCTATGGGCTGCAGGCGTGCAGGCATCGCCGCTGGGCAAGATGCTGGGCATGCCCGTGAATCGCAAGGGATCAGTGACCGTAGACCAATTTCTGAACCCGCCCGGCCTGCGGAATGTATTCGTCTGCGGCGATCTTGCGGATGTCACCGAACACGGCAAACCGATTCCCGGTGTGGCGCAACCCGCGATGCAGATGGGCAGGCAGGCGGCACACATGATCGAAGCCGACATGGAGGACCGCCAGCGCAAGCCATTTCACTACTTCGATAAGGGCGACATGGCCACTATCGGCCGCAATCGTGCCGTTGCGGACGTGAAATGGCCGGTCAAGGGACACTGGAGCGGATTTCTTGCCTGGATCACCTGGTCGACGGTGCACATCTTCTTCCTCATGGGCTTCCGTAACCGCGTCCTGGTATTCGTGCAGTGGGCGTGGACCTACCTGACGCTGGGCCATGCAGCCCGGCTGATCATGGGCAATCAAAGGCTGCCAGGATGGAACGCGCTCGTTCCGGATCGGGAGCCTATCCGACTGGGTCCGCTTGACCTGGCCTCGCCCGCGCATCACGATCTCCCCGAAGATCAGCACAGAGCAGAGGTTCCCGATGCGGACACGAAAGCTCCCCGCAAGGCCACCGCCTGAACCATCCATTCGGTGGATCGCGTCAAATGGCGCATCTTGCCAGCCGGGAGCGGTGCATTTCCGGATATCATGTGCCTCTGCTTCTGATCCTTCCGGGGGACGTTCATGCTCTCTGCTTTTTCCCGTGGCGCGCGCCTCTGCCTTGCCGCCTCTGCTCTCGTATTGACGACGGCTGCTCTCGCCCAACCCTCAAAGCTCCCTCCTACCAAGCCGCTAAAGGTGCCCGCGCTCACCTATGAGCGCTACACGCTGCCCAACGGATTGACTGTGCTGCTGCACGAAGACCATCGCCTGCCGCTGGTGGCGGTGGACCTTTGGTATCACGTCGGGCCAGTAAACGAAGCGAAGGGCCGCACCGGATTTGCGCACCTGTTCGAGCACATGATGTTCGAGGGCTCCGAGCACGTCGGCGAGAAGGCGCACTTCCGCTACCTGGAGGGCGCTGGTGCGACCGGCATCAATGGCACTACAGACTTCGATCGGACGAACTACTTCGAAACGGTGCCGAGCAATGAGGTGGAACTGGCGCTGTGGCTCGAGAGCGACCGCATGGGGTTTCTGCTGGAGAAGCTGGATCGAGAAAAGCTGACCAATCAGCGTGACGTGGTGCGCAATGAGCGTCGGCAGGGTGAAAACCAGCCCTACGAGCTGAGCGATGAGCAGGTCTATCACGAGCTCTTCGCGCCGGATCACCCGTATTACGGCTCGGTCATCGGCTCGCACGCAGACATCGAGGCGGCGCGCTTGATGGACGTGCGCAACTTCTTCCGCAGCTACTACACGCCGAACAATGCGAATATCGCGATCGCCGGCGACTTCGACAAAGCGAAGCTGAAACAGCTGGTGGAGCGCTATTTCGGTCCGATACCGAAAGGTCCGGAGCCGCCGCCCGTCACCGTAACGACTGCGCCGATCACCAGTCAAAAAACTGCCACTGTGACCGATACAGTGCAGTTGCCGCGGGTGAGCTATGCCTGGCTGATGCCGCCGGCCTTTCAGCCGGGCGACGCCGATGCCGAGATGCTGATGGAAATCCTCGGCGGCGGCAAGGCGAGCCGGCTCTACCGCAAGCTGGTGTATGAAAAGCAAATCGCACAAAGCGCCGAGTGCACGCTGAACTCCTTGCGGCTGGGCTCAGTGGCGCAGTGCGATGTGATCGCACGTCCCGGAATAAAACCAGAGGACCTGCAGAAAGAGATCGAGGTGGAGCTGCGCGCTATCCGTGAGCAGGGTCCGACGCAGACGGAGCTGGACGGCGCCCGCAACACGCACCTGACCGGCCTGATCAGCGGCTTGCAGCGCCTGGGCGGCTTTGGCGGCGTGGCCGATCGCATGGATTACTACAATTACTACACCGGCGATCCCGGGTATCTGTCGAAGGACGTAGCGCGCTTCCAGCATGTCTCTGTTGCTTCTGTGCACAAGCTGGCGCAGGCAGACCTGGTGGATGCAAAGAGCGTTGTCGTAACCACGGTTCAGGGCGAGAAGGTGACGCACGATGTGCCGCGCAGTCCGGCGGATACAGATGCCACTGTGAAGGTGGAGAATCCCTACCCGGCTTCGTTTGAGACGGCGCAGGACTGGCGCAAGACTGCGCCAACTCCCGGGCCGCTGCCACAGGTCCACCTGCCGGTGCCGAAGGTCTTCACGCTGGACAACGGGCTGCATGTCTACCTGGTCGAAGATCATTCATTGCCGGTGCTCAATGCGAGCGTGATCACGCTCGCCGGTGGCGATGCCAATCCAGCGAACAAGCCGGGCCTGGCTGGCTTTACCTCGCGCATGCTGACGGAGGGAACACGCGACCGCTCGGCTAC
>DASUWP010000262.1:0-3554 GCA_036378335.1 Acidobacteriaceae bacterium | reverse complement strand
ACCTTCGGCGCGCCTATCTACGTGCGCAAGGAGATCGTTCACAACAGCTTCGTGGTGAATGAGTTAGCAGAAAAGGGCGCGATCTTCGTCGAAGACATCGATGACGTGCCTGAGGGAATGCGGGTGATTTACTCGGCACATGGCGTGTCTCCGGCGGTGCGGCAGCGATCCAAGGAGCGCGGCCTTAAGGTGATCGATGCGACATGTCCCCTCGTCACCAAAGTCCATGTCGAGGCGGTAAAGTTTGCCCGGCAGGGATATTCGCTGGTGCTGATCGGCCATCGCGACCATGACGAGATTGAGGGCACGCTGGGCGAGGCTCCGGATGTGACCCAGGTGGTCTCCTCGGCGGCAGAGGTGGCATCGCTTCAGGTGCCTGATCGGAACCGGGTGGCTTATCTGACGCAAACCACTTTAAGCCTCGATGAGGCGCGTGACATCATCCAAGCGCTTAAGGAGAAGTTTCCGAACATCGTGGGCCCACATTCGCAGGACATCTGTTATGCGACCGAAAACCGGCAGGTCGCCGTGAAGAACGTGGCTCACGCGGCAGATC
This sequence comes from Acidobacteriaceae bacterium, assembly GCA_036378335.1. Classification (GTDB taxonomy): domain Bacteria; phylum Acidobacteriota; class Terriglobia; order Terriglobales; family Acidobacteriaceae; genus KBS-83. Next base: position 2,998 of record DASUWP010000262.1, on the reverse strand, counting down.
TGGTGCTGGTAGTGGGATCGACGAACAGCTCGAATTCCAACCGGTTGGTAGAAGTTTCGCGCAATCTGAACACGGTGGCGCATCTGATCGACAACTGCAATGCAATCCAGCCCGCGTGGCTTGAGGGCGTTTCGACAGTTGCGGTGACGGCAGGAGCATCGGCGCCGGAGATTCTGGTTTCGGAAGTGGTGTCCTATTTGCGTGAGAAGGGCTTTGGTGCAGTGGATGAGGTGGAAGTGATGCCGGAGAATGTGCGCTTCGGCCTTCCGGCTGAGATCGTACAGGCGATAGGACCGGCGGCAGTCGCGACCCGTTAGCGCGTTGCGGGCGCTCTGGTTTATCGAAGGTTCGGCAGGGCGTTTCCTTGAAAAGAAGAGGGCCACAATGGCTGTTGTCGACCGGTCTACATGGATAGGAAAGCTGCTTTTGGTGCGAAAGAGATGGCATGAATCGAACTGTGGATGAGAACCCGCTGAGGGCTCCTGTGCAGCAGATGCAGCCGCCCGCCACACAACCAAAATTTGGACGAATTGACGCGAGCCTGGATCAGGTAGACGAGGCAGTCGAGGCGTCGAAACACCACATTTTTGAAATGCAGCAGGAGGACGGCCACTGGGTCGGCGAACTTGAGGCCGATGGCATGCTGGAGGCCGATTACATCTTCCTTCACGTGCTGCTCGAAACAAACGATTCCGAGATCCGCGGACGCATGCAGCGCGCGCTCACAGAAATGCTGCGCTACCAGAACGAGGATGGCAGCTGGAGCATTTATCCCGGCGGTCCGGGCAACATCAGCCTGGCGGTGAAGTGCTATTTCGCCTGCAAGCTGATGGGGACTTCGGCGGAAGAGCCGCTGATGGTGAAGGCGCGCGCGTGGATCCGGGCGCACGGCGGCGTGGTCAAGTGCAACACGTTCACGAAGATCTATCTCTGCGCGCTGGGGCAGTACGACTACGATGCGGTGCCCGCCATTCCGCCGGAGATTGTGCTCGCGCCAAAGTGGTTCTACTTCAACATCTACGAGATTTCCTCATGGTCGCGCGCGATCCTGGTGCCGCTGTCCATTGCTTACGCCAAGAAGCCATTCAAGAAGATTCCGGCGGAGCGGAGTATCGACGAGCTGTTTGTTGGCGGCCGCGATAAGGCCAGCCTGAAGCTGCGCTGGAATCGGGACAAGATCGTCAGCTGGCGGAACTTCTTTCTGCTCCTGGACCGCATGGTGCACTGGGCAGAGCGCGTGCACATCCGTCCGCTACGCGCGATGGCATTGCGCAAGGCGGAGAAGTGGATGCTGGAACGTTTTGAGATGTCCGATGGTCTGGGCGCGATCTACCCCGCGATGATGAACGCCATCATTGCGCTGCGCGTGCTCGGTTATTCCGAAGACGATCCGCATTTCATCCGCGCGATGGACGAGTTCGAGAAGCTGGGCATCGACGAGCCGCAGGGCACGCCGGATTATCCGGAGCCGACGTTCCGCATGCAACCTTGCGTCTCACCTGTCTGGGATACGGCGCAGATGGTCTATGCGCTGGGCGAAGCCGGCGTTTCGCGCACCGATCCCCGTTTGCTGAAGGCAGCGGACTGGATGCTTGCGAAAGAAGTCCGTCACAAGGGCGACTGGGCCGTGAAGGTGCGCAATGCGCAGCCGGGCGGCTGGTATTTCGAATACAACAACGAGTTTTATCCGGACACCGACGATTCCGCGCAGGTGCTGCTGGCCTTGAACAAGGTCGACAACCCGCGGGAGCGCTATCAGTACGAAGTATCGCGGCGCGCGATTGACTGGATATTCGCCATGCAGTGCAAGAACGGCGGCTGGGCGAGCTTCGACAAGAACAACACGAAGATGATCTTCCAGCACATCCCGTTTGCCGATCACAACGCGATGCTCGATCCGCCGACGGTCGACATCACAGGACGCATTCTGGAGATGCTCGCCACCTACGGCTACACGCGCAGAGACAAGCGGATCGAGCGCGCGATCCAGTTTGTGCTGAAAGAGCAGGAGCCGGACGGAAGCTGGTTTGGCCGCTGGGGAGTGAATTATCTGTACGGTACATTCCTTGTGCTCCGCGGTTTGGAAGCGATTGGGATATGGAACCATGAGCCGGAGATCCAGCAGGCAGCGGAGTGGATCCGCTCCGTGCAGAACGCGGATGGTGGCTGGGGCGAGAGCTGCCACAGTTACGACGATCCAACGACCCGCGGCGTGGGCGTGAGCACGCCATCGCAGACGGCCTGGGGGATTCTCGGACTACTGGCGGCGGGAGACACGCGCAGCGACTCTGTGGCTAAGGGAGTGCGCTGGCTGCTGGAACGGCAGCGAGCGGACGGCTCCTGGGACGAGAGCATGGGCGAGGGCAAGACGCGCGAAGCCATTATTACCGGCACCGGCTTCCCCCGCGTGTTCTATCTCGCCTATCACACCTATCGCGATGTGTTTCCATTGCTGGCCCTGACGAACTACCGCCGGGCCATGAGCGCGCCGGCCGGCTAATTGACAGATATCGAACCAGCGGGGATGAAGTAAAAGGGAGAAACGTAACTATGGCAGTACCGATTACACAGGCGTGGACGGTTGCTACCTATGTGCTGAAACAGAAGCTCAAGGGGCGCAAGCGCTATCCGCTGGTGTTGATGCTGGAGCCGTTGTTCCGCTGCAACCTGGCGTGCGCCGGCTGCGGAAAGATCCAGTATCCCGCCCACATCCTGAAGGCTGAGCTTTCACCCGAGGAGTGCTTTCGCGCGGTGGATGAGTGCGGGACGCCCATGGTGGCCATTCCCGGCGGCGAGCCGCTGCTGCACCCCAAAATGCCGGAGATCGTTGCCGGCCTGGTGGAACGCAAGAAGTATGTCTACATGTGCACCAATGCGCTCCTTCTGAAGGAGAAGCTGCACCTGTTCAAGCCGAGCAAGTATCTCTCCTTCTCGGTTCACGTGGATGGGCAGAAGGAGCATCACGACTTTTCCGTCTGCCGCGAGGGCGGACACGACA
>DASUWP010000261.1:0-31870 GCA_036378335.1 Acidobacteriaceae bacterium | reverse complement strand
GGCGGATGCGGGCGTGGTGAAGAACCGCGGGAACATCTGGATATGGTATTCGGATGACAATCGACACTTGCCGGTGCAGATGCGGGCGCGGCTTTTCTGGGGCACAATCACGCTGCGGCTGACGAGTGTGGAGCAGAAGTAGCTGAGCGGACGAAAGCAGATTGGCGAGTCTATGCACTCAAGCTCGAATGCACAAGGTGGCATTGTTCAATCGATGCGACTGGGGCTGTTCGCTTTACTGTGGCTCGCTCTTGGAGCGCAGGTGGCCTGGCTGGCCCAGCAGCATTTCCGATGGCACCGGCCCTGGAGCAGCATGTGGTACCCGATCGCATTTGTGCTACCTTGTCTGGCCGTCGTGATTGGACGGGGACGTGTGCGCTGGATTTCGGCCGCTCTCCGTATTCTGATTGCGTTGGCCTTTTTGCAGGCGGTGTGTGATCGTTTTGGGTTCCTCGGGCCGCCGGGCACGGCCGGAGTGGCATGGGGCAACTTCTCGCAATTTATTCACTACACCGGCGTAGTGAACCCATTCCTACCCGCGGCTGTGATCCCGGCATTGGCTGTGTTGGCCACAATCTGTGAGACGGTATTCGGCCTCACCTTGCTGCTCGGTATCCGGATACGTTGGGCTGCGGCGGGTTCGGCTGTGCTGCTGTTTCTGTTTGCCACGGCGATGACTATCGCCGGTCTCTCGCAGTTTTCCTATGGTGTGTACATGATGTGCGCTGGAGCAGCAGTGCTCTCAGTCACCGATGCATCGTTCCTGAGCTTCGATGCCGCCTTCAAGGCAAAGCCACGAGAAGAGGTTACTGCAGGCGGAAGCGGTCGCGCATGAGCCGCTGCAGTTTGGGCTGATAGATAAGTTCGTAGGCCAGCTCCTTGTCCGGGAACATGGCGAGCGCGGCGCGCCGACTATCGGCAATCATCTCGGATGCGGCTTCGTAAGTGAGCGTGGTGTCCTGTGCGATGACGGACATCACCATATTCATCATGAGCTGCAAGCGGCGAAGGTTCCGTTCTTCCTGCTGCTGTTCGAGCACAGAGCGTGCTTCCTCCGGCTGTCTGTGGCCTGTGTCCCCGGTTTCCCCTGACTGCATGCTTGGACCCTCCCGGTCTGCGGTTTTCTCCTGCACGATTTTCCCTGTGATGTTTCGCAGACTCTATACCTGATAAGGATGCAGTGCAGCAGAAAAACGATCCCCGCGGGGTATCAAGGTAAGTGCGCGGGGTGAGTACCGGTGCTGTCTATGTAGAAGGTGGAGACGCCGAGCAGGTCGGTGCGCCAGGTGCGCGCGCCTTCCGCCTGCAGCTTGTCCAGTGTTTCCCAGCGTGGGTGGTGATAGCTGTTGTAGGGACCGACGGAGATGACGGCGAGATGTGGCGCGACGCGGACGAGAAATGGGGGAGTGGTCGATGTCTTGCTACCGTGATGGCCGACTTTGAGCAGGTCAGAAGAGAGATCGCTCGCAGGCAGCGACAACATGGTGGCTTCGCTGGGAGCCTCGGCATCGCCTTCGAGCAGCGCGGAGTGCCCGGCATAGCTGAGGTGCAGGACGAGCGAGTCGTCGTTCGTAGCGGAGTCGCGAGGCTGGTACCCTGCCGCAGGTGAGAGGACGCGCACGTTGGCCGCGCCGAACGGGATGGTGTCGCCCGCGGCGAAGGAGCGCACCGGGATGCCGAGCGAAGCGGCTTCACTTAATAGTTGTTCGTAGGCAGGAATGGGCGGGTTGTGGCCGACCCAGAGTTCACGCGGACGGAAGTTGCGAAGCACGGCGAGCATACCGCCCATGTGATCGCTATGAGCATGGGTGAGCGCGACCACGTCGAGGCGGCGTACGTGCCGGCTCCAGAGATAGGGCGAGACGACATCCTCGCCGATCTCGAAGTTTCCCGCGTGCGTTGCTCCGCCGACAGGCCCGCCGGCATCGACCAGCATGGTCCGGCCATCGGGTGAGACGACGAAGATGGAATCTCCCTGCCCGACGTCGATGGCGCTGATTTCCATTGCGCCCGCGCGACGTACGATGCTGTGCGGCGCAAGCGCGCAGACTGCGGCCGCGATCAGGGCTGCTGCGCCGATCGGGATCGCGAGACGGCTGCGCATGCGCACAAGCCATACAGCAAGTGTCAGCAGTGCGAGGCAGGCGAATGTGGCGGCGACGTTCGGGCCAGGAAGACGCCACTCGCTCATGCGCCATGCGCTTGCGGCTCGTACGATCGCGAGGACTGCGTGCAGCAGCGCTGCCGCTCCGGCCGCGGGCAGCCATGCAATGTGCGGCGCTGCAAGCAGCGCGAGCATAGTGAGCAGTGCTGCGGGCAAGAGCAATGTGAGGGCGGGGACGATGAGGATGTTGACGAGCAGCCCCGATGTGGTGACGCGGTGAAAGTAGGCGGCCATCGGCAGTGCCATCACAAGCTCGATGATGGCGGAGACCAGGCAGAGGTCGAAGAGCAGCAGCGCCCACCGAACGGCGAGTGCGAGCGCATTCTGCGCATAACGTGTGCGACGCCAGCGGTCGGTGATGAGCGGCTCCAGGTGCTCGGCGAGCAGCCGCAAGGTAACGCGGAACTGGGCGAGGCGCGGCTCAAATGCGGTGTCCATGCCAATGGCGTTGATGGATCGCGAGGCAGCGAGAAATGGCGCGGTAGTGCGCTCCATGATGGGGATGGCGATGCCCGCAACGGCAAGGACGGTGAGCAGCGTCATCTCGAGGCCGGCGTCGAAGAGCGCGTGGGGATCGAGCACGAGCAGGCAGAGCGCGGCGAAGCCAAGACTATTGAGGCGGCCGCGGTCGCGATAGAGCAGGCGGCCGATGAGGTAGAGCGCCACCATGGCGAAGGCCCGCTGTACTGGCTGGCCGAAGCCGGTAAGGAACGCGTAGGCGAAGGAGAGTGCGAGCGTGATGGCAGTGAGCGGCAGGCGGCCGATGCGGAATCTGCGCCCGATGCCGAAGACGAAGCCGGCAAAGATGCCGAGGTGCAGGCCGGAGACGACGAGCAGGTGGAAGGAACCGGTGCGTTCAAAAGGGGTGCGGAGCGCGCTGCCGAGGTAGGACCGGTCGCCGGTGACCATAGCAGAGAGCATCGCGGCGTCGTCGTGACTGAGGGTCAGCCAGCCAGGCAGCGCTCGCGGGGACGGCGCATCCGCGAATTGCACGATACGATCGCTGGCCGCGGTCTGCAACGTGTGCTGCAGGCAGGCGAAGCTGCGCTGACCTGTGTGTCCATCGACGCGGAGTTTTTCCGCTTTCGTGGAGCCAATGATGCCGATGCCCTGGCCTAGCATCCATGCGGGGCTGTCCCAGACACCCGGGTCACGGTAGCGCTCGGGCGGCTTGATTGTCGCTGTTACAGTGACGTTATCGCCGCAACCGACCGGCGGCATGAAGGCATCTTCGGGCGCGTAGAGGGAGAGGCGCAGACCGCCCTGGACAGGTTGGAGAGGATCGCCGGGCTCGCCGGCGGAGCGGACGTGCAAATCAACGGACCGCATCTGCTCGGTGATCTGCTCGTCGGAGAAGGGGCGGTAGGAGAAGACGTGGCGGATGGGACTTGCGCGCTCGATCGTGCCGGTGAGGGTGACGGGCTTGTTCTGCGCGATGAGTCGAAGCTCGGTCTGCGGTGAGGAGCGGGGCTGCACTTCTGCCACGAAGCCACCGAGGAGCAGCCAGGCGGCGGCCAGTGGCCAGAGGGCAACACGAGGACGCCAACGGGCGGCAGCGGCGGCGAGCAAGCCTTCGAAAACCGTCGCGATGACCAGCCAGCCTGGCGAGAACCAATAGCGACCGGCGATCAGGATGCCGCTGGCGAACGCGATGGCTGTGAAGAGGAGTGGCGCGCGCGTGAAACGTACCGGATCGTGCTCGATGGCTCCGATGTTGCGCTTGGCGACGAGATCTTTGGATAAATGGCGGGATGCGGGTCGCTGCGATAGTGATTGCGGGGGAGCGACGATGGTGGCCATGAACCCGGGAGCCCTCGAGAGCGCAGTTCCCGCCGATCAGATGCGTTCGAGGGTGGCCACGGTCTCCAGATGGAAGGTCTGTGGGAACAGGTCTATCAGGGTAAGGGCTACGGGTCGATACCCGGATGGTTGCAGCGTGCGGAGGTCGCGGGCCAAGGTGGACGGATCGCAAGAGACGTAGACGATCTGACCTGGCTGCCCGGCGGCGAGGCGCTCGCAGACTTCTGCGCCAAGACCGGCGCGCGGCGGGTCAACTACGACGAGATCGGGGCATTGAGTGGGCGCCGACTGGAGGAAGCGAAGCGTGTCCTTTGCAATCCGTTTATGCCTGGCGCCGTGGAGATTGCGAGCGAGATCGGCGGTGGATGCGGCGGATGACTCGACCGCGACGACCTGTTCGAATCGCTGCGCGAGTGCTTGCGCGAAGAGGCCGGCGCCGGCGTAGAGATCCCAGGCGATGCCGCCACTTCGCTGTGCGACGACTTCTTCGACCAGTGTCGGGATGAGGTAGCGGTTCACCTGAAAGAATGCGCCTGCGCTTACCTGGTAGCGCAGCGGGCCTACTGCGTATTCGAGCGATGGCTGACCCCATGCAGCGGACTGTTGCGTGCGCCGAGTCTTGCGATCGAGAGAGAAGGTCCGCACGCCGGTGAGTGCGGGCAGCGTTGGCAGGAGCGCATCGGCTACCAAACGGGGCAGATGCTCTGCCGCATCGCGCCGGTTGGTGAACAGCGAGACGAGCAGTGCGGATTCTTCGGCGGTGGTGAAGAACTCGACTTCGGAGAGGTCTGATGCAAGAGCGGGCTGCTTCTGCAGTAGCTCATTGAAGGCGGCTACAGCACGCTGCAGGATGTGCGCGGCAACGGGACAGTGGGTGACGGGAAGATCACGGTGCGAGGCGGCTTCGCGGTAACTGAGCGAGCGTTGGGGAAGCTTTGCGACGTGAAGGCGGATGCGGTTGCGATAGGCCCAAGGCTCTGCTGAGAGAACGTGAATGTCTGCTGGGATGGAGACGTGGGCACGCTCCAGGCTTTCGAGCAGGATGCTGCGCTTGATCGCGAGCTGGGCGGCATAGTCGGCGTGCTGATAGTGACAGCCGCCGCAATGCCCGTAGTATTCGCAGCCAGGCGTGATGCGGCTGGGCGCGGGTTCGAGCACCGAGTCGAGTGTGGCGGTGATGTAGCTGCGCCGGTCGCTGGCAATGGTAGCTTCCACCAGCTCGCCCGGAAGAGCGCCGGGGACGAAGACGGTTTTTCCGGCGAGGTCGGCTGGGCCGTCGGACGGAGCGTCCGCAGGAACCCTCGCCAGCGAGGCGCCGCCGTAGATCGCCTTTTCGATGCGCAGTTTCATGTTACTCGCTCTGTTGCATATAGAAGAGGCTAATGCGCGGAAGGCTGTATCGGTCAAGTAAGCGGCGACGAAGGAACTGATGTTCGATCTGGCGGATCTGCAACGCCTGCATGCGGCTGCGGTACGGTGCGAGCTCGCACGCGGCCTGCTCGCGCATCTGCTCCAGCTCTTCCGCTGGAGTGCGGGTAAGGAGCAACGCGAAGAGTTTTTCTTCGAGGGCGCTGAGGTGGCGTTCCAGTTCTTCGTTGGGGAGCGACTGTTGCGCGAGTTGCTCCAGGCGCTCGGCGATCTCGCGCAGTGGGGGAAGGCTCGCGGCGTCTTTTGAGAAGGTAGCGGCTGCGATGCGCAGATGCTGGGCGATGCGCTCCCGTTCCAGGCCAGCGGCTTCTGTTTGTACGGGGGTTCCGCCCACGGCTGCGTCCTGCATGGCCTCCAGCGCTTCCATGACGGCCTGGGCACACCAGGCAAGGCCGTTGACCTTGCGCATGCGGGCACGCGTCTTTCTTGCCTCGTACTTGTCGAAGGCTGTGTCGATGCCGCGCAAAACGGCCGCGAGGGGAACGCCGGCTTCGCGCCAGGTATCGATGAGAGCCCAGTCAAGGGTGGAGAGCAGCAGGATCGAGCCGCGACGACGCTGGAAGTGCTCTTCAATTTCCGTGAAGTAATTGATGTAGTTCTGCACTTAGGTCGTAATGGCGGGCGCGGCTCGGCGCGGGTTGCGGTTGCGCTCGTAGAGCAGGCGCAGGCCGTCCAGCGTGAGCATGTCGTCGATAGCGGTGATGTATTTCGAATCGCCGTGCAGCATGTGCGCGAGGCCGCCGGTGGCGATCACTTTTGGAGTTGCGGGGCTGCCGTCGGGTTGGCCGGTTTGGAGTTCGCTCAGCATGCGCTGGAGAATCCCATCGACCAGGCCGATGTAACCATAGAAGAGGCCGCTCTGCAGATGGGCGATGGTGTTGGTGCCAATGGTGCGCGCGGGGCGCTTGATATCGACACGCGCGAGCTTGGCTGCGCGCGAGAAGAGCGCGTCCGCGGAGATACCGAGGCCGGGTGCGATGACGCCGCCGATATATTCGCCGCGCGCAGAGATGACATCGAAGGTGGTGGCGGTGCCGAAATCGACGACGATGATGGGGCCGCCGTAGCGCGCGAACGCGGCAACGCCGTTAACGATTCGATCAGCGCCGAGCTCGGCCGGATTGTCGACCAGCAGGGGCATCCCGGTCTTGATGCCGGGCTCGACGAATATAGGGCGCACGCCAAAGTAGCGCTCGCAGAGGCGGCGGATCGTGGTGTCGAGGGGCGGAACGACAGAAGAGACGACAATGGCGGCGATCTTGGAGACATCGATCTGGCGCATGGCGAAGAGGTTCAGGAAGAGGACGCCGTATTCGTCGGAGGTCTGATTTTTGTGCGTCGTGATGCGCCAATCGGCGATCAGCTCTGGCGAATCGAGGCTGTAGAGACCGAGGACGGTGTTGGTGTTGCCGATGTCGATGGCGAGCAGCATGGTCAGCTTCTCCCTTCGCGAACGCCGCCGGAGAGCACGGTGCGGATGCCTTGTGCGGTGCGGACGCGGAGGAAGCCGCGGCCGTCGAGGCCGTCTGTCATGCCGGAGAAAGTATCCGCTTCGGTGACGATCACGGACTTTCCCTGGACCCAGGTGGAGTTCGCGGACAAGCGGGTGCGGATATCTGCGGTTGCGGAGTCCAGAGTATGGGGTGCAGTCAGACGCTCTATCTCTGCCTGGAGATGACGCAGGAGTGCGACGAGAAGGTCCTGACGCGACCAGTCCTGGCCGGTCTCGATTTTGAGTGAGGTGGCGAGCGCGGCCAGCTCCGGAGGGAACAAGGGCTGATGCACGTTGAGGCCGATGCCGATGACGGCGTGGCGCACGCGGGTGACTTCCGCGTTCAACTCCGTCAGGATGCCGCCCAGCTTGCGGCCGGAGAGGAGCAGATCGTTGGGCCAGCGGATGTCCGGCGCGAGCGATGTGACATCACGCACAGCGGCCTGCACCGCGAGCCCAGTGGCGAGTGAGAGCCAGAGAATGTCAGCAGGTGCGATCGCGGGGCGCAGCAGGACGCTGACGTAGAGACCGGAGCCGGCGGCGGAGTGCCATTCGTGCGTGCCGCGTCCGCGTCCGCCGGTTTGCTCGTCGGCAAGGTAGATGGTGCCGCTCTCCTGTCCTTGCTCCGCGTCGCGCATAGCGAGCGTGTTGGTGGAATCAATGGTCGGGAAGTGCCGGACCTTGCCGGCGAAGATCGTGCCGGCGAGCTCGCGGTGAAGGCTGTCGAGATCGAAGGCGTCGGTTATGGGAGTGGCGGTGGAGACCATGACTCAACTCTCGGCGACGATACGCATGCTGAGATCGACGGCGGCGGCGGAATGGGTGAGCGCGCCGGAGGAGATGAAGTCAACGCCGGCCTCGGCGTATTTGCGTATGGTGTCCAACTGGATGCCGCCGGAGGCCTCAACAGGAACCTTGAGGCCACGCGAGTGGATGAGCTTGACGGATGCGGCCACTTCCGCGGGCGTCATGTTGTCGAGCAGGATGGCATCAGCGCCGCCTTCGATGGCCTGGTCGAGTTCGTTGCGGTTGCGCACCTCTACCTGCACGCGCTGGCCGGGTTTGCGCGCCGCTAAGGCTGCTGCGAGCACCTTGGGAATGCCGCCGCCGAGTGCGATGTGATTGTTCTTGATGAGGATGCTGTCGGACAGGTCCAGGCGGTGGTTCTCGCCGCCGCCGCAGGAGACCGCATATTTATCCAGCAGGCGCAGACCAGGCACGGTTTTGCGCGTGTCCAGGACTTTTGCGTGGGTACCCTGCACCTGGTCGACATAGCGACGCGTGATGGTGGCGATTCCGCTCATGCGCTGCATCAGGTTGAGGATGACGCGCTCGCAGGAGAGCAGAACGTGCGCGGTGGACCGCACGACCGCGACCGATTGTCCACGCTTGACGCGCACGCCGTCGAAGATCTCCGGGTGATGCACGACCTCGTAACGAACGGGGTTCGAGCGGCCGGAGGCCTGGCTAAGCCGGGAGTAGATGTCCAGAAAACGCGGAATACAGCCAAGGCCCGCGACGACGCATTCCTCCTTGGCCACGATGGTGCCGGAGGCGCGCAGTTTTGGGTCGATGGTGTAGGCCGTTGTGATGTCTTTGAGCGCCTGATCTTCCAGCAGGGCGTGTTCCAGGATGGCCTCGACTCGCTTACTCTTCCAGTCCATACGCTTTCCTCATGATACGCTGCGACGGCTCGGAAACCTTGAGCGAGGCTTCATGAAAGGACAGATAGGATAAAGAGATGTTTGTCCGAGGATTTGTTTTGCTGGTGGCGGCGCTTGTGCCGCCGTTTTTACATGCGCAGGTGCAGCAGCAGCGCGATGAGTGCGATGTGGGAACACTGGTAGTGTGTGCCAAACATGTTCTTGAGGATGAAGGCGCCATTTTGACCAGTCCGCTCCATACGCGGGTGAGCGACCTCTTGTGGATCGCGCCGGTTGGGCTGGCGACGGGCGTGGCGATTGACTATGACGCGCACGCGATCCGCAGCCTGGGCAGCCATCCGCAGCGGGAGAAAGACTTTCGCCATGTGTCGGATGTAGGCGTGTATCTGCCGTTCGCGGGCATGGCGGCGGGGTATGCAGTGGGCGCGGTGCGCAAGGACGACTATCTGAAACAGACCGCGGTGATCGCGGGCGAGGCGGTGGCCGATTCGCTGATTCTGAACGAAGGCCTGAAGTATGCGATCAACCGTGAGACTCCCAGCCAGGGAGACGGGACAGGCCGCTTCTGGCCGCATGGAACGAAGACCTGGCCGGACGGGCAATCGATGCCGTCGAACCATTCGATCATCACCTGGAGCTTTGCGCATGTGGTGGCAAACCGATATCCGGGCTGGCGTACGGGGCTTGCGGTCTACGGGTTGGCATCGACAGTGAGCGTCTCACGCGTGTTGGCGAAGCAGCATTTTCCGTCGGACGTGCTGGTGGGCAGCACGCTGGGCTACCTGATTGGCGGGTACGTGGTGAACAAGCGCGGCGAGCCGAGCCGCAGCTATTCGTTCTCCATGGTGGATACGCCGAACGGCCGCGGCTTGCAGTTGTCGTACAACTTCAACCGCTGAACGGTTGCTACGCTATGCGGCAGGCAGGCCGTCCAGCGCGGTGCGGGTGCGCTCGATAAGCGTGGCCAGCTCGGCGTTGCGGCGGCGAATGCCCTCGACGACCGGCGCTGGAGCTTTGGCGAGGAAGGATTCGTTGCCGAGCTGGCGATCGCTGTTTTCCTTTTCCTTGTGGAGCTTCGCGAGCTCTTTGGACAGGCGCTCGCGTTCGGCTTTGGTGTCAACGGGTTTCTCGTAGACGACAGCGACATCGAAGGCGGGAGTTGCGCGATGCGCGAGGCCATCCGGCAATTGGGCGACGACTTCGAGCGTGGTCACGCGCGCCAGGCGCTGGATGGTGGCGAGGTTCTGCTGGAAGACGGAGGCGTCGTCGGTGCGGAGAAGCACGGGGACGGATTCCCGTTCGGGTACGCCCGCGTCCTTGCGGGCGGCACGGATGGAGACGATCATGGATTGCAGTTGTGCCATCTGCGCTTCCGATCCTTCGTCCACCTCTTGCTGCGCAGAAACCGGATAGGGCATGAGCGCTATGGAGCGCGCCGGCGGATGACCATTGTAGAAGGCATGCCAGATCTCTTCGGTGATGAAGGGCATAAACGGGGAAAGCATGCGCAGTGACGATTCGAAGATGTTGTTGAAGAGCACGAAGGACAACCTGCCATCCTGCTGAGATTCGGTTTCCGTGCGCAGCTTCACCAACTCCAGATACCAGTCGCAGAGGTCGCCCCAGAAGAACTGGTAAATCGCGTGGGCTGCTTCATCGAAGCGATAAGCCTCGAGCGCGCTGTTCACGGTGGCTGCAGTTGCGTAAAGGCGCGAGAGGATCCAGCGGTCTTCGAGGTGGGATTCGTCGACTTCGTTCGCCTGCTTCGGTGCGTCGGGATTTGCAGGATGCGTGAGCAGAACTGCTTCGTTCCGGTCGACGGTCGCGAGATCAATGGAGCCAAGCATCATCCCGCCGCCTCCGGCGAAGACACGTTCGCGCTGCATGAAGAGAAAGCGCGCGGCGTTCCAGATCTTGTTGGCGAAGGCGCGATAGCCCTCGGTGCGGGCTTCGGAAAACGCAATGTCGGTGCCCGGCGAAGCCATGGTCGCCAATGTGAAGCGAACAGCGTCGGTCCCGTATCGTTTCACGATCTCGATGGGATCGATGACGTTGCCCTTGGTCTTCGACATCTTCTGCCGCTCGGCATCGCGCACCAGCGCGTGGATGTAGACCTCGCGGAAGGGCACGGCATCCTTGAGCGTGCGAGCGGAGCCATCCGGCATCGGCACGTCCAGCATGAAGTGGCAGCCAAACATGATCATGCGGGCTACCCAGAAGAAAAGGATGTCGAAGCCGGTGACGAGGAGTTCCGTCGGATAGAAGGCAGCAAGATCTGACGTCTGATCCGGCCAGCCGAAGACCGAGATGGGCAGCAGGCCGGAGGAGAACCAGGTGTCGAGCACATCGGTCTCCTGCGAGAGGGCCTTCGAGTTGCAATGCTGGCACGCTTCCGGGGTTTCGCGGGCGACCGTCACCTTGTCGCAGGCGGCGCAGTGCCATGCGGGGATGCGGTGCCCCCACCAGAGCTGGCGCGAGATGCACCAGTCGTGGATGTTGCGCATCCACTCGTCGTAGGTCTTGCGGTACTGCTCGGGCGTGAAGCGGATGTGGCCCTGGTCAACCGCGGCGATGGCCTTTTCCGCAAGCGGCTGAATCTTGATGAACCACTGTGTCGACAGGCGCGGCTCGACCACCGTCTTGCTGCGATCACACTTGCCGACGGCGTGGGAGTGCTCCTTGACCGAGTAGCCGGGCTGGTCTTCGAGCTCAGCGACGATGCGCTTGCGTGCCTCAAAGCGATCGAGGCCGGCGAAGGGGCCGGCGATGTCGTTGAGGTGCGCAGTTTCATCCATGATGTTGATGGACTGCAGCTTGTGGCGCTGGCCCACGGCGTAATCGTTGGGATCGTGCGCGGGCGTGATTTTAACCGCGCCGGTGCCGAACTCCGGGCTGACCCAGGGGTCGGCAACGATGGGGATCTCGCGATTAATGAACGGGACGCGCACGCTTGCGCCCTGCAGGTGCCGGTAGCGCTCGTCGATGGGGTGGACGGCAACGGCAACGTCGCCAAACATGGTCTCTGGCCGCGTGGTGGCGACGAGAAGCGATTCATTGGAGCCGACGATCCCATAGGGGATGGTGTAGAGCTTGCCCAGCTGCTCTTCATGAATGACTTCGAGGTCGGAGATGGCAGTCTGGCAGTCCGGGCACCAGTTGACGATGTAGGCGCCGCGATAGATCAAGCCCTGCTCGTGCAGGCGGACGAAGGCTTCGCGCACCGCGCGGGAGAGGCCGGCGTCCATGGTGAAGTATTCGCGGGACCAATCGACGGAGGCGCCAAGGCGCTTCATCTGATCGAGAATGGCGCCGCCGTACTGCTCCTTCCACTTCCAGACGCGTTCGAGGAATGCTTCGCGGCCAAGCTTATGGCGCGAGGTTCTTTCGCTGGCGAGCTGGCGCTCAACCATCATCTGGGTCGCGATGCCGGCGTGATCTGTGCCCGGCACCCAGAGGGTGCGATCGCCACGCATGCGATGCCAGCGGGCGAGGATGTCCATCTCCGTCTGGTTGAGCATGTGGCCCATGTGCAGGCGGCCGGTGACGTTGGGGGGCGGCAGCAGCATGGTGAAATTTCCCTGGGTCGGGCTCTGGTCGAGAGAGGTGGCGTGAAAGAGGCTTTCGCTCACCCAGTATTCGGCCCAATGCTCCTCGATCGCAGCAGGGTCGTAGGCTTTCGGCAGTTCGTCGCGCATGGAACTTTCAGGGTAACAAACACAAGAGAATTACAGAGGACGGCAGACCGCTACAGAAAACTACAGAAACGACAAGGGCAGAAGCGTTCGCCTCTGCCCTTGTCTCGTTTCCTCCGTTGTTGTCTGCCTTCGCCTTCTAGAAGGGGTTGATCCTGTCGATGCCCTTTTTCTTTTTGTTGGTGCTGGAAGACTCAGAGCTCTGGTCGGTTTTGACCTTCGGATTCTTCTTGTGTTTCTTGCCCGGAGCAGGAGTGCCGGTTTGGACCTGGGCATTGCCGGCTGCGCCGCCCTTTACATCATTCACCTGGCTCTGGGCAGGAGCGGGCTTCTCCACAGGGGGCAGTGGTGCGGTATTCGCCGGACCGACCGCCTTCAATCCATAGTTGTCGGTCGCGCCGGCGCTTGCCGCGGGCGCGCCTGTGCCTTCTGTGGCGGGTGGGGGAGCAGCGGCCGGCGGTGCGGCGCCGGTGGAGGAGTTGCCGCTGTTGTTATCCACCGCGTTGCCGTTGGGGTTCAGGACTTCTACTCCGATACCCGTGCCCGCAGCGCCACCCTCAGGATTCGGCACAGCGGCGTCGCCGGTGCGCGGCGCGGCGGTGCCATTCGCGACCGCGGCGGAGGGCGTGCTTCCCGCTGCTGCCGGCTTGATCCCCGCGGCTTCGTTGAAGATGGCGACGTTTTCCTTGCTGACTTCTGGCGCTGTGACGGTTTTCGCGGGCGTCATCAGGGGCTCACCGACGCGTGCCGCCTGCAGAGTGGAGGGCCCGTGCTTGACCAGCAGGATCGCGCGATCCTTCAGCTTGATGCTGGCGCGGCTCTGTTCCTCGGCTTCACTCTCTGCCAGTTCGGTCTGGGTGGGCTCCGGCACCGGACGACCAAGCGCGATGAGCTTTTCGCGGGCATCCTCGACGTGGGGCGCCATGGGATAGCGGGTGACTACCTTGGAGTAGCAGTCGGCGGCGCGGTCATCATAGGCAGCAATCAGACGCTCTCGCTCGGCGGCATTGATGTTCAGCTTGGCGGCGATCGCGGCTTCGGCGGCGTAATTGTCACCGAGCTGCAGCAGGGCCAGGTCGCTCTTGCTGTAGAGCGGATAGGAGTCGGTAAGGGTCTGCAGGCGGGCGATGCTGGCCGCCCAGTTGTCATGCGTGGCATAGAAGCTGCCGATGGTGTACTGCCGCTGTGCCAGCACCTCCTGCACTTCGCGCAGGCGCTGCTTGGCCCGAGGCACAAGGGTGGAGTCAGGATATTGCTGAATCATCAGCCGGTATTCCTGCTCCGCGCGGTCCGCATTGGTGGGATCGCGATCGGGCTTCTCCATCTGCTGGAAGTAGATGTCGCCCACCTTCATCTGTGCTTCGGCGGCCTCCGGCTGATTGGGGAAGAAGGTGATGAAGTCCTTGTACTCGGCCTCTGCCTGCTGGAGCGCGGCGGCGCCACCCTCCTTGTACCAGCTGTCGCCGACGGCTAGCTTGGCGCGCATCTGGTATTCCGACTCGGGATAGGTGGTGAGGAGCGCCTGCAGGTCGAGGCGGGCCACATCGTACTTGCCCTTTTTCAGGGCGGTCATGGCCTTCTCAAAGAGCTCCTTGTCCGGCTGCTTGGAGGTGACGCCGGCCAGCGGGTCCGCAGAGCTGACCTTTCTCGGCTTCTTGGTGTGGTGCAGGATCTGTGCGGGTGCGCTCACGGCAAAGGCGGCGGACAGGCACGCGGCGGCGGAAAGAGCGAGCAGGCGGGCGGAAACACTCCGGTTCATAGACATCAACATTCCTCGATACTGAGCAAGACGAGCTGGGCAAAAACCACCGGCAGCGTGCGCTCGATTTCGCCTGTGGGTCTCGTAAACATTTTAGAGCGGTTTGCCGCTCCTGTGTTTTTAGCCGGCATCCGAGCGGTGCGGTTTCTATCCCAAAAACCGTGTCGACCTTTCTCTCCAAACAAATACCGGCGGAAAACCGCTCTAACGGGCGGAGGCGAGCTCTGCCGAGCGGGCTGCCTCCAGTAATTCGCGTGCCTTGCGTTCGGGATGGCCGCCATCGAAGACGGCGCTGCCCGCGACCAGTAGTTCCGCTCCTGCTTCGACGACCGCAGCCACGGTGTCGTGAGCCACTCCGCCATCGACTTCGATGCGGAAGCTCAGGTTCCGTTCGGCGCGCAACTCGCGCAGGCGGCGGATCTTGTCGAGCGAGAAGGGGATGAACTTCTGGCCACCGAAGCCAGGATTCACGCTCATGATGAGCACGTGGTGAAGCATGGGAAGCACATCGTAGAGCAGGTCCACGCGGGTGGCCGGGTTGAGGACAACGCCCGGCTCCATGCCGTGGTCGCGGATGTGCTCGATGGTGCGATGCAGGTGGACGCAGGCTTCGTAATGCACGCCGACCCAGTTAGCGCCGGCTTCGGCGAAGGCCGGAATAAAGTCGTCGGGGTTCTCGATCATGAGGTGACAGTCGAGAGGCAGTTTCGTGACTTTACGCAGAGACTTTACGACCGGCGGACCGAGCGTGATATTGGGGACGAAGTGGCCGTCCATCACATCGACGTGAATGACAGTGCCGCCGCCGCGCTCGGCTGCAGCCACGCCTTCCGCGAGCCGCGCGAAGTCTGCCGACAATATAGAGGGCAACAGTTCAACCACGGGGCCAGTGTATCAGCGGAGCGCAGCTGTTCAGGCAGTAGCCGCAGGTACCGCCGCCGCAGCCCCGCGGGCAACCCTGGAGATGGCGCGGATGAGCGGTTTGTACGGGATGACTCCGCCAGGATCGGCGAAGACGATTTCTCCGATGCGCTTTGCGACCGGACGAAAGCACCAGCGCGTGAAGAGTGCCAGATGGTCTTCGATCTCGGAGGTCGAGGGCCGGGCGGGCGACATTGCGTCGAGCAAGCCGAGTGCTTTTTCAAGCCGCTCCTCCAGCGTGTCGGTTGCGGAAACCGTAGCTGGTGAGGGCTCAAGTGGAACGGCGGCGAGCGCCACGGGATGCGAGAAGAGGGAAGAGGAGCCGGACTGCTCATTATGCAGACGCATGCCGATCGTCGCGTAAGCGACGGGGCCGGCGAGCCCCTGGCGGGTGAGCCGGAAGAGCACTACTTCGCCAGGTTCTGCGGATGGCTGCACCATGACGGCGGAGAATTCGGAGAGCAGGCGCACGGACTCGGGCAACTCGCGCAGAGCGATCTCGGCTTTTTCATATCGCTGGTGGATGGCTGCGGCGGTTTCGAATTCGAGGGCTTCCGATGCCGCGGCGCGCTCGCGCTCGAGGGATGAAAGCAGGCTGGCGCCATGGGTGCGGAGGGCTTCGAAGACAGCGTCTGCTTCGGCGCGGTGGCGATCTGGCGTGCAGGTCTGGTTGCACGGCGCCAGACACTTCTTCATTTCAAAGTAGGGGCAGGCGGGGTGCTCCGGGTAGGGATGCAGGTCTTCGACGCAGCGGCGCAACTGGAAGAGGTCGAGCACGGCGTCGCAGGCGCGTTCCGCGGCGGCACGCGTGGGGAATGGGCCGAAGCTGCGATCTGCTGCGCTACGGACATAGCGGTTGGTTGCGAAGAGGCGAGGGAAGTCATTCTCCATGGCCATGCGCAGGTATGCGGGCGGCCGCAGCCGGAGCCGTTTGCGCACGGCAGCCGCATCTTTTTTGCCGAAGACTTCGGCAATCTCGCCATAGAGCAGCAGCGAGGCTTCGAAGTCCGAGCCGTAGGATGACCAGGCGATCTCGCGTACGAAGGGAAGGAGTTGCAGGCGGCGTGAGAGGGCGCCCTCCGGAGCGAGCATGCGTTTGAGGCGGCGGCGCAAGTTTGTGGTGCGCGCGATGTATGGCTCACGGCGTTCGCCGAAGCCCAGCGAGAAGACGGCCGGCGAGTCCGGCAGCGCTGACAACGGATCGGCCAAATCCGCTGCGCCAGCGGGGACTGCCGCTGCGCTTGCGGGGACGAACGGTAGGGTATGCGCCAGCACGCCTCAATTTTAGCTGCGCAGCAGAGCGGGGAATGTCTGGCGAAGAGTGCGACTCCGGTATGCTGGCTGCCGTTGGAGATCGGAGAAGAATAATGGCGATGGATCGGCGGAGCTTTGTGCGTGGTGCGGGACTGGCCGTTGGTGCTGTCGCCACACAGAGTCATGCGCAGGCGCGCGTCCTGGAGTTGAGCATCGATAGCAGCAAAGAACTTGCCACCATGCCGCGGGATTTCATCGGATTGAGTTACGAATCGCCGCAGCTTGCCGATCCTGCGTTTTTTGCCGCGAGCAATACGACGCTGGTCGGTGCCTTTCGCAAGCTGTGTCCGCAGGGCGTTCTGCGGCTGGGCGGCAACCTGAGCGACGTGACGCTCTGGAAAGGTAGCGCCGCGAACAGCATTGCGCCCGAAGAGGCAGCGAAGGTGCGGGGCTTCTACGAATGGCGGCTCACGGACAGCAAAGCGGCAAGCGAACGGCCCGCCACGCTTGGCCCGGAGGGCATTGCTGCGCTGGGCGGCTTTTTACGCGCGACGGAGTGGAAGCTGCTCTATGGATTGAATCTCGGTACCGGCACACCGGAGCGGGCCGCAGAAGAGGCGGCGCTGGTCGCGAAGCACGCGGGAGATCATCTGCTTGCCTTTCAGGTGGGGAACGAGGCAGACCTCTATGGACCGGCATTTCGCGAAGGCGGATGGAATTTCGATCGCTATTGGAGTGAGTATCAGCGCTTTGTGAAGGCGGTGCGTGCGCGTGTGCCGCAGGCGCCATTTGCCGGGCCAGACGTGGCTACGAAGACGGATTGGGTGACGCAGTTTGCGCAGCGTGCGAAGGGCGATGTGGTGCTGGTGTCGTCGCACTATTACGCGATGGGACCCGCGGGCGCTCCGGGAATTGATGCGCGGAAGCTGCTCAGCGATGATCCGCGGCTCGCGCGCGAGATGCCGACATTGGTGGCAGCGGGAAAGACTGCGGGCGTGCCATATCGGATGACGGAAGGCAATACGTGTTATCACGGCGGACAGCCGGGTGTGAGCGATGCGTTCGCATCTGCATTGTGGGCGTCGGACTATTTACTGCGAGTGGCTCAGGCGGGCTACGCCGGCGTGAATCTCCATGGTGGTGGCGAGGGGTACTACGCGCCGCTTACTGGAGAGCCGAATTCTACGAAGCCGCGGCCCGAATTTTACGGGATGTTGTTGGCACAGCGGTTTGCCGGAGCCACGTTTGTTCGTGTATCGGCTGCGGGCGATGCGCGCGATGTGAGTGCGTATGCGGCGCGCGTGAACGATGCGCTTGTGGTGGCCGCGGTGAATAAATCCAGCAGTCCGGTACAGGTGAGACTCCGCGGCGCCGGGACGAGAGCGACGGAATGCTGGACACTGAGCGCGCCGTCCCTGGATGCAAAGGACGGCGTGCAATTCGCGCAGAACGCCATGGATGAGCGCACCGTCCCGGCATATTCGGCGGTGCTCTGGCAACTGCCGCTGAGATAAATGTGAAGCCTCGAGGCCGGCGAGTGGGGGAAACTACGGAGTCTCAATTTCGTCCCGGCTACTTTGTCAATGAGGCTCATTTTTTGTAGACACATCAAAATGCGTAGCATATGATCCACGAAATTCTTCTTTACAGCTTGAAGTCAATAGCTGGTTCCAGGTAGAGCCAGCGGTATTTTTCCCCCTTTCCGAGGCTAGAACGCAGATGAAATCACGCAAGTACTCTTATCGCAAAGTCACTCTGGCCGCAGCGTTGCTGGGCCTTCCCGCACTTACAATTTCAACACCAGTCTTGTATGGACAGGCCACCGCCAGCGGCACAATTGCCGGCACTATCACCGATTCGTCTGGTGCGGCAATCGTCGGAGCTGTGGTGACGGCAACGAATACCGGCACGAATGCGCAACGAACGGCCAAGACGGCCACGGCCGGGGAGTATCGTTTCGACCTGCTGCCCGTCGGCCACTACAGCATTCATGTGGAAGCGCCAGGGTTTGCAGCGGGCGAGATCAAAGACATTGATCTGCTGGTGGGAACGACGGCTGCCGCGAATGTGCCGATGAGGCCAGGGAGCACGGGCGAAACAGTGCAGGTACAGGCCAACAATCAGCTTGTCGATCCGGAGAAGAGTGACGTTTCGATTGCGGTGACGCCCAAGCAGATTACGGATCTGCCGCTGAACGGACGCGACTTTGCCAACCTTGCCATCCTTGCCCCAGGCGTGAAAATGGTGGACAGCTACGATCCCACGAAGAACCGCTACGCCGTCTATGCGGTAAACGGATCGACCGGCCGCAATACCAACACAACGGTCAACGGCATCGACAATAAGGACAACACGGTGGGCGGCGCGGTAATGCAGTTGCCGCTCGAAGCGGTGCAGGAGTTCATCATCAGCCCGAACCGCTTCTCCGCAGCCAACGGCCGCACCGAGGGGGCGGCGCTGAACGTGGTGACCAAGTCGGGAACGAATCAGTTCCACGGCAGCCTCTATGGCTTCTTCCGCAGTCAAGCCATCCAGTCAAACAATTACTTTGCGGAGAAGAGCGGCCAGGCCAAGCCAGACTACAGCCGTCAGCAGTATGGCGGCGCCTTTGGTGGGCCAATTCGCAGAGACAAGGACTTCGGGTTCTTCGCCTATGAAGGCCTGCGCGAGCGCTCCAGCATCTCGACCAATCCGGATTCGTTCGACGAATTGACCGTGGTGGCCAACCTGGCGAAGCAGCAGCCCGGCCTGTTTGCCGTGCCGCCGCAGCCCTCACGCACCATTCCCACGCCGTTTGATGAGAAGCGGTACAACGGCCGTATCGATCACATCTTCAACGACAAGCACAAGGCCTTTATCAGCTACATCGCGCAGGACAACAAGAGCAACAATGACCAGGCCAATGCGCGCGTCGATCTGACGCAGGGCAACTACACGCTGAATGATCTGATCCTGGCCAACGTCACGCTCAGCTCATTGTTGACATCGAACACAGTGAACAGCTTTACTGCTGGATTTCAATACTGGAACAATCTGATCGACTCCAAGCTTCGCGCCCCTACCATCACCTTTCCCGATACCACGCAGTTTGGAACGAACGTTAACGTGCCGCAGAAGTCGAGTCAGCACAAGTTCCAGTTCCGCGACGACCTTTCCTACACGTACGGGAAGCATACGCTGCGCGGTGGTGTGGACTACCTTTACGAGCCGCAGCTAGGTGGTTTTTTTGAGAACAACCCCACGCCGGAATTTGATTTTGTTGATTCACCACAAAACCTGCTGGATCCAACGAAATATTCGAATGGGTTCTCGACGCCCGGTGCAGTGATCAGTATGACCGGTACCGCGGGCGACCCCAGCTTCCTGCTGTCTCCGAAGATGCTTGGCCTCTATTTTGAGGACGACTACCGTATCACTCCGCGGTTGCTGATCAATGCCGGTATCCGCTACGACCGAGACATCGACCTCTATGGGCTCGACAAGCAAAAGATCAGCCGCACCCATCAAGAGTTGGTGGCGGCAGCAGCAACCGGAATTCCGACAGTGCCCACGACCGTGAACCCTAACACCTATTTGACCGGTTACACCCCAGACCTCACCAACATCGGCGGCGTCTTCACGGGTTTGCCCAAGAACGACAATCTGGACTTCAGCCCGCGCATTGGGTTTTCATATGACCTCTCGGGGAATGGCCGCGTCGTTTTGCACGGTGGCTATGGTTTGTATTTTGGACAGACGTTCGAGAACATTCCGCTGTTCATGATCCAGCAGGCTAACGATACAGTGTTTGCAAACACCTTCAGCATTGCCTGCAGCGGACCGGGAGACACGTCGTGCTCATCGGATAACAATGTGCCCGGCACCGGAATTTTGTTGAGTAATTACCGATATGGCGTCGATCCGGCGCCCGTGATTCCGCCGGCGGGCCATGATCTGGCTGCTGGATCTACGGGCCGCATTATGGACCCAAGCTATCGGAATCCGTACACCCAGCAGATCAATGCCGGCTTCCAGTATGCGCCGAACAGTTTCTCGGTCATCGAAGTCGACTATGTCCAGGCGCGCGGTCTGCACGAGGACAAGACAGTCAATATCAACCCTATCCAATACTTCAGCGATAAGACCCGGCCCTTTTCCGCTGCCTTGGCTGCGGCGAACGTGCCGAAGCTCGGCCGCATCGCGGACGAGCAGTCGATTGGCCGCTCCTACTATGACGGCCTGAATGTCAGCTATCGGCAGCAGTCGTGGAAGCGCTTTACCGGCACCGTGAATTACACCTATGCCAAGGCGCTGGGATTTGAAGGTGGCGCCGCCTCCTTCCGGAACACTGCGACCAATCCTTTCCTGGGGCAGTTTCGGCGGCAAGACCATGGCCCAACGCCGAGTGACGAACGCCACCACGTAACCGCGTCGGCTACGCTCAACCTGCCCTGGAAGGTAGAGGTTTCGCCGATCTTCCAGATCGGAACGGGACGTCCGGTCGATATAGCGCAATCCAGCAGCGATCTGTGGGGCATCGGCAGCGGACGCGGCAATCCGCATGCCATCGTGCCGATAGGCGCCTCACTTACTAATCCTGCGAGCTACGTAGCCATGGCTGGCATCAGCGGGAGCGACTACAAGACGTGCCTGACAGCAGGTACATGCCAGGAGGTTTCCTATGCAAACTATCGTGGGCCGGCGTTCGTGGAGTTCGATGCTCGCATCGGCAAGACGGTTACGATTGCCGACAGGTACAACATCAACCTGTTCTTCCAGGGCTTCGATCTGACAAATCGTGCAAATTTCGGGAGCAATCTTGACAATTTCGTGAGTGACTTTGATCCCGATCCCAGCGTCAGCACTTTCCTGAAACCAATTGATTTCATTACCCCGAACAGTACGGTGCTTCCTAAGTCGTTCACTGGTGAGTTCGGGGCGCGCTTCAGCTTCTAACGCAGTTGGAATGTGATTACGCCAAAGGCCGCCCTCGGGCGGCCTTTGGTCTTCTTAAATGTGCGGTGGCTTATGATCCGGCGATGGTCATTCCGTCGACGCGTAACGTAGGGGATGCGACCGAGCTGCGGAAGACCATGTCGTCGCCGGCCGCGTTGATGTTCTGGAACATCTTTTGCAGATTGCCGGCAATGGTAATGCCTTCAACCGGATAACTCAGTTCGCCGTTTTCGATCCACAAGCCAGAGGCGCCGCGCGAGTAATCGCCCGTCACCATGTTGACGCCCTGGCCGATGAGTTCCGTGACGTAGAGACCGCTCTTGATGCCAGCGAGGATAGAAGCAGGCGCCTGCGGCGATGCCGATTCGAGGAAGAGATTACCCGCCCCGATGCCCGGCGCGCCGGAGATACCGCGGGAGGCGTTGCCGGTGGATTGCATGTTGAGCTTGCGCGCCGTGTAGGTGTTGAGCAGATAGCTCTTGAGCACGCCGCGCTCGACGATCACGGTGCGGCGCGTCGGCAGGCCCTCGCCGTCGAAGGGCGCGGTGCCGAAGCCGCCGATCAGGGTGCCGTCATCGATGATGGTGAGCTCGGGGCTCGCGACCTGCTCGTCAAGCTTGCCGGCAAAGAACGAAGACTGGTGATAGATGAGCGAGCCGTTGGCTGCCTCGAAGATGTGGCCGACGAGGGAGCGCGCGATCTCCGGCGAGAAGACGACCGGCACCTGCTGGGTGGGCACGGGACGCGCGCCGAGCCGGCGCAGCGTCCGTCGTGCCGCCTCCGCGCCAATGGATTCTGGTGATTCGAGAGCGGCGGCAGAGCGCGCGCTCGAGTACCAGTAGTCGCGCTGCATCTGCCCGTCGGCGGACTGCGCGATGGGGCTGGCGGAGATGGAGCAGATGGAGCGGCGATACTCGCCAACGAAGCCGCGTGAGTTGGCGAGTATTTTGTGGCCGGAGCCCGCGTCGAATGAGCCGCCGCGGCTATTAGTGATGCGAGGATCGGCGGCGAAGCAGGCGGCGTCGGCGCGGCGTGCCAGCGTGATGCGCTCGTCGGCGGGCAGATTGTCGACGTCGTTCGAGTAGATACGCAAGTCGTCCGTGAGTCGGCCGAAGCTGGCTGGATCGGGGAGTCCGGCGAAAGGATCTTCCGAGGTGACCCGCGCGAGCGCGACGGCGCCGCGGACGAGACGCTCGAGACCGGCAGGTGTCAGATCGCTGGTGGAAGTGGATGCGGTGCGCGCGCCGAGAAAGGCGCGGAGTCCTGCGGCGCGTGAGCCGGACTCCTTCAGCCGCTCGACTTCGCCTTTACGAACCAGAGCTTCGAACTCGTCGCCTTCGTAGAGGACGACTTCAGCATCGGTCGCGCCGGCAGCGAGTGCCTGTTCGATGAGCTGTGTGGCGAGCGCGGCGGTGAGGTCCTGATGTGCGGTCAAGGTTTCCAGCATCAGCGACCCGTTCCTCCCACCACCATACGGTCGAGCTTGATGGTGGGCATGCCGACGCCGACGGGCACGCTCTGGCCTTCTTTGCCGCAGGTCCCAATGCCTTCATCGAGGCGTAGATCGTGGCCAACCATCGAGACATACTTGAGCGCCTCGGGGCCATTGCCGATCAGCGTCGCGTCCTTCACGGGCGCGGTGATCTTGCCATCTTCGATGAGATAGGCCTCGCTGGCAGAGAAGACGAATTTGCCATTCGTGATGTCTACCTGACCGCCACCGAAGTTGACAGCATAGAGGCCGCGCTTGACGGAGCGGAGGATATCTTCGGGAGCATCTTCACCGGCGAGCATGTATGTGTTCGTCATGCGCGGCATGGGCACGGCCTGATAGCTTTCGCGCCGGCAGTTGCCGGTCTCCGGGATGCCCATGAGCCGCGAGGAAAGCTTGTCGCTCATATAACCCTTCAGGATGCCGTTTTCGATGAGGACTGTTTCTTGCGTCGGCGAGCCTTCGTCGTCCACGTTGAGCGAGCCGCGGCGATTGGGCATGCGGCCGTTGTCGACCACCGTGACCTTCGACGATGCGACGGACTGGCCGATGAGGCCGGAGAAGGCGGAGGTGCCTTTGCGGTTGAAGTCCGCTTCGAGTCCGTGACCGACGGCTTCGTGCAGCAGCACGCCGGGCCATCCGGGGCCGAGGACGACTTGCATCTCGCCGGCGGGCGCTGCAACTGCATTCAATTGCAGGATGGCCTGTCGCGCGGCTTCTTTCGCGAAGCCCTCGGGAGTTTTCTCTGTGAGGAAGTAATCGAGCTCTACGCGACCGCCGCCGCCGGCGCTGCCACGCGCGATGTTGGCACCATCCTTCGCGATGACGAAGACGTTGAAGCGGGCGAGAGGCTGCGTGTCCGAGGCGAAGGTGCCGTCGGATGCGGCGACCAGGATGCGGCGCACCTCGTCGGAGAAGCTGGCCCGGACCTGGACGATGCGGGGATCGGCGGCGCGCGCGGCACGATCGGCACGGAGGAGCAGGTCGAGCTTGGACGCGATGTCGGCGTCGCCTTGCGGCGAGAGGACAGGATAGAGATTCTGCTGCGCCTTTTCGCGGAAGCCGGTGACGGGTTCCTTCGCCGGGCCGCTGGCGATGAGGGCG
Source organism: Acidobacteriaceae bacterium (assembly GCA_036378335.1). Classification (GTDB taxonomy): domain Bacteria; phylum Acidobacteriota; class Terriglobia; order Terriglobales; family Acidobacteriaceae; genus KBS-83. The sequence goes on along the minus strand of DASUWP010000261.1, from coordinate 8,165 downwards.
GCGGTGCGCGCGGCACGGAGCAGCCGGTCGGCGGAGAGGTCATCGGTGTAGGCGTAGCCGGTGCGCTCGCCGGCGACAACGCGCACCCCACAGCCCGCGCTCATACCCTGGTTGGCGGATTTCACGAGCGATTCATCAAGGCCGATGGATGTGGACGCGATGGATTCAAAGTAGAGATCGGCGTAATCGCCACCGGCGGAGAGTGCCTCGCCAAGGCAGCGCTCGAGCACCCGCTCGGTGATGCCGAAGGTATCGAAGAAGTAGCGCCGGTGCTCTGGGCCAAACAAATCGTGCTGCGTTCCGGACGGGAGATTTGTAGGGTGATGGCTCATGTCTGTGGATTGGATGATCTGGATCGATTGTAGGCTTCAGCGTGCGTGAATGTGATGATTTTCGCCGCTTAGTCCGTGCTAGATTCACCGCATGAGCGCATTGGCAGAAGAAGTCGAACGGCAACGGTATCCGGTAGGTCGGTTCCAGCTTACACAGCAAGTCACTGCTGAGCAGCGCAGGCAGGCCATTGATTTTCTCGAGGCGTTCCCGCGGCTGTTCCGGCAGGAAGTGGAGATGCGTGGCGACGCTGGCCTGGAGCGGCCGTATCGGCCGGATGGGTGGACCCTGCGCCAGCTTGCACATCACGTCGCTGACAGTCACTCGCAAATGTCTGGCAGATTGCGGATGGCCCTCACAGAAGATTGGCCCATGATCAAGGCTTATGACCAGGAGGCTTGGGCGAATCTGGCGGATGCTAGAAGCGCGCCGGTAGCTGTCTCGCTGGCGATTATCGAGGGCGTGCACGCGCGCATGGTGATCCTGCTGCGGTCGCTCAAGGATACCGACTGGGCGCGCGGCTTCAATCATCCGGAGAATGGGCCGGAACGCATTGACCAGGTGCTGCTGCGTTATGAGTGGCACAGCCGGCATCATCTGGAGCATGCACGCGCGGTGCCGCGTTAGCTAACAAGTATCCCGTCAATTTGAGGCACTGCGGCGCAAACAGCAGATCCTTCGATCGCGGCTCCGCTCAAGACGACACCGAACTGTTACACGGAGGAGTGATTCCCTCGATCGCGCCGGCAGCCGAAACTGGTTGGCAGATACATGCCGGCGATTGTTACAGATCTGAGCGCGGATGCACTTGCGCGCGAGCTTGAATCGTTCCTTGCGGAACATCCCGGGGCCGCGGTGCTGGAGGACGGCCGCGTGCTCTTCGATATGCGCGAGGCGCGGTATGCGCTGTCTGCGGAGCATGGCCGCTGTGTCCTGCAGTTGTGGTCGGAGGAGCGGAACATCGTCCGCACCGTGACCGGACTGGATGTGCGGAAGGATGCGCTGCGGCTGCAGGTGCGACGGTTCGGGCAGACGCGTCCGCAAATGCTGCACCTGCTGGCCGACCGCGACCAGCGGGCACCTTCGACGCGCGCGGCAATTCGATCACGCTATCTCAAACAATTGGAGCACATGCTGCCCCGCGCCTTCGGCGACTGGAAGATCGAAGGGCTGCGCGGTTCCATGGATCTGGAACACAGCTTTGGCCCGGCGTATGCGCGTGGGCTGCTGACCCGTGGCCAAAGCGCATGGGCACTGATCGCCGTAAATGCGGAGGAATCGCAGGCGACAATCGATGGCATCCTGACGCTGGGGCTGCTCTGGCTCAGCCGATGCCGTGAGCGTGCAGAAGGGGCCCGGAATGGGCATGCGAGGCATGTTGAGGGTTTGCGCGTGATCGTGCCCGAAGGACACAGCGCGGTGACGCAATCGCGGATGGGCTGGCTGGATGCTGCGCAGGCGAAGTGGGAGCTGTACGAGTGCGACGCGCGCGGCGACGAGTTGCGGCCCATCGAGATGGGGCGGAACGGCAATCTGGAGATGCGGCTGGTGCAGAACTTCAATCCCGCCGCAGCGCTGGAGCGGCTGCACGCCGGCATCGCCCAAGTGATGGCGCTGGTCCCCCCAGGTGCGCGCGAGCGCATGGAAATGCGAGTCCACAGCGCGTCGGCGGTGGGATTGTCGCTGTGCGGGTTGGAATTTGCGCGCGTGCAGCATGGGCTTGCGCCGGGTTCGTTCCAGCGGCAGGACCGCATCACCTTCGGCGCCGGGCCGAGCGAAACGGAACTGAACCAGGACACTGCGCCGATGCTTCGCGAGTTGACAGCACGACTGTTCGAGAGCCGTCACAGCGCTGGAAGCGCACGTGATCCGCTGTACCGCATGCAGCCGGAGCGCTGGCTGGAATCGCGACTGTCGGCGGCATTACCGGAGGTGGAACATTCACTGCTGGGGACGCCGGTCTATCGGCAGGTGCCGGCTTTTGCGGCGAGCGATCGCGGCATGCTCGATCTGCTGGTCGTGAATCGAGACGGACGGCTGGCGGTGGTGGAGCTGAAGGCCGACGAGGACCTGCACATGGTGCTGCAGGGGCTGGACTACTGGATCCGGGTGCATCGCACTGCGCAGGCTCGGACGGCGGATGGCGTGAATGACTTCACGCGGTCCGGCTATTTTCCGGGTATGCGGCTGGCCGATACGTCGCCGCTGCTGTACTTTATCGCACCCGCATTGCGGATTCACCCGGCAACGGAGACGGTGCTGCGCTATCTGAGCGGCGAGATCGAGTGGAGCCTGATCGCGGTGAGCGAGGACTGGCGGCGCTCGCTCGAGGTCATCTGGCGCAAGCGCGGCGGCGGTGCTCAGCCTTCCTGAAACGCGAAGGCTGAGGCGGGCTCATGGGCAATTTCAGGAGTCTCCGTTCCGCTGAAGCGTCTCGCAAAAAACTGCTCTACTGCGTCGAGAATCGCAGGTCCGGTGCGCGCCTCGTAGATGGTCTTGCGCAACGCGCCACCACCCGGGACGCCGTGGGTGAACCAAGAGGCGAACTGCTTCATCTTGCCCGCGCCTTCGCGGCAGGCCTTTGCGGCCTCGACGTTCTTTTCGTCTGATCCGGCGGTGTGCCAGTGGCCTTCTTCGAGCAGCATGGTGAAGTAGGTGCGAATCATGCGATAGCGGTCCCATTCGGTGGGCACATCGTAGCGGCCGGTCGCGGTGTACTGCGCAATCTGGCGGAAGATCCACGGGTTCGCAGGGGCGGCGCGTCCGATCATCACGGCATCGCAGCCGGTGCGGGCGACCATCGCGGCGGCATCTTCGGGCGTGCGGACGTCGCCATTCCCGATGACCGGAATTGTGACGGCGTCCTTGATGGCGGCGATGTGCTCCCAGCGGGCATCGCCGGAGTAGCCCTGTTCGCGCGTGCGAGCGTGCAGCGCGACTGCATTCAGGCCGCTCTCCTCGGCAAGGCGAGCCAGCGGCACGCAGACGATATTGTCGTCGTTCCATCCCAGGCGGAACTTCACGGTAAAGGGAATCGTCACCGCTCCGCGCACCGCTTCAAAGATGCGGGCGATCAGCGGGAGATCGCGCAACAGACCGGAGCCGCCATTGCAGGCGACAACGCGCTTGGCCGGGCAGCCGAGGTTCAGGTCGACCATATCGAAGCCCGCGTCTTGAACGATCTTCGCTGCCTCGCTGAGGGTGCGCGGGTCCGAGCCGAAGAGCTGCGCGGCAATGGGATGCTCGTCATCGTAGTAGGTAAGGTAGCGCTTGCGCTTCGATTCGCGCATGCGGGAGAGGCCGTCGGCCGAGGTGAACTCGGTCATGATGAGGCCGCAACCGGACTGCTGGTTAGAGATTTCCGTTTCGACGGTGGCGACGCCATCGGCAGCAGGCGTGAAGAGGCTGGCGTTGCGGATGAAGCGGCGGAAGATGGTATCGGTCACGCCGGCCATGGGAGCAAGAACCGTGGCGGGGCGCACCTCGACCGCGCCAATGGAGAAGCGCGCAGGCACATGGGCGGCATAGGTGTCGCTCGTGCTGGCTAATCCCTGCGGGTTGTCGGACCAGTGCTTCTTCATGGATGCGTCAGTTTGCCAGACCTTAAGTGTATGCAATAGAAGAGGCCTCCCGTGGGAGGCCTCTTCTGAGTCTGCCAAAGCAGCCGGACTTACTTCGAGGCTGCCGCTGCCTCTGGTTTGGCTTCGGCCTTGGCGTACTTCCGGCGGAACCGCTCCACGCGGCCGGCGGTATCGATCAGCTTTTGCTTGCCCGTGAAGAACGGGTGGCAAGCCGAGCAGATTTCGACGTGGATGTCGCCCTTGTGCGTCGAGCGGGTCTCAAAGCCTGTGCCGCAGGCGCACTGCACGCGAATCGTCTCGTAGTGGGGGTGGATCTTTTCCTTTGGCATGTCTCGCAAAATCCCTTTCCTGCAATCCTCCAATTTTAGGCGGATTTGGCCGATTTCGCAAGGCTGGCCCGACCTCGATCAGGGCTGCCGCGGAGGCCCTGCCATCGGTGTCTTTACCGGGGCAGCCAGGCCAACAAACACGACCATCTCCCGTCCGCCGGGATTGGTCTGGACGGGCAATTCCAACCAGTTATTCGCGAGCCACACGTTGCCCGAGGGATCGATGACGAGGCCTGTATTTCGGGTCAATCCGTCGCTGCTGTAACCGCCAGCGGGTGAGATCGGGTCGCCGGTCTTCAGTCCTGCCGGGCAATTTTCGGGTCTGGCCCCGCAGAACTCCGACACGCGCTTGCGGCCGAAATTGGATATCCAGACATTGTCGTTGCCATCGATGCCGACCGCCCAGGGAAGCGTAAGGCCCCCGCCGGTGAAATTGGACAACGTGAATGTGTCACCGCTTGGGCTGATCTCGGTGATGGAAGGCCTCTGAGGCAAGCCGAGTCGTGCTATTAGCGCGGCTGGGTCCGTGCTGCACGGTACCGGTAATATGCCCGAGTTCGCTACCCAGACATTTCCCAGGCTATCGACGCCGACTCCGAGTGGAGCAGTGATACCGCCACCGCTCAAGGGCGTCCCCACCATTTTCCCGTCAGGCCCCAACTCGACGACCGTGAATTTGCCGTCTGGGTTTTGGCCGTTGTTAGTAATCCAGATGTTGTTCTGGCCGTCCACAGCCAACCCAAACGGCGCGTAGAGCGGCAGGCCTGCGTGGTTCAGCGCGAGCGCAGGATTCCCGTCTGGAAAATGTGTGACGGAGTTGCCACCGCAATTTGCAATCCAAACGTTTCCTTGCTGGTCGGTCGCCATCCCTTGCGGCAGATGAATGTTGCCGTAGCTGAACCCATTCGCCGAAAGCGAACGACCCTCTGTATCGAAACCCGAAATCGTTGTTGTTGTCTGGCCGGAGCAGGTGCCTCCCGTGCCCTGGAAACCGAAGTTGCCCAACCATGCATTGCCGGTCGCATCGAGCGTGATGCCAAACCCCGCGCCGTATAGTCCTGCCCCGGAATACGGTGCCCCGGGGGCGTCTTTTCCGTCCGGGGTCAGCTTGATTGCATACGTTCCGCCGCAGGCCTGTTTGTGCGGGCTTTTTGTGTATTCATAGTTGTTCGTAGACCAGACATTCCCATCCTGATCGATCGCCATATTTCCGGGGCCGTCGAACTCGTGGCCGTTGCCGTCGTATCGAATTGCGATGGTCCACGCGTCTGGCGCAGCATTCAGTGCCGGCTGGTACGTCACCCGAGTGCGCGACAACTGAAACAGAGTTGCCGCCCGAATGCCAGGAAAATGCGCAATGTTCACGGCTGCCTGCAATGTGTCCGCGGATATCTGACCACTCGGCGTCTGCGTAGCCGCGAACAGTGCGTTACACGGTACCGCTACGGTTGCTCTGACGCAGGTGGCGAGGAGATTAGAAAGCGAGTTGAATTCCGCCATGGTTGAAGTCCGAGATCCATTCGGTGCATGACCGAGTACCGATCCAACCTCACCAGTTGCGACGCTCACCAGATTTTTCAAGGTAGCGGCGGCGTTCTGCGGGCCTGGCCACGCGCCGGCGATGTTTGTGCCTTGAATGAACTGCGCCATTGCGAACGCGCTTGCCACTGTGGTCCGTTCGTTCACCACCGCGTTCACCGGAGCTTGTCCTACGCCGAGAACAGTTGCCAGGCGGAGTTCTTTCCGCTGTGCGCTTGCGCTTGTCGCAGCAGAGCCATCCGCGATCAGATACAACACCGCGTTCGCGTCCGACGGCGGCGTGTAGTTGATGACGAACATGCCATTTCGATCCGTCGTTGCGTGACCCAGCATCGACGCCGACGCTCCGCGCGAGGTACCCGCACTATAGAGCGTCACGCTCGAGCCCGCAATTGGAGCTTCTCCGCTCTGAACGACTCCGTACTGCCGCTGTGCGTGCGCCTCAGTCGATAATGCCCAAGGCAGGAGCAAGGTTGCTGACATCACAAACAAACGCAGGGTCCCCGTGTGGACACGTGGCATCGCGAATCTCCTGAGAGGTTTGAATATGTATGGGGAAGGGAGCCCGGCGGCAACTGGAGTCTAGTACTGCTTCGACGGTTCGCGCCAGAAAATACGAGTTCGGGTCCCACATTGGAACGCGCCAATTACTGCGTGCGCGGGATCTAAATTGCTCACAATAGGTGACTTTCTGCTCGGAAGGATGCACGTATACGATTCGTACGCGGCAACCGGCCACCGCCGCTCTATCATTACTTGGCTGCCAGGGTTCATGAGGTGGGCGGATGGGCTTGCGCAATTGGGCTTTCGTGATTTTCCTCTGCGCGCCAATGCTCCCGATGCCCACGGCTGCACAGCAGGTTTCACTCGCTCCCAACCGGTCAGCACCTCATCGAGATCACCCGGCGCTGTCCCGTCGTCCTGCGCCGGGCGGTTCCGAGGGCAAGATCAAGCTGGATGTTGTGGTGACCGACGATGCGGGACAGCCCGTCGCTGGCCTTGAGCAGAAGGACTTCACTCTTCTCGACAATAAGAAATCGCGGCCGATCCTCTCGTTTCACGCTGTGGATGGAACAGTGAGAGCGGGAAGAAGTGAGCCGCCGGTTGAGGTAATCCTGCTGGTCGACGCTGCCAATACGTCACTACGGGTGGTCGGCAACGAGCGTTACCAGATCGAGAGCTTCCTGCGGCGGAATGGCGGAAGGCTCGCACAGCCGACATCGTTGATCATCTTCGATGACCGCGGGGTGAAGGGCCCGCCACAGCCGACGAAGGATGGGAATCGGCTGGCCGACGCACTGAACAAAGCCGAATCGACGATGCATTCGATTCTTCTCACCGAACAGACTGAGCGGGATCGCACGACGCTGTCGTTGAACGCTCTGCAAGACATCATCGATGCGGAAAACCAAAGGGCAGGCCGAACGATCCTGATCTGGATTGGAGACGGCTGGCCAATGCTCGAAAATTCGCACTACTTGTTCACGGAGCGGGATCACCGGCCGTGGTTCGACAGAGTCGTTTCCTCCTCCGGCGACCTTCGCGAGGCACGCGTCACACTGTACAGCATTTACCCGATTGATCCGGGGACGACAGACGAACCGCACGTCCAGCATTACCGCGCGTTTCTGAAAGGTGTGCCTTCCGTGCATCAGGTCCGGCCCGGCGACCTTGCTTTGCCGGTGCTCGCCATTCACAGCGGAGGACGCGCGCTGGACGCACCCGGCAACCTGGCAGACGAGATCGCGGGCTGTATTGCGGAAGCGAGGGCCTATTACACGCTGACCTTCGATCCGGCTGCATCGAAGCATGTGGACGAGTACCACGCGCTTACTGTGCGCATGGGCAATCCGATGCTCAAGGCGCGAACGAGCGCCGGGTACTATGGTGAGCCTGTCCTTCAATTCCAGCTTCCCACACTAGGCGGAAAATAGAGCCTTCGCGTTTCCCTCGTCGCTGTTCGGAAGTGAGAGAGCCCGTCCTACGCGCCACGAATATCGAAACGGCGGATCAGGCCGTCTTCGATCCTGAAGATATGGCCGACCGTTTGATCCAGCAGAAGCTTGCCATTCAGGTCATGTACGACCTGGTGAACCTCCACGACGACCGCGTCTTCCGGGCTCTTCGAGAAACCGACTGGTTCGACGTGCGGATTGACCATCGCCCACTGGCGTGTCCAGTAACTGCGGACTCCGTCACGGCCGTGCACGTGGCCGCCTTCCATGCCATTTGCCCAGGTGACGTCTTCGTGCATCGCGGAAAGCACGGCTTCCATATCGCGCGCGTTGAATCGCTCGTACACGTGCTTTAGGAATTCAATCTCATTCTGCGTCGCAATCTCCGGCATGCCTGTGCCCTCCTGAAGTCGACCTGCTACTCACGCCTC
>DASUWP010000260.1:0-3808 GCA_036378335.1 Acidobacteriaceae bacterium | reverse complement strand
CCCTTCGGCTGCTACGGCTGGTGCCGGGGCTGTTGCTGCTGGCCGCGGTGGGCTTTGGCGGCAAGGTGATTGAGCAATCGATCGCGCATTATGGCAAGGCGCATCACCTAACGCTGCCGAATATCGAGTATGTGCTGTGGGCGATTCTGATCGGGCTGGTGCTGGCGAATACGATAGGCGTGCCGAAGATCTTTGAGGCGGGCGTGGCCACGTATGACTTCTGGCTGAAGGTGGGGATCGTGCTGTTGGGCTCGCGCTTTCTGCTCGGGGATGTGCTGCGGCTGGGCGGCATCAGCCTGGGGCTGGTGGCGATCGAGATCACGGGCGCGCTGGCGTTGATGCAGGTGTTGGGGCGCGTCTTCAAACTGAAGCCGAAGCTGACATCGCTGCTGGCGGTGGGGTCGGCGGTGTGCGGCGTCTCGGCGATCATTGCGACGCAGGGCGCGATCGATGCGGATGAGGAGGAATCATCCACGGCGATTGCGGCGATCCTGGCGCTGGGTGCGTTGTCGCTGTTTACGTTTCCATTGATCGCGCACAGCCTGCACCTGAGCGACCACGCGTATGGGTTGTGGGCGGGGCTCGCGGTGGACAACACAGCGGAAGCGACGGCGGCGGGCGCGCTGTACTCGGATGTGGCGGGACGGTTTGCCGTGCTGGTGAAGACGACGCGCAATGCGATGATCGGCTTCGTCGTGCTGGGGTATGCGCTCTATTGGTCGTCGCGCGGCGAAGCGCAGCGTGTCGGCAACAAGGCACGTTTCCTGTGGCAGAAGTTTCCGCGGTTCGTGTTGGGGTTCCTGCTGATCTCGCTGCTGGCGAGTGTGGCGGTGTTCACGAAGCCGCAGTTGACCGCGCTGGGGAATTTGTCGCGGTGGGCGTTTCTGCTGACGTTTGCCGGCGTAGGGCTGCGAACCAATATTCGCGAGCTGGGCAAACAGGGATGGCGGCCACTGGCGATTGGGGCGCTGGGTGAGATCGCGATTGCTGCGATCACGCTGGCGCTGGTGTTTGGGGCGGACCGGTTATTTCACGTCTGAAACTCGCGGTTTCGTGGCACAGCCGGGCTGCGCTTTGCTCAAGATGACATCGGGAGAGGAATGGATTTGACCTGCATCATTCTTCGCGTAGTAGGGAGGCGGGCTCAATGTGAAGGGCTCGGCGGGCGGGTAGTGCGGCGGAGAGGATGCCGGTGGCGAGCATGGTGAAGACGACCGCGCAGACGACGAGCGGGTCGGTGGCGCTGGCGCCGTAGACGATGGCGGCGAGGATGCGGGTGGAGGCGAGACCGAGCAGCATTCCGAGAGAAGAGCCGATGAGGACGATGATGGCGACGCGGCCGATTGCGGTATGGAGGATGCTCTGACGCGGTGCGCCGAGGGCGAGACGGATGCCGAAGTCGCGCATGCGGCGGGCGACGGAGTAGGACGCGAGACCGAAGATGCCGGTGATGGCGAGGGCCAGTGCGAGCACGCCGAGGATGCCGAGCGCGATGGTGGCGGCGCGCGCGGGAAACAGGACAGGCGCGATGATCTGCTGCCAGGGCGCGATGCCGCCGATGGGCAGGTTGGGATCGACACTGGCGACGATGCTGCTGAGCGCAGCTGCGAGGCGGCCACGCGCGAGGGTGGCGGGCGTGGTGGTGCGGATGAGGACGTGGGTATCGGTGTCCGGGTTTTGCGCCACGGAGTAGAAGAGGGCCGGAGAGGGCTCTTCGGTGAGTGAGCCGTACTTGCCGTCTTCGACGATGCCGATGATGGTGAGGTTGGCCCCGCTGCCATCGCGGAAGACGCGGCCGAGAGCGTTGGGCGTATGGAAGAGACGGCGGGCGAAGGTCTGGTTGACGATGGCGACGGGCGGGGCGTTCTTGTCGTCGTGCCAGGTGACGTCTCGACCAGCAAGCATGCGGGTGCCGGCGGTTTCGAAGTAGCGGGGCGAGATGCTGTAATACTGCGCGCCGAAGAGTGCGTCGGGGTGACGAAGCGGGGCTTTGCCCTCGGGATAGATGGCGGTGGTGCTGTTTCCGATGAGGTCGAGTGGCACGCTGCTGGAGAGCGCGGCGCTGGAGACGCCGGGGAGGGCGAGGGCTGCGTCGAGGATGCGGCGCTGCGCGGGCAGCGCGGTGACGTCGTGGTAGTGGGCGAGGTTGAAGTCGAGCGAGACGATGGTGACGTTTGCGGCCTGGAAGCCGAGCGGCGCGGTGAGCGAGCGCGCGAGACCGCGCACGGAGACGAAGGCGGCGGTGACGAGGACGCAGCAGAGTGTGACTTCAACCAGGAGCAATAGATCGCGCAAGGCGATACGGCGGCCGAAGGATGCTGTGGAACCGGAGGCCTTGATGGCGCTGAGCACGTCGGCGCGGGCGGCCTGACGCGCCGGAGCGAGCGCACAGAAGAGACCGGCGGCGACGGAGAGTGCGAGCGCGAAGAGGAAGACGGCAGGCCCGGGTTCGACCGCGACGGCTACGGGGAAATCGAAGGGGGGACGGTAGACGCTGAGGCTGTGCAACGCAGCGCGTGCGAGGAGAAAGCCGAGCGAGCCGCCGATGAGCGAGACGGCGAGCGATTCAACAACAAGCTGAAGCGCAATGCGGGCGCGGGTAGCGCCGAGCGCGGTGCGGATCGCGAGCTCGCGGGTGCGATCGGACGCGCGAGCGGCGTAGAGTCCGCCGAGATTGACGCACGCGGCAAGCAGCACCAATGCGGCGAGGAACATGAGGCCGCCGAGGAAGCTGCGCAGCGGGCCGCCGAAGAGGGCGCCGATGAAGCCTAGCGGTGCCACCCGCAGAGTGAGGTTTGCCTCGTCGTTGGGGTACTCCCGGGCCAGCTCCTGCGCGACGCGGTTGAGGTCGGCCTGCGCCTGGCCTACGGTGACACCGGCGAAGCGGCGACCCATCACCCAGGTGCCCTGGTTTGCCCGTTCATGGAGAAAGTCAAAGCCTTCGAGCTGCTGCTCGTTCCAGATATCAGTCCAGATCGCTGGCGCGAGAAAGCGCTCAGTACCGTGGAAGCCCGGGCGCGCGACGCCGAGGACAACGAATGGCTGCTGCGATACGCGGATGGTGCGGCCGACGATGTTGGGATCGGCGGCGAAGTCGGATTGCCACGTGGCATAGCTGAGCACGGCGTAGGGACTGCCGTTGGCGCCGTGGGTGTCATCGCTGTCATGAAAGAAGCGGCCGAGCAGCGGGGTGACGCCGAGCGCGTCGAAGTAGCTGCCGGTGGCCTGCATGTCCCAACGGGGCTGCGGGTGGCCGTTGGTGGCGAGGCCCACCTCGGTAAATCGATAGGCGCCGATCTGGGAGAAGGTGCGGTTGTGGGCGCGCAGATCGCGATAGACGGGGAAGGATTGGTTGGTGCCTTCGCGCTGCTGGATGAAGGAGAGCTGGTGGCCATCTGGAAATGCGGAGCGAAAGAGGAGTGCGTCGATGACGCCGAAGACGATGACGTTGGCGGCGACGCCGAGGGCGAGAGTGAATATGGCGGTGGCGGCGAATCCGGGACCGCGGCGAAGCTGGCGCAGAGCGTAGCGGAGGTCGGCGAGGAGTCTTTGCATGGATGCTCTCCCTCGCGTGGATTGGAGCAACTTTGGGGCCGCCGAGAAGTGGCCGATTTCCGGGGTTTGTCTGGGACGATCGGGACGGCATTGTGCGGTGATGGGCAGTGTCGTCCGGTTATGGACAGGACTGGCGCTCCCGGCGATTGGAGCGCCTGTCTTGGTGGCGCCGCGAGATTCTATGCGCTATGCCCGGTGCATTCGAGGACGCCGAGAAATTTGCTCCATGGGCCTACTGCGTCGCGGTATTGGT
>DASUWP010000259.1:0-11114 GCA_036378335.1 Acidobacteriaceae bacterium | reverse complement strand
TCCATCGATCGTGCTCTGGGGAGTGCGCATCAATGAGTCGCGCGATAACCACGACTTTTACACGCGCACCAACGCTCTGGCGCACCAGCTCGATGCGACGCGGCAGACGGGGGGCATCCGTTACTTCCAGGAATCGGAGTTCCTGGAAGATGTGTTCACGATGAACGACTTTGGGTGGCCGCTGAAGAAGCCTAATCATCCGCGCTATCTGAATACGGAATTCGTGGGACACACCTATCCATGCAAGACATTCGACAGCATGGAGCGCCTGCGCGAGCACACGATCCGTCACGCGCGTGTGCACGATGCGCTGGCGTCGGATCCGCAGTATGCAGGCGGCATCGGCTGGTGTGCCTTTGACTACAACACGCATGCGAACTTCGGCTCCGGCGACCGTATCTGCTATCACGGTGTGGCGGATATCTTCCGCGAACCGAAGCCTGCAGCACTCTTCTACAAATCGCAGTGTGATCCGGCGGAAGAGATCGTGCTGGAGCCCGCGTTTCATTGGGCACGCAACGATGAGTCAATCGGCTTTACCAAAGGCCTGATCTGCTCGAATTGCGATCACGTGAAGATTTACAGCGTTAGCAGTACGGGCGAGCACCTGCTGGCCGAGGGCGATCCGGATCGCACGCAATTCCCTCACCTGAAGTACGCGCCGTTTGACGTGGATTTTGGCGAGAAGATCCGCGAGAACTGGGGCGACCTGCGCATCGATGGATATATCGGTGGCAAGCAGGTGATCTCGAAGCGCTACTCCGGCGATGGAGTCGACCATCAGCTTGCTATGCAGGCGGACGACACCGAAATAGCCGCGGATGGGGCAGACACGACGCGCGTGGTGTTGCGGATGAATGACGAGTACGGCGCGATTCGGCCATTCGCGAGCGATGCGATTGCCCTGGAGCTGGAAGGGCCGGGGACGCTGATTGGAGATAACCCGGCAACGCTGATCGGCGGCGCGGTGGCGGTGTGGGTTCGTGCCGGCGAGCAGCCGGGTTCGCTGACCCTGCGTGCGAAGCATCCGCGGCTCGGCACCAAGGAAGTGCAATTCACGCTCAAACCGGCAGAGGCTGAGCAGGTTTGAGGGCGTCACGATCAGGCGCCGATGCTGGACTCTGCATCCGCGGCTGTGGCGTAGTTCTTCAGGATGTTGTGGACCTTTGTCAGCTGGAGCAGCGCATGGATGCGCTCGTTGGCGCCGGCCAGCAGCAGCTTGCGGCCATTCTTCTCTGCGGAGACGTAACAGTTCATGAGCAGCCCCAGGCCGGATGAGTCCATGTAAGGCGACTGGGTCAGATCAATGATGAGCACCGCAGGCTTGTGCAATGTGAGCTCGTGCTGGAACTCGAAGCTGTTCTGCAGGGTGAGGGGTCCCCGGAGTTCAAGAATGGTGATGCCCTCGCCGCTTCCAGGAGCAGCGGTGACGGTCAGCGGTTCGTCGCGCATGGGGTTGAGTGTATGGAGCGATTGGTTACGAACGTATGAATTTCGCGACGATCGCCCGAGTCGTTACCGCTCCAGGCGCTGGATATCTGTGGGAGTGTCGATGTCGAGTTCACCGCCGGGCAGGGGAATGGAGTAGACCGATTCGGCGTGGCGAGCGAGAAGAGGTCCGGCGCCGCGATCGCCACTGAGTTGGCGCAGCTCGGCGAAATGGCTGGCGGCGAAGAGGGCAGGAACACCCAGGGTGCCGGCATAGCTGGATGCGACGATGCTGTTGCCGGTCTTGCGCCACGCGCCGACCAACATGCGGAGGTGACGGGAAGTGACGGCGGGCTGGTCGCAGACGGTGAGGCAGACAGCGTCCGGGTCGCCGGCGGCGTTGAGGGCAGCCAGCACGGAGCTGGCCATCCCTGTTTCCGCGGACGGATTCTCGACTACCTGGACCGGGAGGCCATGCAGCAGGGGGCGATGCTCTCGGGCGCGCGGGCCAAGCACGACGATGGGCATGACGAAGCCGGCATCGAGCAGCATGCAGGCGGCCCGGGTGAGCAGCGGAACTCCGCGGATGGGTGTGGATTGCTTATCCGCGCCGAAGCGCTGGCTGGCGCCGGCGGCGAGCAGGAGGCCGGCGACGCGTTCGTTCCCTGCAGGTTTCATATCCTTAGCTGCATACCTTCTTACGTCACATTACCAAGTCGTAGACTATAGCCATGCAGGAGCATGCCCGCATGATGGCTGCCTGGAGGGATGCAGGCGGCGTGTGTGTGCTGGTGACGGTGGTGGGCACGCGCGGATCGTCGTACCGATCGCCGGGGGCGCGGATGCTGATCCTGCCGGATGGCTCGCGGATTGGCGCGGTGAGCGGCGGCTGCCTGGAAGGCGAGTTGTGCCGCCGCGCGCACTGGTGGATCTCCACATCGCCTGCGGTGGTCAGGACCTTTGACACATCCACGCAGGAGGACAACGAGGGCTTTGGCCTGGGCTGCGGCGGCGGGATCGATCTGCTGCTGGAGCGCCTTGCTGTGCCTGGCGTTGCCGATGCGGCGCATCCTCTGCTGGCACAGGAGCGTGTGAACCGGAGCCGCGAGGCGTCAGCCTTGGCAGTGCTGGTGCACGCAACGGAGAGGTGCGGGCTGCACGTGGGCGAGCGGTTTGCGCTGGATACGACAAATGCCCGTCCGGAGCGACTGTATCCGAAGGTTGGGGAGCTACTGCGGCGCTGCATGAATATCGGGTATTCGTTCACCCAGGAGCTGCGAGAAGGCCCGCTTGCCGGATGCCGACTCTTCCTGGAGTCGTTAACGCCGCCGGTGCAATTGCTGGTATGCGGCGCAGGGACGGATGCGCAGCCGGTGGTGACGCAGGCGGCGGCACTTGGCTGGAGCGTGATCGTGCTGGATCAGCGTGGGGACTTTGCGCGGCCCGCGCATTTTCCGGAGGCAGCGCAGGTGATGGCCGCGAAAGATGCTGCTGCCTTCGATGGGCTGCGGCTGGATACGCGGACGGCGGCGATTGTGATGAGCCACAGTTTTGCCCAGGACACCTTTTTTCTTGAATCGCTGCTGCGGCGGCCGCTGGGGTACCTGGGGGTGCTGGGTTCGCGGCGGCGGACGCTTGATCTGCTGGCGCGGCTGGGGCGAGATGCCATGCCGCCCGAGCTGCATGCGCCGGCGGGGCTGGACATTGGGGCGGAGACGCCGGAGCAGATCGCGCTCTCCATCCTAAGCGAAGTGCAGGCGACGTTTGCGAAGCGCCGCGGCGGCGAGCTACGCGAGCGTGACGGCAGCATTCATGGCCGTGAGGCAGTCGACAGCATAGCCGACGATTCGACTTCGGTTCGTTCGCGCGACTGCGGACTATAGCGACATTCAGGGCGGTACTGGAGGTGACCCCTCCCCCTCCCATGCCGGGAACCGGCCCTGTAACTCTTGTTTTTACACTAGCTTATGGCCTCTCCCGAGGGCTAAATTCGTCCATTTAAAGGGGTTATTGCTAAATTCGTCCTGACAAAGGACTTAACACGCAGGACAGCAGAACAATCGCTTATTTCTATTCACCCCTATTTCAAGGCTAGCAAATTGGATGGGGTGAATCGGCACATTCTGCGCGGTTATCCCGTGCCCGATTCCCGAATTGAAGGTCGCTTCGACTTGCTCAATGGGGGGTCTCAGCTCCGGAGTCGGCTGGGGGCCCTTGCGTCACCGGGGCAGTGGAAGCGTACGCGAACTGGCCGGATGACTCGGCGGATGAGAATTGCTCGAGACCACACGATGGGCAGAATCGTTGCCCGACTTCCACTACCCGCCCACACCGTGAGCACTGCGAAAGGATGGGCTTGCGGAGTGCGAAGTAGAAGAGGAACCCGAGCAAGTTAGGAACCAGGGCCGCGAGCAGCGTCCAGAGGACGGTCGGCATGGCGCGGCGGCGTGCGTCTGCATACACGTACCCCAAACAGAGAATCCATAGCGCGGCAAAGGTGCCAGCGAGCAAGCCCATGCCCATGCCAAAGAGACCGCCGAGGGCTGGCGGTGGGGCATTCTGAACGCGTCCTTGCGTGATGCCGACGACGACTCCAATGAGCACGGCACAGCAGACGATCGCGCAAGCAGCGATGCGAACCGCTCTCGGCACGACATTGAAAAATCGATGGAGTCTCATAGGACACCTCCTTTTGCGTTCGTCGATCGGGGACGGAGCAGGAGCAGCACCGGCAAAAGCAGGGAGAAGCACAGCGAGGGGAGTATCCACAAGGCGAGAACGCCGGTCTGCGCTTCAGCCGGCTCCAGGTGGAGGAGAGCGCCGAGCGGGCTGCCGATGTTCCATGCACCGAAGGATCCGGCGAGAGTAAGCAGAAAAGCGACGATACTGGCCTCGACGATGCGCCGGCGGCGGGGCTGTGCGGCCTGCAATTGCTGTGCGCGCAGCGCGAGCGATGCGTGGACCCTTGCCTGAAGGCCCGGGTCCGCGGTGAAGGAAAACCCGCCGAGAGCGGCGATAGCGCGGCGGCTGTCGCTCGCGTATTTCTGGCACGCGGGACAGGCGGGAAGGTGTTTCCGGAGTGCCTGCTGCTCCTGAGGCGAAGCCTCGCCCACGAGCGATTTGTCGATGATCTGGCGCATGGCCTGGTGCGGATCCGACTGGTGAAGATCAGCCTGCATACTCATCTCCCTCCATTTGCGCTCGCAAGATCGCGAGGCCCCGGTAGATGCGTGACGATACGGTAGTGAGGGGTACACCCATGACGGCGGATATCTCCTGTAAAGAAAGCTCTTCCTGAAAGCGAAGCACGAGTGCTTCGCGATAGATGGACTCCAGACTCTGGAGCGTATGCGCAATGCGGTGTGCCTGCTCCGTCCGGGCGGCTGATTCGAATGGCGACGGAGCGGTGGAGACAGGCATCGCGGGTTCGCTATCCCGCTCTGAGCCGCCGCTAGAATCCGTATTCGAGTCCAGGCTATAGATGCGCCGCTTGCGCAGGTGGTCGATAGTGAGATTGCGCGCGATGGCGAAGAGCCACGGCTCGAAGCGAGAGCGCCCGTTGTAGGAGCTACCGCGCTCCAGAACGTGGAGCCAGGTTTCCTGCACCAGATCGTCGACGGAATCGCGACTTCCCAGTAAGTAGATGAGATAGCGGACGAGACGGAACTGATACTGGTCGACCAGGTCGTGCAGGAGGGCTAAGTCTCTCTGACGAAGACCGCGTGCAATCCGCTGCGTATCGGTCGTGACAGCCTCCGCGAAAGTCCCGTCGTATTCCAGCATACGAAGGGTATACGGAGCAGGCTCGCGAAATTACGCATACGTCAGGAAAGAAATCTGAAAACGATTCGCGACCGCGACGCTGTCAGTTCCGCGCGCGGCTTTCTCTCGCCACCAGGGCGGAGGCTATCTGCTCCCACTCGGCATCGAGAGACAGCGCGCAGCGCGGCTGATGGGCCCGGTTGTACCAGTACGCCGCGTTGGACGTGTCGCCTTCCTTGCGGTGGAGATATGCGTGGACCCATGCGGCGTCTGCTGAGTCGACGGCTTGCGCGATTTCATGCGCCTGGCTCCAGTCGCCTTTGGCTTCCCACCAGAGTGCGGCTAGGAGAGATGGCAGCTCCGCCGGCGGGCGTGGTTGTTGGAGTGATGCGCGGAGCTGGTCTAGTGTCATGCAGGAGATTCTAAATTTCTGTAGCGGCGATGCAACGGACCCGCAGCACTGCCGTGGAGTGGGCCACTCATGGCAGATGCTTATTGAACGGTCGCTTATCGCCAAATTAAGGTTGAATTTCAAGACAGTTACGATATACTCGCCGCGCCCTTCCGGTAGATGAGGTTTTGAGATGGACGTGCGCGCCGCGATTCTGATGCTGCTCTTCATGAGTCCATACCGAGGTCACCCGCAAAGCACACCTCTGCCAACGGCGCCCAAAGGGGTATTTCACGGCAGACTTGTGTTGGTACCCGATGCGAATGGGCGAGATATGACACTGCAAGAGGCCTTTTCTTATACAGACTGGGAGAGCCACATACTCGAAGCGCCTGCGGGGTTCAGATCGGACGGTGCAACTATTCCTCGAGCTGCGTGGTCAGTCATAGGAGGACCTTGGGATGGCAAATACCGCGCCGCGGCGGTTGTTCACGATGTGGGTTGCGATACACATAAGTATTCGTGGCAGATAACTGACCGGTTGTTTTATGAGGCGATGATAGATTCCGATGTTCCGAAGGCTCAGGCATTAACGATGTACTATGCGGTGCTTGTCGGAGGGCCGCACTGGAATTTGATTGCTGCTCCGGTTGCAGAGTCGCACGAGGCCCTGGAAGCGAAGATGAGCGAAATCCGAGATGCTGCTGAATCAGCGGAACAAAAGAAGTCGAGCGAGGCCGCTCATGAGAAAGCTTCTATCAACGAGAAAGCTTCGATCAGTATGCTGGGGGCCAGCGAGAAAACCTCAATCGTGACATCCGAAGAGAAGGTACCGGTAGCAGTAAAGACAGATGTCTGGCAAGGCATAGCAGCAGGCAAGCATAAGAAATATCAGGGATATGTCTTTTCGCAGGAACCTACTCAGAATATGTCCGAAGACGCTTTAAAGAAGGTTCTGGCAGAAGCTCAACAGCAAGAAGTGGCTGGCCATCCTCTTACTCCCGAGGACATTGAAAAGAAAGCAAAGGTCGACGGGTTTTCACAAATGACATTCTAGGTTGTGACTCATAAGTCGACCGCCTTGCCTGACGGGTCTGATTGTGGGAGGGATTCGCGGAGCAGGTCAGGGTCATGCTGTGATCATCTTCGCCGACCAGCTCTTTACGAATGCTTCGAAGCGGTCTAGAGCGTTGGAGAAATTATCTCCGGCAGCGGCAAAGCCGAGTCGAAAATGTGCGGGCGCATCGAAGCAATCGCCGGGAGCCAGCAGGATTCCATGCTCGGCGGCGGCCTGACAGAACGGCCGGGCATTTTCTCCGCTTACCAACCAGGGGAAGGCGGTCATGCCGCCCTGTGGCGGAATCCAGCCGAGAACGTCACGATGGTCCGCCATGAAGCGCTCGAGGAGCTTGAGATTCCGGGTGGCGGTTTCCTGCGTCTTGCCGAGCACGGCGTCGCGTTTGCGGATTGCGATCTCCGAAAGAATTTCTCCGGTGCTGGTGTTCGAGATCGAGAAGTAAGCGCGTGCGGTCCAGTATTGCTGGCGGCGCTGCGGGTCGTGTTCGATCATCCAGCCGGTGCGCACGCCGGCAATCGAAAATGCCTTCGAAAGGTCAGAGATCACGGTGGCGTGCGGCAGGCGCGCCGCAGATTTCGTTTGCCTTCCGTGGTAGATCGGGTGGTAGACCTCGTCACTGATGAGCTGGATTCTGCGCTCGGCGGCGAAGTCGTGCAAGGCTTCCATTTCGCCGTCGCCGAAAGTCGCGCCGGTGGGGTTGTGCGGGCTGTTGATCAGGATGAGCTTGGTTTTCGAATCAGCAAGCTGCTTGATCTCGTCGAGATCGATGCGGAAGCCGTTCTCGCGGGACATGCGATAGAAGCGGGTTTCCAAGCCAAGAGATTCCGGGAGCGCCGAGAAGGTCGTGAACCCAGGCAGCGGGAGGATCACGTTTGCGCCGGGCTCGGCGGCCAGCCACATCAGCGCCAGGAGCGCCTCGGACGCGCCGGTCACGATTTGCACGGCCTCTAGCGGAACACGCTGCATTTCGGCGACGGCCTGACGCAGGCTGTCAGCGCCGGCGGGACGGCTGTAGGCCAGCTTATGGTTCAGGAAGCGATGGCGCGTTTCGTCATCGGAGAGGGCGAGGATGTCGTTTACGGTCCAGGCCGGTCCGGTACTCGCGGCGAGGTTGAAGTCTATGCCGTGTTCGTACTGGTCGAGCCAGACATCGAGCAGGAAGGGCTTGAGTTGCATGCGAGCACCTCTAGTAAGCGCGCGGTCTCGGTTATTGATTCTGCGAGCCGGCGCACGGATGACTTTTAGTTTTCGAGCGACAACTCCGCCGCTTTGCTCTCCACAAACCCTTTCGCCTTCGCGATGAACTCCGCTAGCGGAACAGATCCCTGATCGCCTTTGCCTCTAACTCTTACGCTGACCGCTCCGGCTTCCTGTTCCTTATCACCGAAGACGAGGAGGTAGGGGATCTTCTGCATGGTTAGATCGCGGATCTTAGCGTTCATCTTTTCATTGCGGCTGTCGAGCTCGACACGCAGGCCGGCGGCCCTTAGCTGGGCCTGGATGTTTTTGCCATAGTCATTGTGACGTTCTGCGATGGGGACGAGGCCGACCTGCACGGGCGCGAGCCAGAGCGGGAAATTGCCAGCATAGTGCTCGATGAGATAGGAGACCATGCGCTCCATGGTGCTGATGATCGCGCGGTGGATCATCACTGGTCTGTGCTGCTTGCCGTCGGCGGCGGTATAGACAAGGCCGAACTGGCTGGGCAGATGGAAGTCGACCTGGATGGTGGAATAGGTCTCCTCGTGGCCCATCACGTCGGCAAGCTGGATGTCGAGTTTGGGCCCGTAGAATGCAGCGTCGCCGGGGCTTTCCCGGTAAGGCAGCCCGAGAGAGTCGAGTGCTTCGCGGAGCACGCGCTCGCCGAGCTCCCACATCTCGTCATTGTCGACGTACTTCTCTTTATTTTTCTTGTCGCGCAGCGAGAGGCGGTAGCTGTATCGCATGATGCCCAGATCGCGATACGTCCGCTCGACCAGTCTCATCACATTGGAGAACTCTTCCTTGATCTGATCGGGCGTGCAGAAGATGTGCGCATCGTTCAGCGTCATGCAGCGCACACGGCTGAGCCCGCTCAATGCTCCAGAGCGCTCATAGCGATACATAGTGCCGAGCTCGGCAAGTCGGAGCGGCAGGTCGCGGTAGCTGTGGAGCTTCGATTCGTAGATCAGGATGTGATGTGGGCAGTTCATGGGCCGGAGAACCAGCTGCTCGGTCTTCAGGTCCATGGGAGGAAACATGTCTTCGTGGTAGTGCTCCCAGTGGCCGGAACGAACATACAGATCGACCTTCGCCAGCGCCGGCGAGTAGACGTGATCGTAGCCATCTTCGCGCTCGAGCTGGAGAATGTACTCCTCGAGGAGACGGCGAATGGTGGCCCCTTTGGGAAGCCAGAGCGGCAGGCCGGCGCCTACATCCTCATTGTTGGTGAACAGCTCGAGCTCTTTTCCGAGCCGCCGGTGATCACGCCGCTTTGCCTCTTCGAGCAGAGCGAGATATTCGTCCAGATCTTTCTTCGAGAAAAACGCCGTGCCGTAGATGCGCTGGAGCTGCGGGTTTTTCTCGTCGCCGAGCCAGTAGGCACCGGAAAGGCTCATGACCTTGAAGGCCTTGACACGGCCGGTGGAGGGCACGTGGGGGCCGCGGCAGAAGTCGACGAAGGTGCCGTTGCGATAGAGCGAGATGTCGTCGCCGGGTTTGGTGAAGCGCTCGATGAAGTGGACCTTCATGAAATCGCCTTCGGCGCGGTAGTCAGCGAGGCCCCGCTCGCGCGGCTCGTATTCGCGGACGAAGGGCTCATCGCGGCCGACGACTTCGGCCATTTTGAGCTCGATGGCGGAGAGATCGTCGGTGGTGAAGGGCGTGGGGCGATAGAAGTCATAGAAGAAGCCGGCCTCGGTGGCGGGACCATGGCCGAGCTTGGCTTCGGGGAAGAGCTCAAGCACGGCAGTGGCCATGACGTGCGCAGCGGAGTGGCGCACGACGGGGAGCGCGTCCGCGTCTTTTTCGGTGAGGAGTTGGAGGTGGACGTCTTCGGTGAGCGGCGCGCGGAGGTCGACGAGGCGCTCGGCGGAGTTGTCGGGTGCGGCGTACATGGCCTGCTCGCCGGGTTCCGATTTTTCGTCGCCTGGGACGTTAGCGGACGCAGTAGCCGTGGCGTGCACGGGTCTCACGCGGGCGACAACTGCGGCAGCTGCGAGGCGCGGCGAGATGGACATCGCGACATCGCGCGCGGTGGAACCTGCGGGGAGCTGTTTGATGGAGCCGTCTGGGAGGTGGACCTGGATCTGGTTGTCGGACATGGTCAGTTCTAAGAATAGGGGAGGCGCGGAGACACGTCGAGACTGGGCGATGCGCACTTCCCTTGCACTTCTACAAGGAAAGATGTATTTCTTCTGTAGAAGCGAAAGGGTAAGGCATTGACACAGGAACGCATCGATCTTCCGCAGGGCACGCTGGATCTGCTGATTTTGCGGACGCTGGCGCTTGAGCCGCAGCATGGCTGGGCGATTTCCGAGCGGGTGCAGCAGGTGTCGAGCGATGTGCTGCGTATCCAGCAGGGGTCGTTATATCCCGCGCTGCACCGGCTGGAGCGGCGTGGGTGGATCAAGGCGAAGTGGGGCACATCGGAAAACAATCGGCGCGCGAAGTACTACGAGCTGACGCGGGCGGGGCGGAAGCAGCTTGAGGCTGAGACCGATAGCTGGCGCAAGTTGACGGCAGCGGTCGCACAGGTTCTGGAAAGTATGTGAGGTCCATTCATGTGGGACGATTTGCGTTTTCGTTTGCGGGCGCTTTATCGGAGGAGTGCTGAAGAGACAGAGCTGAACGACGAGCTTCGTTTTCATTTTGAGCAGCAGGTGGAGAAGTACAAGCGCACCGGCATGCCGGACGGAGAGGCGCGTCGCCGGGCGCGGCTTGCATTCGGCGGCCATGAACAGGTGAAGGAAGATTGCCGCGAGGCGCGCGGGACGAGCTTTGTCGAAAACGCACGCCAGGATGTGCGCTATGCCATGCGGCAGCTGCGGGCGAACCCTATCTTTGCGATTGTCATTGTGCTCACGCTCGCATTGAGCATCGGGGCGAACAGCGCGATCTTCAGCGTGATCGACGGCGTGTTGATCCGGCCGCTGCCGTACCGGCAGCCTGACAAGCTTGTCCGCATTTTTCTGTCGAATGCGAATTATCCCCGGTTTGCGCTGAATCCTTTTGATTTTCGCGATTTCCGCACACGCAGCAAGTCCTTCGAGAACATGGCGGCTTTCACTCGCGGCGATGTGCAACTCTCCGGTTCCGGCGAGCCGGTGCGGTTGCATGGGATCGGGATCACGTCGGGATATTTTCGTGTGCTTGGCCTGACTCCGGAGCTAGGGCGCGAGTTCGATGGGAAGGCAGAGATTCCCGGCAACGGGCTGCAGGTGATTTTGAGCGATCGCGTGTGGCGCTCGCACTTTG
>DASUWP010000258.1:0-8423 GCA_036378335.1 Acidobacteriaceae bacterium | reverse complement strand
GGGTCGCATATGCAGGCGGACCCTCCTGGGCGCACTCAACGTGCTGGATATACCTCATCACGGATTCCTGCCATCGATGATCCTGGCGGTGGCATCACTTTTGACCGTGGCACTGATGCGGAAACCATCCAGCAGAACATTGAATAGATGACGATATTGCGCGAATGAACTTTTTCGGTCGTTTGGAAAGTGTCCTGGTCGGACCCGATGCGCGCGTTCAACTCGTCCTGCTACACTTTCCCGTTTGGACGGAGACCACATAGGCCTCTCCGAACGTCAATATGTAGAAGTGAGGTGTTCCATATGTCCGCTGTCGCTGCCCTCGAATCTGCGCACGCCGCACCGCTGAGCCGGCTCTCAGAAGACGAACAGATGTTCCGCGATACCGTTCGCCAGTTCGCGGGCGAAATCATCGGTCCGCTGGTGCGCAAGATGGACGAGGAACAGCACTTCCACCCTTCGCTTCTGCCGCAACTCTTCAATCTCGGTTTGATGGGAATTGAAATTCCGGTTGAGTACGGCGGCGCAGGAGGCACGTTCTTCGAGGCCATCCTTGCGGTGGAAGAGATCTCCGCGGTCGATCCCTCGGTCGGTGTGATGGTGGATGTGCAGAATACGCTGTCCATCAACGCGCTGCTGCGCTGGGGAAACGAAGCACAGAAGAAGCATTATCTGCCGAAGCTCGCAACCGAGATGGTTGGCGCCTATGCGCTGAGCGAGGCCGGCTCCGGCAGCGATGCCTTTGCCCTGGAGACACGTGCGGAGCGAAAAGGCGACCACTACGTGCTGAATGGGCAGAAGCTATGGATCACCAACGCGAAGGAGGCCGGCCTGTTCATCGTCTTCGCCAGCGTGGATCGCGAGGCAGGCTACAAGGGCATCACCGCGTTCCTGGTGGAGAAGCACTTCCCCGGATTCTCTGTCGGCAAGAAAGAAGACAAGCTCGGCATCCGCGCCTCTTCCACCTGCGAGCTCATCTTCGACGACTGCAAGGTTCCCGCAGCGAACGTCCTCGGCGAGGTGGGCAAAGGCTACAAGATTGCTATCGAGACCCTGAACGAGGGCCGCATCGGCATTGGTGCGCAGATGCTCGGCCTGGCGCAGGGCGCCTGGAATCACGCCGCGCGCTACGCGAAGGAGCGCAAGCAGTTCGGCAAGCCCATCGCGGAGTTCCAGGGGGTGCTCTTCCAGCTCGCAGAGATGGCGGTCGAGATCGAGGCAACGCGGCTGATGGTCTACAACGCTGCTCGATTGAAGGACGCCGGCCTTGACTTCGTGAAAGAGGCGGCAATGGCCAAATACTTCGCCTCCCAGGTAGCGGAGCGCGCAGCGAGCAAAGCGGTCGAGATCTTCGGTGGTTACGGTTTCGTGAAGGACTATCCCGTGGAAAAGCTCTACCGCGATGCGAAGATCGGCAAAATCTACGAGGGCACTTCGAACATGCAGTTGCAAACTATTGGCAAGCTGCTGCTCGGGCAGATCAAATAATTTGTTGCGGCGTCAGTCACCCTGGATCGCCCGCTCAATCTGCTTTGCATGATGCCGCGCATGCACGAGATGGAAGCGCCGCCACTGCCGCACATTCATCGGCCCCAGCAAAAAGTGCGTCAGCACGGGCGCGCCTTTCGCTTGCGGTTCAATCCGATTCAGCGTCCGGTCCAGGGCGGCGAGCGTCGCGCTGAAGCGGGCGATCAGTTCATCGCCGCTCAGCGGGTCAGCGTGTTCGCTGGGCTGCACCGCCGGTGGCGCCTTGCGGCGCCTCGGCAAGAAGCCGCATTTGCAAACAGCGAGCTGCTTGCAACGTTGAGCCAGCGTCGCACGGGTGCGCAGCGGCCTGTTCTTTTGCAGGCGATCCTCAATCCCATTGGCAGTGGAGCGCCAGGTAGCCGAGAGGTGCTCAATCACCTGCTGCGCGCTCCACCGCGCCGGATCGCCGCCAGGGTGACGGCTAACCTGCTCAGCGGAGCGGCCGGCCAACGGCGCAGCTAACAACTCGCGGGTCTGGTCCAGCAGCGGATGCACGGGTGTCATTGTGTGGGTCGCGATGCGCGACGGTCAAGCAATCGGCTGTGCCGCTCCGCCACACTTCGCGTATGCTGGCGTTTGTTTTCGGAGGGTACGACATGCGGAGATTGTGGCTCTTGCTCTGTCTGGTGATGATGGCGTGCGCCTCTACGGCGGTAGCGCAAACCCAGGCGGCGCCTCTCAAGACAAATGGCGATGTGTGGTGGAAGCATGCGGTGATCTACGAGGTCTACCCGCGCAGCTTTCAGGACACGAACGGCGATGGTCTGGGTGACATCAAGGGCATCACACAGCGGCTGAGCTATCTGAAATCGCTGGGCATCGATGCCATCTGGATCACGCCCATGTACCCGTCCCCGCAGGTCGATTTCGGCTACGACATCGCCGACTACGAGGCGATCGATCCGCAATACGGCTCCATGGGCGACTTCGACAACCTGATGAAGGCGGCGAAGCAGCAGGGCATCCGCGTCATCATGGACATGGTGATGAACCACACCTCGGACCAGAATCCGTGGTTCCTGGAGTCACGCTCGTCGCGCACCAATCCCAAGCGCGACTGGTATATCTGGCGCGATGGCAAGGACGGCGGCCCACCGAATAACTGGCAGTCGTGGTTCGGCCACTCGGCGTGGACCTACGATCCGAAAACAAAGCAGTACTACTATCACTATTTCTATGTGCAACAGCCGGACCTGAATTGGCGCAATCCCGAGGTGCGCAAGGCGATGTTCGACGTTTTGCGCTTCTGGCTCGACAAGGGCGTCGCCGGCTTCCGCATCGACGCCATCTCACGCCTCTTCGAAGACCCCAATCTGCATGACGATCCGATTTTGCCGGGTAAGAATGCCTTCGGCGATCCGAACATCGAACACAAATACACCGACAACCTTCCCGAGGTACACGATGTGCTCAAGGAGATGCGGAAGCTTGTCGACAGCTATCCAGGCAACCCGGTACTAATCTCGGAGGCGGACGAGCCTAACATCGTTGAGCTGTCGAAGATGTATGGCACGCAGAACGACGAGGTGCAGTTGCCGATGGACTTCCAGATCGCGGATGTGAACGAGCTTTCTGCAACCAAGTTTCGCAAGCTCTTCGATGACGTAGAGAACAATCCCGCGCATGGCTGGCCAGAGTACTTCTTCAGCAATCACGACCAGGCACGGCAGTGGGACCGCTACGGGGACGGCAAGCATAACGACGAGATCGCGAAGCTGATGGCTGCACTCGAGCTGCTGCCGCGTGCCACACCGCAGATGTACTACGGCGAGGAGATCGGGATGCGCACGACGGTGCCAACACGCGTCGAGGATGTGCGCGACCCGGTCGGCGTGACCGGCTGGCCAAAAGACAAAGGCCGCGACGGCGAGCGCACACCGATGCAGTGGACACCTGCACGGCCGAATGCCGGATTCACAACGCCGACAGCAAAGCCCTGGTTGCCGATACCACCAAGCTCAGTCACCTACAACGTCGAAGTTGAATCGAAGCGGCCCGACTCGATCCTGAACTTCTACAAGCAGCTATTGGTGCTGCGTCGCACCGAGCCCGCATTGATGAGCGGCGGCTACGTCACCATCAATCCGGATGACCCAAATGTCTTCACCTTCCTGCGCCACTATCTCGGGAACGGGCGCTCCGTGCTGGTGGCACTGAATATGAGCGATAAGCCGCAAATGGTGACTTACGATTTGACGGCGCAAGGGGTCCAGGGCGGCGTCGGTCTGATGCTGCTGAACAATTACGGTTACGAAAGCAAGACGATTCGGATGGACCACATGACGATTCCACCCTTCGGCACTGCGGTCATCGGTGTCCGCTGAGCGCGTTCGTCAGCATTAGAATGAGACTGTCTGAATGAGCGCGGCGCACTCGAACGCAATCTGCGCCGCCTCAGCCGCGGGCAGCGTCCACACGGCCAGCCTGGCATTGGGTGTGCTCAGGCGTCCAGGCTGGAAGATGCTGCGCTTGTTCACCTCTTCGTCCAGCTCCGCGCCCGCCCAGCGCAGCGTGCGGCATACCCGCGCCCGCACCATCGGCTCGTCCTCGCCAATGCCGCCGCCGAACACAATCGCCTCCGCGCCGCCCAGGGTTGCCAGATAGGCGCCCACCTGTTTTGACACGCTGTAGCAGAACATCTCCATCGCCAGCGCGGCCCGGGGCACGCCAAGCTGTTTCATCAGCACACGCGTATCCAGCGAGATGCCCGAAACGCCCCGCAGCCCGGACTGCTTGGTCAGCACCTCGAGCGCGCCGTCCACATCGAGTTCCGCCTGCTGCATCAGCACCTGCACAATTGCCGGATCCACGCTGCCGCTGCGCGTCCCCATCATCAATCCTTCGAGCGGCGTCAGTCCCATGGAGTTATCGACGGCCACGCCATCGCGAATCGCCGTTGCCGAGCAACCGCTCTCCAGGTGTAGTGAAATCAGCCGTATCTCATCGAGCGGTCTATTCGATTCCAGCGCGTAGCGCTCCAGCAGCGAGCGATGCGAGAAGCCATGAAATCCATACCGGCGAATGCCGTGCTTGTCCGCCAGCTCCGGCGGCAGCGGATAACGCCACGCCACCTCCGGCATCTTGCGATAGAAGGACGTATCGAAGCCCGCGGCAATCTTCAACTCCGGCGCGTGCTTGCGCAGCGCACGAATAACCTCCAGCGACCGCGCGTTGTGCAGTGGAGCAAATCGCTGCAGGGCTTCAATCTCGCTTTCGACCGATGCGTCTACGATGACCGGCTTTTCGAAGCGCGTGCCACCATGCACCACCCTCACGGCGGCAAGATCGACCTCTTCGTACCTGGCGCCGTGCTCACCCGCCTGCTGGCGCAGCCAATCCAGCAAAACACCGGTCGCATCCGTGAAGCTCTTCGCCTCCACCTCGCGCGATTCAGCCGTTTCACGCCCTTGCATGCGCGAAAAGCTTGCCGACTCCTGCTTGCCTATGTTCTCCACGATGGCGCCGATGCGGGTCTCGCTCTCGCATCCGAAGCGCTGCTCCGGCCGCACCTCCACCACATCTGCCTTCAGCGAATTGCTGCCCGGATTGAGAGTCAGTAGGATCGGCACGCCAGCCCTCTGTTTGCATTGCAGTGGATCAGCCGTGAGGCCGTGTGGCCTCGCCGCAGTCTGATCGGCACTGGTATTCTGATGCTGTTTCCGGGAAGATGCGGCCGATCGGGCACGCCGTATCCTTTTAGCCTCTGGAACGTCTTATTTGTTTGGGAGCTTCTTCGCCCCGCGAATCAAGAGGTACCTTCGCTGTGATCTCTCGTCTGCTCACGCTGAGCCTGTTCGGTCTTCTGCTCTTCCCCCTGCCGCGTCTAGATGCGCAGGCCAGCTATACGCAGTTGCAGCCCACTGACTCTGGCTATGGCCCACTCGACAAATCCACTCCCTCCATTCCGCCAGACCAGATCATCCAGAAGTTCGCCGCGAAAGAGTCCGAGTTCCGCCAGGCGATGGACCAGTACACCTACACGCGCAGCGTAAAGATTGAAACGATCAGCGATGACGGCCGTCCGGATGGCGCCTATCAGCAGGTAACCGACATCTCCTACGATGGCAAGGGCGCCAAGCTCGAACACGTCACCTTTGCGCCGGCCAGTTCTCTAGAGCGCATCATGATGACGCCCGCCGACATGTCGGACATCGAGCACCGCCTGCCCTTCGTGCTCACCACTGAAGATTTGCCGCTCTACAACATCACCTACGTCGGCCGTCAGAAGGTCGACGATCTCGACACCTATGTCTTCGATGTCGCTCCCAAGAAAATGGAGAAGGGCCAGCGCTACATTCTGGGCCGCATCTGGGTCGACCAGCACGATCTGCAAATCGTCGTCGTAAGCGCGAAGAATGTTCCCGACGATCTGCGGCCCGGTCATGAGGATCTCTCATTGCCATTCACCACGTATCGCGAGCAGGTCGACGGCCAATTCTGGTTCCCTGTCTACAGCAAGGCGGATGGCGTCCTGCATTTCGGTGGTGGCAAAGGCTACCTCTCGGAAGATGTGCACCTGCGCTCCATTGTGAAGTACAGCAACTACAAGCGATTTGGATCGTCCATCAAGATCACCTTCCAGGGCCAGGACATCACGACCAACAACCAGCAGCCAGCGCAGGGAAAAACTCCTGCAGGCCAGCCGCAGAGTGCGCCGCCGGCACCGCATCCGTAGACTCCGCTGGAGTGTTCAGCCAGTGGCGTGATATCACGGATGGGCATGACTCCGAACGCATCGCAGGATCCCGCAGAGGCAGCAAAGCGCCGCGCCGCGCAATGGGCGGCAGCCCAGATAGAAGAGGGTATGGCCGTTGGCCTCGGCTCTGGCTCAACATCAGCGCTGGTCATCGACGAGATCGGCCGCCGCGTGCGCGATGGCCTTCGCATTGTCGGTATCGCCACATCCATCCAGTCGCACCGTCAGGCAGAGTCGCTCGGCATCCCGCTCACCGACTTCGCCCGTCAGCCGCAGCTTGACCTCACGATCGACGGCGCCGATGAAGTGCAGCGCGGCACGCTCGCGCTCATCAAGGGGCACGGCGGCGCGCTGCTGCGAGAGAAGATTGTGGCCATGGCCAGCCGCCGCATGCTGGTCGCGGTCGACCCACGCAAGATCGTCGACAAGCTCGGTTCCGTGTTCACCGTACCGGTGGAGATCGTCCCCTTCGGATGGGAGACCACCCAGCGCCGTCTGCGCGATCAGGGCTTCGCCTCCGAACTCCGCAGAAACGATGACGGCGAGCCATATATCACCGATGGTCAGCACTACATCCTGCACTGTAACCTGATCGAATCCGGCCTGACGCCGGAGCAAGCCGCGGAAGGTTTCAAGCGCACCACGGGCGTCGTCGAGCACGGACTCTTCCTCGGCATCGCCACCAAAGTCGTGATCGGCAGCCAGGAGAAAGTCGACTTCCTCGAACCCACTGGGAGATAATCGTTACGGCTGATCCGGCGCCAGATCGCTCTCGCGCAACCAGCCGCGCACCGCGCGCTGCGCATTCAGGTCCTCGCCTTCAAGCCATGGACCAATCCTCCGGTAGACAACCACCACATCGCCCTTGCTCAGCCGTGCCTTCGCGGAGCTGCCATTCACCGGGGCCTGCCGCACCTCTGCCGTTGTCGCGCTCACCAGGCGCACGGACGTCCATTTGCCATCTTTGACAGATGGTTCTTCATACGGCTTTGACGCGAACGTGTCGCCAGTCGCCGCGCAGCCGGGAGGATCGCCCGCGAGCCGCAGCTTCACCGCGTCCTTCTCGAACGTCAGCGTGCCGCTGGTGGTGGCAGAATCCGGCGGCGACCATACCGTCACCTTCGTCGCACCCTCCGCTCCACTCCCGAGTTCCCCGCGCAACACAAAGAGACAGCTGAACTGCGGCGCATCCTCGGTGCCATTGCCCGGCCGCGCATCCGAGAAGACTCCGGTTACAGCAGTCCCATTCACGCCCAGCGTCAGGTTGCCGTAAATCCCGGACTTCGCCTGCCCGCTAACACTCAAACCCACGGTTGCGATGGAAAAGACAATGGCTGCTCGCGTCTGACTCCTGACGTTCGCCTTGGCCTTCGCCCTGGTGCTTGCCTTGGTCTTCTGGCTGTTCGCGTTCATGATCGACAGCCTACCCGATCCGAGCCCCGCCGCCGGATACAATCAAGAGAACGTTCACTATGCCCAGCCCTGTCATCCCCATGCAACACGCAATTGACGATCTCCGCATACGGTCCGCCAATGTCGTGGACCCGCCGCTTACCCTTGAAGCCGAGCGCCCCGTCACCGATGCCGCTGCCGACCTCGTCTATCAGACGCGACAGCAGATCCTCAAAATTCTCCATCTCGCGGATCGCCGGCTGCTCGTTGTGGTTGGCCCCTGCTCCATCCATGACACCGATGCGGCGCTCGAATATGCGCGCCTGCTTAAGCCGCTCGCCGCCGAGCTTGCGCAGGATCTCCTCATCGTGATGCGCGTCTACTTTGAAAAGCCGCGCACTACCATCGGCTGGAAGGGCCTGATCAACGATCCGCATCTCGACGAATCCCATCGCATCAACGACGGCCTGCGCATGGCCCGCAATCTTCTGCTCGACCTTGCCGAGATGAGTGTCCCCGCGGGGAGCGAGTTCCTCGACCTGATCACGCCGCAATATCTGGCCGCGCTCGTCAGCTGGGGTGCCATCGGCGCGCGCACCACGGAAAGCCAGCTCCACCGCCAACTGGTCAGCGGTCTCTCCTGCCCGGTCGGCTTCAAGAACGGCACGTCGGGCGATGCCGGCATCGCCATCGAAGCCATCCTCTCCGCGCGCCAGCCGCACACCTTTCTCGGCCACACGAAGGACGGTCAGACTGCCATCTTCGGCACCGCCGGCAACCCGGACTGCCACCTCATCCTGCGCGGAGG
>DASUWP010000257.1:0-21397 GCA_036378335.1 Acidobacteriaceae bacterium | reverse complement strand
GGTGGAACGATGAAAGGGCGGGAGGTCGCGGTCGGCACCGATGGGACCTGCGAGGACGCGGTGGAGTGCTTCGAGGAGTGGAAGGCGCTCGGTACGCATTCTCGCAGAGGCGAGGCGCTGGGCTTCTGCAAGGACGAGGGTGGCGGCTTCAGCGTAGGTGAGGATGGTGTTCACTGCGGCTCTTATTTTGCGCTTGTCGAGAAGGAAAGGTGAATTCGGACCGCCAACGACAGCGAATTGCCACCTTTGCAGCGCATCTGGCGATCTCAGTCGCGCTCTTCCCAGTGTTTGCGGATCCCGGCGAGAGGATGTCTTTGGTAGCGAAACCGCCATTTATCAAGTTCGCCAGCGTATCAAGCGGGCTATGCATGCTTGATGAACGAGTCGTAGAGTACCCATGCGAGCACGCCGAGCAACAGTGCGCCAGTTAGGCGGACTTGTACAGCTCCAAAACCGCTTGCGTATTTCGCCTCAGTCATAGTGCCATGCGTTCCTATCCAACGTGGCAGACGAAACCACGCCCGTGGGGAAACCAACATATAGGTGGCGTTGATGCTCATTAGCACCCCGACAATTACTACACAGCACCATCCCATAACCTTAAGCATTAGCAACTTCCCTTATTTAGACGAACGTTATATGAAACTCCGGCGGAAACTGGTATGCGTGTGCCCACAGACGGTCCGACAACAGGTGGTCCACTTCCTGGGGAATACTGCCCCGTTCGCACTGCTCGGGTCAGGATGGGGCGTTCCGGATTGCGGGTGATGTTCGGGCTCGGGCCGGATGACCCACCCTGGGGGGTGTCATCGCAGATTGAAACGGCGCCGCTTTGTGGCGGCGCCGCTCTCAATGATTTAGCCAGCTGATTTCTCTGCGGGCTACTTGGCCTTGTAGCTCTTGGCCTGCTTGCTGCCGATCTGGGTGAGGATGTTTTTCGCGTCCGCGGCCATGGGGCCGTTGGGATCGAGCTGGAGATATTTCTCATAGGCCTCTTCGCAGCCCGGGGGCGCGACGATCCTGTTGGTCTTGGGATCGACGGTCGCTTTGGCGATGAGGGCCTGGCCTTTGAGGTAGTAGGGGACGGGCTTGCTGGGATCGGCGGCGATGGCTTTGTCGGCTGCTGCCGCGACGGCATCAGCGTTGCCGCCGGATTTGGCAAGCACGATGGCTTCATTGGAGTAGAACATGCCGGCCTGGGAAGGCTGCGCCTTGGCGGCGGCATCATAGGCGGCGGTGGAGTCGGAAATCTTGTTGGTTGCGGCGTAGGCTTCACCGAGTGTGTTTTGGGCGGCGCCTTCAAGCTCCGGGCTGGGCTTCTTCGAGGCGGCGTTGGTCTCGATCGCCTTCTTGGCGGAGGTGATGGCGTCGTCGTACTTTTTCTGGCCATTCTGCGCGATGGCCAGCTCAACCCACAGGACGGCGGCATCCGGCTTGGCCGAGGTGTCCTTCTGCATCAGGGTTGCGGCATCGTCAAACTTCTTGTCCTTGATGTCCTGGCGAGCGGTCGCGAGGTCGCCGTTCAGGTTCTTTACCTGCGCGTTTTCTTTCATGATGCCGGCGTTCTTCGCCTTGGCTTCGGCAAGCTGCTTTTGCTCCTCGGGCGAAAGCTTCTTGACGTACTCGGGGCGGGAGAGGTCGAAGTCCTGAGCGACGTTTTGGCCGGCTTCGATCTTGACGTTCTCGAAGCGGTCGACCGGCTTGTAGTTGGCGTCGTTCGGCCCCTTGATGTACATCGTGAGGACGTAGGTGCCGGGCTTGATGTTCTCACCCTTGTAGTCGCCGTTCTGGTCGGCGTTGAAGGTGTACAAGGCGGTCTTGCCGTCGGTGGAGATCTGAACCTGGGCATTCGCCATGGGGACGCCGCTGGGATCCTGCGCGTGACCGTGGATGGAGCCGGTGCTTCCTGCCTGGCCGAATGCCGCCAGAGGCGTGATCAGGGCCGTGGCCAACCAAAGTTTGTTTGTCATACTCGTTCTCTCCTCTTCATTGCTTGGATTCTTTTGGGGCGTTGGCCGTATGTTTCCAGTCGGTTGCGTAGGGAATGGGGTCGTCAACTCCTGCTTCGGCGAAGGCGCGAAGCCGCAGGATGCAACTCTCGCATGTGCCGCAGGCGGCCTGATTGCCTGTGTAGCACGACCACGTTACATGGAAGGGCGCGGAGAGTTCAAGGCCACGGCGGACTATCTCATGCTTGCGCATAGAGATAAGAGGCGTTTCCACACGGATGGAACCATCCCGTGTGCCGCTGCGGATGAGCTGCTGAAAGGCTTGGTAATAGGCGGGCCGGCAGTCGGGATAGCCGGAGCTGTCCTGCTCGACGGCACCGATGTAGACGGCCTGGGCCCGCAGCACCTCCGCCCAACTGACGGCGGCGGAGAGGAAGTGCGCGTTACGGAAGGGCACGTAGGTGACGGGAATGGCGGCGCCGATAGCGTTCTCGTCTCCGGGAGCATCGGGCACTGCGATGTTCTCATCCGTGAGAGCGGAGCCACCGATGAGGCGGAAGATGTCGATGCTCAGCGGGAGGAATTGCGCGAGCTGGAGATCGCTGGCGATCGCCCGGGCGGACTGCAGCTCCTTCTGTTCGGTGCGCTGGCCGTAGCTGAAGTGGAGGGCGTAGGTCTCGTGTTCGCGCGCGGCGATGGCGGCGCAGACAGAGGAGTCCATGCCGCCGGAAAGGCAGACGACGGCGCGGGAGCGTGCGCCGTTGGAGCGAGGCGAGAGCGATTCGGTCATTCCCATTGCACTCTGATGCAGGGAATCGCCAAAAAGACGTTGGAGGCGGTCATGGAATCGCCTGGTTGCTGGAACTACCCTCCTTACGGATGGGAAGCATCCGACCTGGGATATCGCGATATCCGCTCACGCGATCCCGAAGTCGATAAAGGCGCGTTGCGGGTCGGTGTGGAGCAGGGTGACGGTGACAGTGTCACCCACTTCCAGACCGTGTTCGCCGTGAACCACTCTGCCTTCGACCGGAGGCTGGAAGACGCGGACATAGACGCCTTTCTCGCTTGCTCCGGTAATCACGCCCTGGAAGACTTTGCCGATGCTGCCGGAGAGGGCGACGGCCGCGGCCCGCTTGCGCATGGCGCGCTCTACCTTTTGGCCGGCAGATTCCTGCAGGTTGCAGTGCATGGCGATGTCGGCGAGCTCCGTGTCGGTGTAGGGGGACGGCTGATTGTCGAGCATTGCTTTGACCAGCCGCTGGTTGACGAGATCGGCGAAGCGGCGGTTGGGCGCGGTGGAGTGGGTGTAGTCTCGCGCGGCCAGCGCGAAGTGGCCGAGGGGCTCGGTCTCGGTTCCTTTGGAAACGACGTACTCGCCTGCACCCATCAGCTTGATGATGGCAAGGGCGATATCCGGATAGTGCACGGCGTCGGCTTGAAACTCCTTGTGAAGAAATTCGCTCAACGCAGCTGAATCAGCCTCGGCAGGCAGGGTGGTTCCGTAGCGGCCGACCAGTTCGACAATGCGCGACCAGCGTTCCGGCGAGCGCACCACGCGGCGGATGCAGGACCGGCCCGCGGCGTGGAGCAACTCTGCCATGGTCTCGTTGGCCGCGATCATGAAGTCTTCGATCAGGTCGGTCGCGCGATTGCGCTGAATGGCCCGAATCTCGTGTACCTGGCCATCGACGACAACGGGATCGGCCTCGACGCGGCGGAAGTCGAGCGCGCCCTCTCTGATCCGGCCTGCGCGGATCGCGTGCGCGGCCTCGTCCTGCAGACGTAATTGTGCCTGCAACTCCGGCGAGGCTGCGATTTTTGCGTCTGCATCGGCGGTGCGTTCGAGCCACGGGCCGACCTTGCTGTATGCCAGTTGCGCGCGGTTGTGAACTAGGGCGCGATAGATAGCCTGCTGCTGCAATGCGCCTTCCGCTTCCACAACGAACTCGGTGACGATCGCGGCGCGGTCTTCGCCCTCATTCAGCGACGTGAGATCGGTGGAGAGCTCGTTGGGAAGCATGGGGAAATTGCGGGTGGCGGTGTAGACGGTTTTGGTCTGAGCCGCGGCGTGCTGATCGATGGGCGTGTTCTTCGCGACGGATGCGGAGACGTCTGCCACGCCAATGCGCACACGGATGCCGGCGGGCACGCGCTCTGCCCACTCTATCTGATCGAGATCGCGCGAGGTGTCGTTGTCGATGGAAGACCAGAGGAGGCTGCGTAGATCCCGCACATTCTCTGCCATCGCCGGAGCTCCGGCGCTGCGAATGCTGGCGAGTTGCTCCTGGGTGCCGGGTGGAAAGTCGGGATGAAAACCCTGGCGCACCATCTCGGTGAACGCCGCGGAGGCGAGATCGAAAGTAGAAGCGGACACGGGAGTGTCAGGCTACCACGGTGCTCGCCGGTGCTGGGCATTTGCCATGCAGGCAGAGGCGCCTGCGGCGCGCGCGCTGTGGTCGCTTCCTTCGGTCGCTCACGTTCGGCTCGCTGGGCAAATTGGCTGGGTCTCACATCTCTTCGAGATGCCGGGGTACCCGGCGGTTGAAGGGTGGCTGGCTCAGTCTGTAGGGTGATTGCGGGGATGCATCTTGGACATCTTTCTGGTTGACGGCACGTACGAGTTGTTCCGGCACTACTATGCCTTGCCATCTGCGCGGGATGCAGGGGGACAGGAGGTTGCGGCCGTCCGGGGTGTGCTGGCATCGGTACTGGGGATGATCAAGGAGGGTGCTACACACCTCGCGGTTGCTACAGATCACGTCATCGAGTCATTCCGCAATCGGCTCTGGCCCGGTTACAAAACGAGCGAAGGTGTCGAGCCGCAGCTGCTGGCGCAGTTTCCACTGCTCGAGGAGGTGCTTGCGGCAGCGGGCATCGTTGTATGGCCGATGGTGGAGTTCGAGGCGGACGATGCGCTGGCGGCTGGGGCGCAGGCAGCAGCGCTCGATCCGCGCGTTGACCGCGTGATTGTTTGTACGCCGGACAAAGATCTGGCGCAGTGCGTTCGTGGTACGCGGATCGTGCAACTGAACCGGCGGACGCGCGAGATTTGCGATGAAGCCGGAGTTATCCGAAAGTTCGGTGTGCCGCCGGTGTCGATTCCGGATTACCTGGCGCTGGTCGGCGACGCAGCGGATGGCTACCCCGGACTGCGGGGCTGGGGTGCGAAGTCATCGGCTGCAGTTCTTGCGAAATTTAGCCATCTGGAATCCATTCCGCCGGACTATCGCGACTGGCGGGTGAATGCGACCAGCGCGAGCACGCTTGCAGCAACGCTTTCGCGGGATGGCGAACTGGCGCGACTCTTTCGGACGCTGGCCACGCTGCGAACGGATATCGCGCTGTTCGACAATGTCGATCAATTGCGATGGATAGGACCGACGCCGGCCTTCGAGGAGCTTGGGGCGCGGCTGGACGCTGCGATCAGCGAAGCATCCCGCGCGCCAAAGGGGCGAGTGAGCAACACGAGTGTTTGACCCCGCCTCTTTGGCCGGCGTGCCCTCTCTGCGTTGACAATAGAGCTATGCGGATACGAGTGATTGGTGGCGGGCTGGCGGGGCCGGAGGCGGCGTTGATGGCGGCGGCGCAGGGTTGCGAGGTGCTGCTGTACGAGATGCGGCCGGTGCGGCAGACGCCTGCGCATCAGACGGCGGATTTTGGGGAGCTGGTGTGCTCCAACTCGTTGAAGTCGGAGAGCGAGCATACGGCGCCCTGGCTGCTGAAGCAGGAGATGCGGCGGGCAGGGTCGGTGCTGCTGCGGCTGGCGGATGAATGCGCTGTGCCCGCGGGCCACGCGCTGGCGGTAGATCGCGCGGAGTTTTCGCGGAGGATTGGCGAGGCGATCGCGCGCGAGCCGCGGATCACGGTGGTGCGGGAAGAGGTGACGCGGCTGGATGATTTCGATGGATTGAGCATAGTCGCAAGCGGGCCGCTGACCTCGCCTGCGTTGTCGAGCGAGATTGCGCGGCTCGCCGGACAGGAACACCTGGCGTTTTTCGATTCGATTTCGCCGATTGTGGATGCGGAGACGATCGACCGCGAGCGAGTGTACATGGCGGCTCGCTGGGACAAGGGCACGGCGGACTACATCAATTGCCCGATGAACAAGGAAGAGTATGACCGCTTCTATGATGCGCTGGTGACGGCGGAGGGTGTGGAGGCGAAGGAATGGGAGCAGTTGCAGTACTTCGAGGGCTGTCTGCCGATTGAAGAGCTGGCACGGCGGGGCCGGGACACGCTGCGCTTTGGGCCGATGAAGCCGGTGGGCTTGCGCGATCCGCGGACGGGCAAGACACCGCACGCGGTCGTGCAATTGCGCTGCGAGAATCTGCGCGCGGACTCCTACAACCTCGTGGGCTTTCAGAACCACCTGAAGTATGGCGAGCAGGCGCGCGTGCTGCGGCTGATTCCGGGGCTGGAGAATGCGAGCTTCCTGCGCTATGGGCAGATTCATCGGAATACCTATATAGAGTCGCCGCGGCTGCTGGATGCCACACTGGCGATGCGCGAGCATCCATGGCTGCTGTTTGCGGGACAGATCTCGGGCGTGGAGGGCTATACGGAGTCGATGGCGACGGGAATGCTGGCGGGGCTCTATGCGGCGCGGCGCGCGCAGGGCTTGCCGGTGAAGCCGGTGCCGCGTGGGACGGCGCTGGGATCGTTGGTGAATTACATTACGCGCGCAGAATTGAAGCATTTCCAGCCGGCGAATATCACCTTCGACTTGCTGGAGACGCTGGAAGAAGAGACGCGGCGAAGGATTCGCGATAAACGCGAGCGCCACAAGCTGCAGTGTGAGCGGGCACTGGCGGCGTTCGACGCCTGGTGGTCCGAGCAGGCGACGGCAGTCGCAGTCTGAAGAGCATGTCGTCGTGATCCCACCAAAGTGTCAAGGTCGCGTCCGTGACGGGTCATATTATTTAGGTAACTTGCATTGCTACGATGGCCGAGCGAATGGGCCGCCGCATGCAGCATGCGAGAAGGCAAGCGTGCCCGCATCAGGAGTTGCATGCGTCACGCGAGATTTTCCCTAATCTGCCTCTTGTTTTTGTGCCTGGTTGCGCTGGTGGCCGGCTGCGGCTCTACTACGAGCGGTTCGAACCAGGGTGGCTCAAAGGACGGCGGCAGCTTTTCGCTAAGCGCCGATACGGCGGTGACGATCGCCCAGGGGCAGAGCCGGACATTTACGGTGACGCCCGCTGCGGCGAATGGCTTTGTGGGTTCGGTGCAGGTTTCCGTGAGCGGGCTTTCTGCAGGCGTGACGGTCTCCCCGGCGACTAGCGCAGTGACAGTGGGGTCGAGCACGACATTCACGCTGAGCGCAGCAGCGGATGCCGCGCTGGGCGCGACGACAGTGAAGGTGAATGGCGCGTCGGGAACTCTGACTGCAAGTGCTTCGGTTGCGCTGACCGTGACCGCGGCCGCATCGAATGGAGACTTTACACTGGCAGCCGCACCCGGCTCATTGTCGCTGATTCCAGGTGCGACGGGTCGCTTGACGCTGAGCAGCACCGCGACTAGCAGCTTCAGCGGCACGATTGCCGTGGCGGTGAAGGATCTTCCGACGGGCGTAACTGTATCGCCCGCGACGATCTCGGTGACTCCGAATAATCCGGTGGCGATCACGCTGATGGCGGCGAGCGATGCTCCGGCGACCGCTACAGCGGTGCAGGTGAGCTTTGTCGGCACTTCGGGAACACTATCGCACACCGCGACGATTCAGTTAACAGTAGGCGCAGTCACACCGAACGGGCCTGATTTCGCGATTACCGCGACACCGGACACAGTGACGGTGGCGCAGGGCGCGCAGAGTGGGGAAGTGCAGGTCGCGGTGACGGGCAGCAATGGATTTTCAGACGACGTGGCCTTCACGGTGAGCGGCTTGCCTGC
This sequence comes from Acidobacteriaceae bacterium, assembly GCA_036378335.1. GTDB lineage: Bacteria > Acidobacteriota > Terriglobia > Terriglobales > Acidobacteriaceae > KBS-83. Next base: position 13,556 of record DASUWP010000257.1, on the reverse strand, counting down.
GGGCGTAACGGTGATACCGCCGAGCGGGACGCTCCAGGCGGGTTGGATGGAGCCGGTGGTATTTGTCGCAGATGCGACTGCTCCGCTCGGCAGCACGAACGTGACGATTACCGGAACATCGGGGGTACTGACGCATGCGGCGACAGTCGCGCTGACGGTGAGCACGCCGCCGCCGGCGGACTTCGTTGACGTGGCGCTCTTACCCACCAGCGAGACGATCGCGGTAGGCTCGGTGGGCACAGTTGTCGTGACGGCAACGGCGACGCCCGGCTATGCGGGGCCGATAAATGTCTCGCTACAGAATCTGCCGACTGGGGTTACGGCGACTCCATCGACGGCGGTGGCGACTCCTGGCGTTCCGCAGACCTTTACTTTGGTGGCGGGCGCTGCGGCGACGCCGGGAACATCGACGGTGACGTTCCTGGGCCAGGTGAACTCGGTGAACGGCAGCGCAGACCTGAGCCTGACAGTGGTGAATCCGACCAACAACGGGCTGGATGTGCCGATGTGGCACAACGACATCGCGCGAAGCGGTCTGATTGCCAGCGAAACCACGCTGACGCCAGCGAATGTGACCTCGGCCAGCTTCGGCAAACAGGGCATTGTGCCGACCGACGGCGCGGTGGATGCGCAGCCGTTGTATCTGGCTGGCCTGACGATCGGCACCCAGACGCACAACGTGGTGTTTGTGGCGACGGAAAACGACACGGTATACGCGTTGGATGCGAGCAGCCACACTGCTCTCTGGCAAACATCCGCACTACCACAGGACGGATCGGAGACGGCTGCCGATAACCAGGGCTGCAGTGAGCTTTCTTCGAAGGTGGGCATCACATCGACGCCAGTCATCGACCGCAACTTTGGCCCGGATGGAGCGATCTACTTCGTCGCGAAGTCGAAGGACAGCAGCGGCAAGTATCACCAGCGGCTGCACGCACTGGACCTGAGGACCGGCGCCGAGTTGAGCGGCAGCCCGATGGAGATAGCCGCGACGTATCCGGCGAATGCAGGGGCAACAAACACCTTTGACCCCGGCATCTTCGTCGAGCGCGCGGCGCTGCTGGTGCAAAACGGGATTGTCTATCTGTCCTGGGCGGCGCCGTGCCAGCAGACTTCCTTCGACTACGACGGCTGGGTGATGGCCTACGATGAGGGCAGGCTGACGCAACTATCGGTGCTGAACGTGACGCCGAACGGCAGCGGCGGCGGCATCTGGATGAGCGGCGCAGGGCCGGCCGCAGACGCGAACGGCAATCTGTTCCTGAGCACGTCGACAGGCACATTCGATACTACGTTGGATACGAATAAAAAACCGGCGAATGGCGATTATGGTAACGGCTATTTGAAGATCCAGGCGCCGAATGGTGTGTTGCAGGTCTCCGACTACTTCGAACCGCTGAACGGCCTGCCGGGGGCAGCGAACTATCAGGACCAGGGTTCTGGCGGCATAGCGTTGATGCAGCTCTCCCTGACCGGCGTTCCCGGTGGCACGACCATACCGGTGGTTATTGGCGCCGGAAAGGACGGAAACATCTATCTGATGTCCGGCAGCGGTACGCCGCTTGGCGAGTACGACGGCACGAAAGACCATAACCTCCTGACACAGACGGCAGCGCTGCCAAACGGCGTGACCGCGTCGCCTGCAGTATTCAACGGGACGTTTTACTACGGCGGCTCCGGTGATGGACTGAAGGCGTTCAGCCTGAGCGGATCGGGGGTGAAGCTGACGAGCGAGTCGGCGAATACGCTGGGCGCCGCGGGCGCGACGCCCGTGATCAGCGCCAACGGGACCAGCGCGGCGATCTTGTGGGCTCTCGACACAACGGCGCAGGGTGGAGCGGCGCTGTACGCGTATGACGCAACCAACCTGGCGACGGAACTTTACAGCACTGCGACGAATGCAACGCGCGATGCCGTGGGCTCGACCGGCAAGCACGCGATTCCGCTGGTGGCTAACGGTCACGTGTATATCGGGACGCAGAGCGGTGTGGATGTGTTTGGGCTGCTGCCCTAGCGGACCGGAACAAGAATGGAAGGGCAGCCGGTTACATCGGCTGCCTTTTGTTTGTGTGCCTGACTTTGCTGGATACTAACCGCGTTCGGCTTTGCGTGCGTTGCGGGCCCGGACCTTGAACCAGATGGGGGAGCCGGCGAAACCGAAGGCGTCACGGATCTGGTTTTCGAGGAACCGCTCGTAGGAGAAGTGCAGGCGCACCTGGCGATCCGTGAAGAGGACGAAGGTGGGGGGCGCGACCGCGGCCTGCGTCATGTAATAAATGCGGATCTTTTTTGACGCAGGCACAGTGGCGCGCTGGAAGTCGACGCGTTCCAGGAAGCGGTTCATTTGTCCGGTGGAGACGCGCTTGCGCCGCTCCGTGGCGACGAGCGTGATGGCCTCATACAGACGATGCAGATTGGTGCGGTGCGCGGCGGAGAGAAACACGATGGGCGCATAGTCGAGGTACTTGAGCACACGGCGCACCTGTTCTTCGAAGATGTTGCGGTCCGCCGGCGGCTTGCCATCGGTGCGCGCGGTGGTGACGAGATCCCATTTGTTCACAACGATGATGACGGACCGGCCGCTTTCGTGCGCATAGCCGCCGATAGTGGCATCGGTGGAAGTCACGCCCTCGGTGGCGTCGATGATGAGCAGCGCGACGTCGGCGGCTTCGAGGTGACGGCGCGCCATGATGACGGAGAGCTTTTCCGCCATCAGATGGGTCTTGCCTTTGCGGCGAATGCCTGCGGTATCAACGAAGCGATATTGAGCGCCATCGTGCTCGACGACTTCGTCGACGGCGTCGCGCGTGGTGCCGGCAATGGGCGAGACGATAGCGCGCGAGGAGTTGGTGAGCGCGTTCAGCAAGGTGGACTTGCCGACGTTGGGGCGGCCGATGATCGCGATGGAGGTTTCGCGCTGCTCGTATTCGCCGTGGGTGCGGTGATGTGATTGGATTTGTTCTTCGATCTGCCTGGCGGCTTCAGCGGGAATTTCTTCGTGGTCCTGCGCGGGGAAGTGAAGTGTGTCGAAGACGGCGTCGAGGAGATCGCCGATGCCGGAGCCATGCTCGGCAGAGATAGGAAAGAGTGCCTGCACGCCAAGGCGGCGGAAGTTTTCCGCCTGCGGGAGGAGCTGATCGGTATCGATTTTGTTAACCGCGAGGAAGATGGGCTTACCGGACCGGATGAGCAGGCGGGCGAGCTCCATGTCCGGCGCGGCGAGCTCGGTGCGGCCGTCGATGACCATGATGATGAGTTGCGCTTCGTCGAAGGCGGTGCGGGCCTGGCGGAAAATTTCGGCGGGGATGAGATCGGCGTCGTTCGGAAGGATGCCGCCGGTGTCAATGAGGCGCGCGCTGCGGCCAGTCCATTCGACGTCGCCGTAGATGCGATCGCGGGTGATACCGGGCTCATCGCCGACGATAGAGCGGCGGCTGCCGGTGAGCCGGTTGAAGAGCGTGGATTTGCCGACGTTGGGACGGCCGCAGATGGCGAAGACGGGAAGATCGGCGGCCGATGTCCGGGATTGATTGGCGAAGATGGCGCGCGAAGGGCCGGACTCGAGGTGCTGGTCGATGCGTTGGTCAAGGCTGAACTGAGCCCGGTTACTCGCAGCGTCGAGGTCGGCGGAGGAGGGCTCGATGCGGCGTGCGGCGGCGCGGGCGGCCTCGCGCTGGCGCGGCGTCAGGGGCGTCTGCTTTGCGCGTTTCGCTTTCGCCTCGGTGTCGACGGCCTTGCGGGAACGCGAGCCGAGCTCGGAGGCGCGCTGCCGCTTTGCCTTCAGGCGAGCTTCGTTGGCCTCGCGGCGGCCCTTGTTGCGGGCAGAGCGTTCGCGCGTGGCTTGCTGCTTCTGGGACTTTTTCGATGGCAAAGGGGCAGCTTCTTCCTGAGCGCGGTTGGCGGTGGCTCCGCTGCGCCCTGTCTATTATAGGGAGAGCGACCACAGGCCCATCCCGCAGTGTCCTCCACCAGCCAACTCGCGCCCAGTCTGCCGAAGGTGTATGACTTCTTCGCGCCTGGGGGAGTGCTTGCGCGCTCGAGCCTGCCCTATGAATTTCGCCGCGGACAACTGGAGATGGCTCAAGCCGTGGAGCGTGCGCTGACTCAGCATCACCACCTGATCGTCGAAGCGGGGACGGGCACGGGTAAGACGCTGGCGTATCTGCTGCCGGCGCTGCGCACCGGCCAACGGGTGATTATCTCGACCGGCACGAAAAATCTGCAGGAGCAGCTTTTCTTCAAGGATGTGCCGTTCCTGGAGTCGCTGCTGGGGCCTTTGCGCGTGTGCTACATGAAGGGGCGCGCGAATTATTTGTGCCGCCACAAGCTGTATGCGTTGCGCGATCAGCCGATCCTGAACGGCCTCGAGGAGATCGATCGGTTCCACAAGATTGCCGAGTGGGAGAAGACGACGGAGACGGGCGACCGCGTGGAGATTGTGGGGTTGCCGGAGTCGAGTCCGCTGTGGCAGAAGCTGGACGCGCGCACGGAGCACTGCCTGGGCCAGAGCTGTCCGGACTGGGAGCGCTGCTTCATCACGGAAATGCGGCGCAAGGCGCTCGAAAGCGACATTGTGATCGTGAATCACCATTTGTTTTTTGCCGATCTCGGCATCAAGCTGCAGGCGCGCACCGCGCCAGATGCGGGCATTTTGCCGGAGGCGGCGGTGGTGATCTTCGATGAGGCGCATGAGCTGGAAGACGTGGCGTCGAATTATTTCGGCGTGAGCCTGAGCAATATCCGATTCGAAGAGCTGGTGCGCGATCTGGAAACGATGTTGCGGACGAAGATCACGATTGCGACGAGCGTGATGAGCGCCGGCCAGACGGTGCGCGAGCGGGCGCGGATGTTCTTTGGCGCGCTGCCGCAGGACTTTGAAGGCCGCGCGGTGTTCTCGCAACGCGAGGAGTTTCTGGAGAGCTTTGGCGATATCTATCTGGGGCTGATGAATGCGCTGCATCGCCTGGAAGGCGAACTGGAGCAGGTGCGCGGCGTGGATGAGACCCCGGGATTGCGCAAGCGCGTTGCCGATATTCGCGAGCACCTGAAGTTTTTGATGGAGGCGGAGTCGAAGAACACTGTCTTCTGGCTGGAGCGGCGGGCCAGCGGCCCGCTGCGTGGCGGGGTGAGGAATACCTATCTGCAGGCGACGCCCATCGATGTCTCCGGGTTGATGCAGGAGCTGCTGTTTGAGAGCTATTCGTCGGTAGTGTTGACCTCGGCGACGCTGACGGTGGCGGGGGGCTTTGGGCATATTCGCAAGCGGCTGGGCATGGAGGACGCCAAGGAACTGGTGGTGCCATCGCACTTCCGCTATCCGGAGCAGGCGCTGCTCTATCTGCCGCAGGAGATGCCGGACCCGCGCGAACCGAGCTTTGCCGCAGAGGCGGCGAAGCAGATACGGCGGGTGCTCGAGATCACGCGCGGACGCGCCTTTTGCCTGTTCACGAGTTATGCGCAGATGCGCGATCTCTACGAGCGGCTGCTGATGGAGCTGGAATTTCCATTGCTGCTGCAGGGGACGGCGCCGAAGAAGGCGCTTCTGGAGGAGTTTCGCGCGACTCCGAATGCGGTGCTGTTCGGCACCTCCTCATTTTGGCAAGGCGTGGACGTGCAGGGCGAGTCGCTGAGCTGCGTGATTGTCGACAAGCTGCCCTTCGCGGTGCCGAGCGATCCGGTGGTGGCGGCGCGGATGCGCGCGATTGAGGATGATGGCCGCAGCGCGTTCTTCGAATACCAGGTGCCGCAGGCGGTGATCACGCTGAAGCAGGGGTTTGGGCGGCTTATCCGCTCGCTCGAAGATCGCGGTGTGTTGATGCTGCTGGACCCGCGGCTGCAGCGGCAAAGATACGGGAAGGTGTTTCTCGACAGTTTGCCGCCCTATCGGGTGACGAAGGATATTGCTGAGGTGGAGCGGTTTTTTGCCTTAGAGAGCCGCTGAGCCCATCTTACGGACCGCCCTTGACGAGAACCTTCCGTCGCATAGAGATCAAGCCGCCTTTCTCTGAGCTTTTCGCGAGCGCTGGGCGTTCCGGCGGAGTTTCTGATCCTAATAGCCAGTGACGATGCATTTGAAAGGTCGCTGGTCTGAGTGGGTAGTTGACCTCGGGACACGACCAATCATTGAGAATTTCAGAGATGATTTCGTCGTCCCCGTCCCATTCAAAGTGGTCGGAGGCCAGCAACATGAAGGCAATCGCGGTAATGGACTCGCCCGGTAGCTCCCCGTGCAGGCCCGCTTCACATAGCAGCAGCACCTCCTTCCGAGTCAACGAGAAGCTCGACGTCATATCTTCGATGTCGATATTCGTTTCTCTTGGCCCAACCTTCTTGACCGAAGCCGCGGCTTCGAGTGCTAGCTGATTTGCGGATAAATCACCGCTAAAGAATTGCCTGAGGGCGTTCTCGCGCATGCACAGAGGATAGCTGCCCACTGCTAGGATTGATCTAGAGAGATGTCGCGGAACCTGTACATCCTGGCTGCTACCCTGCTGTTATTTTCGCTGATCTCGTGCGCCATGCTGGGCTCTGTGAGTACGACGCAGCCGGATTTGCCGGGGAATGGATCGCTGTGGAAGACCACCTCTCTGTTTTTATTTCTGGGCGCGGTAGTCGCGGCGTTTGCGGGCGTGATGTTGGCCATGTTCGAGCAGGTGGAGCGCCGGAATGAGGAGCGCGAGCGGCGCGACGGCCGTCGGCACTAGGTACTGGCCGTATGGGTGGAAGCGCCTTCGGCGCATGCTGTCGATGACACTTGTGCAGGTCCGAACCGGTAGAATGGTCAATGGGCTGAACTGCCCTTTCTAGCAAAAGGAAAAGATTCGTATGTACGAGGTAACGGTAGAGGCCGGCTTCTCGTCGGGCCACTTTCTGCGCAACTATCGCGGCAAGTGCGAGAACCCGCACGGGCACAACTACAAGGTGCGGGTGACCCTGCGCGGCAAGGAGCTGGATGCGGCCGGGCTGCTGCTGGATTTCAAGCAGTTGAAGCAAGTGATGCGTCCGGTGATCGAGCGGCTGGACCACCAGATGATCAATGACCTGGAGCCGTTCACGGTGATCAATCCGTCGGCAGAGAACCTGTCCAAGTATTTCTTTGACGAGACGAACCGACAGTTGAGCGAGATGACGGCAGGCCGCGTGCACGTGAAGGACTGCACGATCTTCGAGACCGATACCACGACGGCTACGTATTACGAACTGTAGTTATTCATGTATCTCATAGAAATTTATAAATCAGTGCAGGGCGAGTCGAGCTTTGCCGGGGTGCCGTGTATTTTTGTGCGGCTGGCGGGTTGCAACCTGCGCTGCTCATGGTGCGACTCCGAGTACACCTTCAAGGGCGGATACAAGCAATCGCTCGACGAGGTGGAAGCGGCGGTGGCGGCGCTGGCTCCGGTGCGCCTGGTGGAGTTTACCGGCGGCGAGCCGATGCTGCAGGAACGGGAACTGATTCCGCTGATGGAGCGGATGCTGTCGCAGGGTTACACGCTGATGATGGAGACCAGCGGCGAGCGACTGCTGGGAAATGTGCCGAAGGATGTGCACAAGATCGTCGATGTGAAATGCCCGGGATCGGGCGAGGGCGGAACATTCCGGATGGAGAATCTGGACGCGCTGACGCGGCGGGATGAGGTGAAGTTCGTTATCAGCGATCGAAATGATTACGAATTTGCGCGAGAGTTTACGCTCGAGCATGGGCTGACGGAGCGCGCCGGCGCGGTGCTGTTCTCGCCGGCATTCAAGAAGGCGCCCAACCTGGAGCGTTCGACGAGCAACTGCGCGCTGGACCCGCGGCTGCTGGTGGAGTGGATGCTGGCGGATGGCGTCCCGGCGCGGCTAAGCCTGCAGATCCATAAGTACATCTGGGAGCCGCAGAAGAAGGGCGTCTAATTCCTAGCTTCCAGCTAGTGGCTGGCCTTGCTCGCGAGATATTTGTCGAAGGGAATTTCGAAGGCGAAGAGCTCGCGGCCGTCCGAGGTTTGGATGCGGCGCAGTTCGAGATGCGCGCCCTGGAGCGGGTTGGCGACGTCCTCCAGGTTGTAGAAGAGGAAGCCGGCACGGGTAGTGTGCGGTTCGACGGCGATGGCGTGGTACTCGAATTCAGAAAAATCCTGCTCGATTTTTTTGTCCACATTCTTGCCCTTGCCGCCGATTTTTATTGGACCAATCGGTATTTTGTTGCGCGGGTCGGCGGGGCGGTCGAGCGCGCGCTCGGCGTCACGCGGCTCGGCGGCGGGAATTTTGTCACCGGCCGCGGTGATGAAATCGATGCGTGCGTTGTCGAGAGAGATAGGTGTATCGCCTTCGTTGGTGATGATGACGCGAACAGGGATGATGTTGGCGGACCCGTAGTTGACGCGGAAGATGGAAGCCTTCTGTTGCGTGTCGTAGGGATCGACCGCGATGGTGAGGTGATCGGAGGCGTGGCGTTCGAATGCGGGGTACTGATCCGCGGCTTGCGCGGGCGGTGCGGGATGCTGGGCTGAGAGAGGAACAGACGCGAGAAGCACGGTGAGAAGTGCGGCAGCGGGATGCGAAGACAACAAGGAATGCATGCGCAGAATTAGAGCACTTTCCCCATTGCGCTGTCCTGCCGGGTGCCCGGGGACCGCAGCCCTGTGGCTGAGCGAGCCACACAGATCGTGAAAATGCTTTAGTCTGCGGCAGGGTCGTGATTCTTTTCGTTTACAACGTGGGCTTGTTGCTGATGCTGGCGGCGGGCGCGCCGGTGTGGCTGCTGCGACGGCGCTGGCGCGAGGGTCTGCGCGAGCGCATGGGTGCGGGCGCAGAGCGAGTTGGTCACGCTCTGGGCGGCAGACAGCAGGTGTGGGTGCATGCTGTCTCTGTGGGCGAGGTAGTCGCGGTCAGCCGGCTGGTGGAAGAACTGGATGCGCGGCTGGGACGCGGGTCGGTAGCGATTTCAACGACGACGCAAACCGGCCAGCAACTGGCGCGGGAGCGCTTCGGCGCGGGTCGGTGCTTTTATTTTCCGATCGATCTGCCGTGGGTGGTCGGCAGCGCCTTGCGGGCGTTGCGGCCCCGCGCGCTGGTGTTGGCGGAGAGCGAGCTGTGGCCGAATGTGCTGGCGGAGTGCTTCGGTCAACGGCTGCCGGTGGTGGTGGTGAATGCACGCGTTTCCGATCGTTCACTGCCACGTTATCTGCGGCTGCGCCGGTGGTGGCGACCGTTTCTGGAGATGCTGACGCTGGTTTTGGCGCAGAGTGCGGAGGACGCGCGGAGATTTGTGGCGATCGGAGTGCCGGAGGATCGCGTGCGCATGGGAGGCAACCTGAAGTTCGACGCGCGGCCGCCGCAATCGGCCGCAGTGGTGGAGCAGTTGCGGGCTCGGTTGCCGGGCGGAGCGAAGGTGCTGGTGGCAGGTTCGACTCTGGAGGATGAGGAGCGCGTGTTGCTGGAGGCATGGCCAGCGATCTGCGCGCGCGTGCCGAACGCGGTGATGGTGTTGGCGCCGCGACATCCGGAGCGGTTTGCGCGTGTTGCTGCCCTGGCGCGTGAAAGAGAGATGGCCCTGATTGAGCGCTCGGCGTGGGACGGCGGCGCGGTAGCTGCGGGAAGCGTGTTTCTGCTGGATTCGATTGGCGAACTGGCCAGCGTGTATGGGCTGGCGACGGTCGCGTTTGTGGGCGGCAGCCTGGTGCCGGCGGGAGGACATAATCCGATGGAGCCGGCGCGGTTTGCGGTGCCGGTGGTGATGGGACCGCGCTATGAAAACTTCCGTGATGCTGTGGAGCTGTTGCGCGGCGCGGATGCGCTGCGCGTGCTGGAGCGGTCAAGCGTGGGTGACGTGATCGCTGGGCTGCTGGAGGATACGAATCTGGCGGCCGGCATGGGAGCGCGGGGGAAAAAGGTCTTCGTAGAGCAGGCTGGAGCCACGCAGCGCGCAGTGGAGGCAATCGTGCAACTGCTTGCGGAAGGAAACGCGTGAAGCGCGCGCTGTGGCCGCTGGTTCCGGTATATGGCGCAGCCCAGGCACTGAACAGCATGGCGTATACGCGCGGATGGCGGCGCACGGAGCGGCTTGCGTGGCCAGTGGTGAGCGTAGGCAATCTGTCTGTCGGCGGTGCAGGGAAGACGCCATTTGTGATTGCGCTGGCTCGCGTATTGACCGAACGCGGATGGAGAGTCGATGTGCTGTCGCGGGGGTATGGGCGAGCCTCGGATGAGGTAGTGGAGCGCGTTGCCGTGGAGCCTGTGGACGACCCCGCTAGGCGCTATGGAGACGAGCCGTGGCTGATTGCCCAGCGAGCGGAGGTGCCGGTGTTCGTCGGGCGCGAGCGCACCGCTGCGGGCCGGTTGGCGGAGGCGAAGCTTGTAGACGCGAGTGGCCGGCCCCCCGTCCATCTACTGGATGACGGTATGCAACACCGTGGGCTCGCTCGGGATGCGGAGATTGTGCTGGTGCATCGCTCGGATTTCGAGACGACCCTGTTGCCTGCGGGCCGGTTGCGCGAGCCGCTGGCTGCCCTGGAGCGCGCGGATTTTGTGGTGCTGCGGGAGGAGGATGCGGCTGCGCTGGCGGAGCGGGCGCGGCGCTGGATGCGCGCGGACGCGCAGTTGTGGACGATCCGGCGCGAGCTGGAACTGCCCACGTTGCCGGGAGCGGCGGTGGTGTTCAGCGCGATTGCGCATCCCGAGGAGTTTGCGGACGCACTGCGGGCGAAGGGCGTCGTGATTGCAGCGACGCATGCGTGGCGCGACCATCATCGCTTTACGGATCACGATGTGAGGACGTTGTGTGATGCAGCCCGGAAGCATCGCGCGCGCTGCTTTGTGACCACGGAGAAGGACCTGGTGCGGCTGGCTGCGGCACAGCGTGCACCCCTGGAACAGATTGCACCGCTGGTGACGGCAAAGCTGACGGTGCGGCTGGTAGACACAGACCTGGCCATGTCTACGCTGGAGGAACGCCTCAAGCGGCGTATCGCGTGAGAGAATCATCGGTTGCGACCCCACGATAATCCGCAAAATAAGGCCCTGCGCGTGCTGGTGGTGCGACTCGGCGCGATGGGAGATGTGCTGCACGCAATGCCGGCAGTGGCAGCGTTGCGTGCCCGACTGCCCGACTGTCACGTGGGCTGGGTGATTGAGCCGCGATGGGCGCCGTTGCTGATGGTCGACGATAGAACTGCTCCGCGCACGGCGTCGATGCCGCTGGTTGATGTGGTGCACACGGCCAATGCGCGTGGGTGGGCACGGCAGCCGCTGTCGCCAGCGACATGGCGTGCGATGCGTACACTGCGAGGCGAGCTACATGCACAGCGGTATGACCTGGCGATCGACCTTCAGGGTGCGGTGCGGTCGGCGCTGATCGGAAGAGCTTCTGGAGCGGAGCTGGTGGGCGAGGCGGTGCCACGCGAAGGACCGGCGAAGTGGTTGTTCAAACGCCGCGTGCCGACGCACGGCGTGCATGTGATCGAACAGGCGGCGGAGGTGGTGGCCGGAGCTACGGGTTTGCAATTATCGCCGGAATTGCCTCCGCTGCCGGTGGATTGCGCGGCAGAGTCGCGCGTGGCAGCCATGTTGTCAGATGCCAAGCCGTTGGTACTGCTGCATCCCGGTGCAGGATGGGGCGCCAAGCGCTGGCCTGCGGAGCGCTATGGCAGAGTCGCTGCGGCGCTGGCAGCACGCGGATATGAGGTAGTGGTGAACTGCGCGCCGGGTGAAGAGGCGCTGGCGTCCGAAGTGGCGCGAAGTGGCGCTGGCGCCGCCCGGGAGATTGCAACGAACATGCAAGAATTGATCGCAATGACCAGACGTTGTGCGTTGGTAATTGGCGGGGACACGGGGCCGGCGCATCTGGCGTGCGTGCTGGGCAAGCCGGTTGTGGGCATCTATGGGCCGACGGATCCTGCACGCAATGGGCCGTGGGGGGTACCGTTCCGCGTGCTGCGGCATCCGGAGAGCCGGCGCGATCACGCGCGGCGCAGTGCGCCAGAGGCGGGACTGCTGACGATTGAGCCAGAAGAGGTATTGGCTGCGGCGGATGAACTGCTGGAGTCCCCGGCAGGCGGTTCGGCGGTGCAGGCTTGAGCATCAGCTGGACGCGCATCGCGCGTCGCATTCGGGTGCCCATGGGGTTCGTCTTCGCGCTGTTCTTCCTGCTGACGGCGCACCCATCCGCGCACTCATTGCTTTGGAGTCTGCTGGGAACGCTGCCGGGGATCGCGCTGCGCGCGTATGCCTCGGGGTACGTGACGAAGAACACCGAACTGACGACGACGGGTCCATATGCGTACACGCGCAATCCCCTGTACCTGGGCTCGATGCTGATCGCGTTTGGCTTTGCGGTGGCTGCGCATAGCTGGTGGATCGCGCTGGCGCTGGCGGTGTTGTTCGCGCTGATCTACCTTCCGACGATCCGCTCGGAGGAGGAGTTTCTGCGCGGTCACTTCAGCGACTATGACGAGTACACGAGACGCGTACCGCGGCTGATTCCGCGGCTGACACGAGCATCTACGATCAAGATCGATAGTGTAAGCGAAGGCGGATTCTCCAGCGCGCTCTATCGCAAGCACCGCGAGTACAATGCGGCCCTGGGCTCACTTACCATCTACGCGGTACTGTTGCTGAAACTATTCGTCTGGCACAGATCATTGTTCCTGTCGCTGTGAGATAGCGGAGTTATTCATAGCTGTACCCGCATTCTCAAAGTGAAAGCCTGGAAATTTGCTGCCGGCTGAGGTACTACCTGCAAGGGAAATGCATTCGCGGCTGAGAGACCACGTGATGCGTGAGGGCATGTATTTGAGACTACCGCCGTTGTTTTTTTTCGGCTTGCTGCTCCCGGTGGCAGCCGGAGCTCAGCAGCTACCCGCAATTCCTGCGCCGCAGCAGCAATATTTGCCGCAGCATCAGACCCTCTCTTACGGAGTGGACTGGCGTGTCTTTCCCGCAGGGACGGCAACCTTCCACGTGGAAAGCGATGGGACAACGCAGCGGATCCAGGCGAACGGCGATTCGATTGGCGCGGTGAGTCTGCTGTTCAAAGTAGTCGACCGCTTCCAGTCGTCGTTTGACCGGCGTACCGGCTGCTCGCAAACCTTTGCCAAGCAGCTGCAGGAGGGGCGCCGGCAGATTGTGAGCACGCTGCAGTTCCAGTACGGCGCGCACAAGCAGGTGCTGGACGAGAAGAATCTGGTGAAGGGCACGAGCCGGCATCTGGAGGCTCCGATACCGGAGTGCGTGAGCGATTTGATGTCGGCAATCTTTGTTGCCGGCGCGCAGCCACTTGAAGCGGGACAGAACTTCGCGCTGCCGATTGCCGACGCGATGCGGGTGATTGCCGTGACTTTCAAAGCGGAGGCGCGCGAAGAGGTCAAGACGCCAGCGGGAACATTTCAGACCATACGCGTGGAGCCAACGGCCGATGCGGGCGTGGTGAAGAACCGCGGGAACATCTGGATCTGGTATTCGGATGACAATCGACACCTGCCGGTGCAGATGCGGGCGCGGCTCTTCTGGGGCACCATCACGCTGCGGCTGACGAGTGTGGAGCAGAAGTAGTTGAGCGGACGAAAGCAGATTGGCGAGTC
>DASUWP010000256.1:0-13493 GCA_036378335.1 Acidobacteriaceae bacterium | reverse complement strand
TCAGGAGGTGCTTGAGAAAGCACCTCCGCGGCCGCGGGACGCAGAAACACGGAAGCATCCGCCAGCGCGACCAGCGCTAGCCGGCTGCTCGGGCCAGGGACACGTTGCTCCAGAGACTGGAGTTTCGAGTAGCTCATTCGTTCTGTGAGTTCAAGGCCGGACAGCTGTCGCGCGACCTCCGCATCCGGCTTGGCCTTGTCTTGCGCGAGGATGCGTTGCACGTCTTCTACCGTGGTGGGTGCCGCCGACTTGCTGACACGCCGTAGAGCTGAGCCGTCTACCCCTTTTCCACTCGGCGACCACGCTGCATTCGCCAGAGGAGCATTCTGGAAACAGCCGCTCGACGCGAAACTCACTGCGAGAAGATAAGCCGCTCGGTTCAAAGCTCGGAAGGTCACAAATGTCCCCTCGCGTCTACTTTCGAAATCCGCAACACACCGCGGGGATAGCAGCTGGTCGGTGCTTTCGGAATCGGCACACAAAGCTTACAGGAGAGTCTCGCGGCCGAATGCGCCAACGGCCCAGCTCGAAATGGTCTGGAATCGTCCCCGCGCCATCCGCTAAAAGCCGTACCAGCGATTTCGTCCCATGAATATCTACAGCACCATACCCGGTGCATTTTATTTGTTAGCCAGCGCGGAAAAGCCACGCGTTCCACGACACACCTAGCAAAGGGTAAGTAGTGATTCCATTGGGTTCTCCGTTGCGGAGCAATCCGCTGGCGACGAAGGACTTATCGGTCGTCCTTCCCGTTGTGAATTGTCACGAAAATGTCAGTTCTCGAAACGCGTCAATGAAAGCCCTTGACTGCGCTGGCCGATGGTATATCTTTCGGACGATGGAACTGGGAGATGAAGTATGTAGCGTGACTGAAAGCTGCTGTTTAAGGACTGCTGGTTTCCCTCGGCCTCTGTAAGATGGCGACCTTCGGTCGGGCCTAAGTCGCAAAGCCCAAAGTTCCGAAGAGGCTACTGCAATGAACTCTCCTCTTCGTGCCCTCACCGCCTGTCTGGGCGTCCTTCTCTATCTGTGTGTTTTGAATGCAACCTCTTTCGGTGTAACGCTGCCGGGAGATCCTGCGCCCACTGCGGACCAGTCCGTCGCATCGGATCAGATGGTCGTAATCCCCGGCCCTCTGCGATCATTTCTCCGCATGGCAGCGATCAGCCAGAAGGTTCCTTCCGACAAAGTTCTTCCCTTGTTGGCTCGCAATGTCATCACGCAGGGCTACGACAACGGAAGGCCTACAGAGTTCCTGATTCTGGTCGATCGTTATCTGCATCAGGCGAGAGAACTTCAAAACCTGGCCGCTGCTTCCGGTGGCTCCATCCACATCGCCGATTGCGATCACTCTGCGACTTTGCTGCAGATTCTCGGATATCGCCTACGGCCAGGGTGTGGCCAGAAAGATCTCTTCCTCTCCACATCGGATGCGGAAAGGGCCTTTCTGACGATCGATTCAGGGTTCCCGCTGACGGAACTCGAAGCCGATCTGCAGAAGAACCATCCCTTCACGTATGCATTTCCAACTTCTAGCGTTCCCGTGTTGCTCAGCGAGAAGAGTTGGACCACGCTCGCCAGCGCCAGAGATAGACGAGATCCAAACCTCATCGATTTGCTTCTGCACGACCGCTCGGTCGCCCGCCTCTACTGGGCCTTCTCCAGGATGGATGCAGAGACCAGGGTGGAACTTGCGCATTCTCCCGGATTGAGCAGACTGCTTCCTTACGGTGGAGTGCTGGATTTCTATGGAAGCCAGATTTGTATCCGAGACGGGCACCTGATTGTCCCCGGAGGTGCATCTGCGGAACCGGCGTGGAAGAGCTTAGTCGGTGTTAACCCGGCGTCTGGTGGAGATTTTGCCCTCCATCTCGTCGCCAAGGACAATGGCTGGCTCGCCGCGTATTTCGATGCGGTGGCGCGGGTGAATCCCGAGCAGCAGGCGCATCTGGTCGAGAGTTCACGCCTGAAGCCACTGTATGAAGCTTTTCGATCGTCCGATTCGCAGGAGCAATCTGCCAACGCCGCGTTTCGCAAAGCTCCGTCGCTCCTCCTCCTGTTCACCAGATTGCAGTGGGAGCCGAATGGAGATCCTCATGTCCCCGGCAATCTCGACGTCTGGAAGGACCTCCCGAAGGAGAAGTTAGATTCAAAAATCATCCGTGACTGGAACAAGCGCGCGCACAAGTGGAGTCATCCTGATCAGCTGGTCGAAGCAATGGCTGCGTCCTCGCGCGTTCCGTTGGATGACGGTCCGTTGCAGATTTATCTGACCATCAGCGAACTCGATAGAGTGCGTCCTCCGGTGCGGTATCTGTCTGCGCCAACAGTGCGGCTCCTGGCCGCTAAATATTCGCAGTTCGGTCGCTGGTATTTGATCTTCTCCGAGTTTCCGCAGCTGAGCGAAGAGTCGATCACTCGCTTCATCAATGTGGCGGATGCGGTCGATGCCATTCCGCACCTGTCTCTTCGCGGCAATACGTTGGGAGCCTTTCAGGCAAATATCGGGCTGTGGCAAATCCTGGCCCGGCAGCGGGAGATCCCGCAGGACAAGCTGAATGCCTCGTGGCAAAAGACTCTTGAGCCTTTTGCGAAAGTCTCGTCTTCCAACCAGCTCCTCGACGCCGCCCATACTTCGCTTGGTGCGCTGTACTTTGCCGCCACCGGCAAACGGAGCTGGTCTCAGGAGGAACTTGTCGACCTGCTTGCAGGGCCGCCGCAAAGCACAGCGGACGGTCAGCGTATGCATGCGGAGATTGCTGCTCGAATCCGTTCCGTGCTGGATGACCAGCGGCTCGTCTCTCTCGACACGCTCTTTGCTCTCAGTGATGGCCTGCAACAGATGGAACGCGGCGCGCATGTGGGGAGCAGCCTGGTGCCGCTCGCCGAAGATCTCCGTGGATTTGAAATGCCGCAGCAGATCTTCACCCAGAATGAAAAAATCGAGTGGGCGCCCACCATCTACAGCAGCCGTCATGCAGAACTTCAGATAAAAACTGACCTGACGAAAACCCTCAAGGCACCATCCTCTCGTGCACAGCTGGAGGTTGCCCGGGGCCAGCTTGCTCCTTTTGTCAGAGACACTCTGGTCGGCCTGAACTACGCCTATTACGAACCGCCCGGAGCGCAGGTACTCCATAACAATCCGCTCTTCGTACGCTCGCACGATTTCTCGGGATTCTCGGTGATTGGTGCCGAGCGGCCGTGGCAAACGCCTGAGCTCTTCGGTATTGGAACCCCGGCGGGTGGGGGCGCCTACCTGATCGGATCGCTGGCCGACCTGCCCTACGCATTGGCCATGACCGAAGAGGATTTCATCGCTCCGGAGAACGTACAAGCGCTGATTTGGAAGGAAGTCGTGCCCGACCTCGTGGTCAGTGCGACCGTGCCGCGTTGGTGGAACGTCAGCTCGACCGAGCTCCACGCTGTGGCGCTGTATCAGCGATCAGGCGAGGAGATTTTGTCGGCTGCTGCGAATGATGAGCAGTTGCGAACCAAGGTGCTGTCGATCCTCTCCGACCGGATGGCGCCGCAGCGGCTGGCCCAGGCAGATCGCGATCTTCGCAGCAAGTTGCCTCCTCATCTGCTGCCTGGAGAGAACTTCTACGTGGCTTCTGTATTTCGCGAAAAGTTCCCGGAGGAGCTGGCTTCGTTAGGACCGGCGAACCACGAGCTCGATCAATTGCGACGCGAGGATCCGTCGGAGACCAGCGGAACGCGTCTCTCGAGCGACTTCGGCACACCGCATCCGATCCTCGCTCAGACGAATTCGCTCGAGCTGCTGAACGTGAAACCATTCCCCGCTTCCGGAGGAGAAGACAGCCGGTTATTTGGAGAGTCCTGGGATTCCTCCAATCTCTATTGGGCACGTCTTGCGGATGAAATGGGGTACTCCCCGGTGATGTTGAATCGCCTGGTTCCCGAGCTGACGCGCCGAATGGTTTCGAAGATTTTTGCGACCGACCTGGAAGACCTGTCAGCCATACAACGCGCCATGCAGGAGGCGGGCGATGAATTTAGACAAGGCAAAGTTGCGTCACTGCCGGTAACACAGGAAGCCCCGGGCCATTAGTCATATGACTCGAATAAATATGAATGCGGGATGTTGGAAGGGACTATGCGCAAAAGATACCTTTTATTCCTCTTAATATCCCTCGGGCTTTGTTCCGAGGCGGGCGTGCACGCCACTGCGCAGGATTCACAGGACAACCAGGACAGCGGCCGCATTCAGGTGAACGTCAATCTCGTGCAATTGAATGTCGCGGTAACCGATAGCAAGGGACGTTACATCCAGGGCCTCAACCCGCAAGACTTCGTCATCACCGAAGACAAGCTTCCTCAGAAGATGGCGACCTTCGAGGAAGGCAACGGACCGACGCGCAGCTTGGTAGATCTCCCTCCGGGTGACAGCGCTCCCTCGCCCGGTACACCCCTCAAGCGAGCCTTGGGAAATCCCGCCGCATCCGTCCAATCATACCGTTCGGCCACAGATGAACAGGGCCCGTTCCCACAGCTCAACGGTGCGAATGTCTTTATCCTCTTCGATACCAGCAACTACATGTATCGAGGATTCGCCTTCGCGCAGGACTCTATCGCCGACTTTGTACGCTCTCTGGAAGGGGCAAGCAAAATCGCCTTCTATTCCTACAGCCGCGATCTCTCCCGTGCAGCCACACTCACTTCAGACCGCGGTCAGGTCCTCCGCGGGGTGCGCAGCACCGTCGCCGGCGACGATGCGGCTCTTTATAACTGCCTTTTGCTCACGGTGAAAGATACGGCCCATTACACCGGGCGCAAAGTCATCGTGGTCTTTTCCAATGGTCCCGACAACGCCAGCCTGGTGCCGCCGGAAGATGTAGCGGAGCTGGCGCAGTCGACCGGCACCGTCATTTACATGATCAGCACGCAACTTGCACAAGATGAGCCGGTATCTACCGCCGTGTTCGAACGCATGAGCAAGGCAACCGGGGGCAAGGCTTATTTCGCGAAGAGCTGGAAAGATGAGGCCCGCGCGTTCGCATCCATTCGCGACGATCTTGCGCATCTCTACACTTTGACCTACTATCCAGCCGCAAATCCCAACCGCGGCTGGCGAAGGATCACGGTGAAACTTGCCGGCAAAGACCTGCAGAAATATCACATTCGCACTCGCGATGGATATCGCCTGCAACAAGCCCAGGTATCGCCGGGCGCAGCCCCAGTATCCGCAGCGGAGCTCGATCCAAAGTAAGCGCGAAGTTGTCTGGAGAGCAGAAAAACCACCAAACGGAGTTTGGCACCGCGAAGGTGACGAGTCGCCGCCGCCCTCGTGCCTTCTTGCGCGGCTCCGTCCATCCCGAAATCGTACGTGCGAAAATGCCGGCCCGCGCAGGTGACAGAATCGCTCCCCGGCATCATCCCATGTGAAGAGACCCCTAGGAGGGATCCCCCATGTATCACCATGTCAAGAAGCTTATGTACGACGTCAACGTCGGCGAGCCCGATCCGCGCTTCGGCAAATGCTCCTCGAGCAGTTTGGCGGCGCGAACGGCGAACTCGCCGCAGCCATGCAATACACCATCCAGGGATGGAGCTGTGACGATCCCGAACGCAAGGATCTGCTCATGGACATCGGCACGGAAGAAATCAGCCACCTCGAAGTTGTCGGAGCGCTCATCCGCATGCACATGATGCCGATGAAGAAAGCGCTTGAACACGCGGAGCAGGATCCAATCGTTGCCGTCACCGGTGGCGGCGGTCTCAATCTCTTCAACTCCGCTGGCAATCCCTGGACTGCCGACTACCTGAAGATCTCCGGCGAGCTCGATGTCGACCTCCGCAACAACATCGCTGCTGAAGCGCGGGCCAAGATCACTTATGAGCGTCTCATGCACCTGACCGACGACGCCGGCAGCAAAGAAGCGTTGCAGTTCCTCATGACGCGCGAAATTACCCACATGAAGGCATTCACGGCCGCACTCGAGAGTCTCGGCACCGGACGCTTCTCCATCGGCAAGCTTCCGCCCACCCCCGGTGTGGTTGACGAGTACTACAACGACTCCACCGGCGAAGGTCCCCTGGGTAAGGATGGGGTCGGCAACTGGATTGGCCAGGATGGGCTGCACGTGGCGGACACTCCTGAATTCATACAATCCATCGCTCAGAGCATCCGCAAAGGCGAAGACCTGGCCCGCAGAGCCAACCGCGTCTCGCCCGATCCGGAAAAACTCCCGAAGTCTGCCTGACTCGCACCGCCTGATTCACTCCCACCACTCATTTCCGTGCGGCGCGCCGAATTTCTCAACCAGGGGCGCCGCACAGAGCTTCCATCCGCTCTGCCCGGCTAGGCTGTCGATCAAATCGTTATACTGGCCGCCGTATGGCGCGCACCTCGCTGTCGCGGTCTGCTGCAATACTGCTGGCGTCAGGGATGCTGCTCCACGGGGCGTCTGACGCGTCCGCCACACTCCGCCGTCACGACTTCACCATTCACGGCGATCCGGGCATCCGCCTCTTTGTCCGTGAAGTCTCCGCGCCGCAATCCGACGGGCATAAGCCAGTCCTCTTGGTCCATGGCGCGCGTATTCCCGGCATAGCATCCTTCGATTTGCCTGTACCGGGCGGCTCGCTTGCCGCGGATCTTGCCGCGCGCGGCTTTGATGTCTACATCGTGGACATTCGCGGTTACGGCCGCTCCACACGACCGCCGGAGATGGATGCGCCGCCCTCCGCGCATCCGCCGCTTGTGCGCTCTCAGGACGTGGTCCGCGATCTCGCTGCGGTCGTCGACTGGATTGCACAACGGCGCCACATCTCCAGGGTGGCCCTCTTCGGCTGGGCTACCGGCGCGCAGTGGGCCGGCGAGTACGCCAGCCTCTACCCGGAGAAGGTCTCGGCACTGGTTCTGCTGAACAGCCTCTATCGGGGCGATGCGCCGCAGCCGCTCATTGGGCACGGGTCCGATCTTGAAGATCCCGCCCACCCCGGCCAATACAATCAACAGGCATGCGGTGCCTACCGCTGGAATACAGCCGATTCACTGACGCGCACCTGGGACAACACCATCCCAATTGCAAATAAAGATGAGTGGCGCGATCCCGCGGTGGCGCAGGCGCTGGTTGAGCAGGCCCTTGCCAGCGATCCACAGAGCCAAGCGCAGCGCCTGGCCGCCTTCCGCTCTCCCTGCGGCGCCCTCGAAGACAGCTTTCTTCTTGCCACCGGCCATCACCTCTGGGATGCGACGCGCATCACCGCGTCCACGCTCATCCTCGTCTCCGAGAGAGACTTCTGGTCGCGCGCAGTCGATCGCCAAAATCTCATGCACGATCTCGTCCATGCCCGCCGCGTGAAGCTGCTCATTCTTCCCAATGCCACGCATTTCGTACACCTGGACCGGCCGGCCCGAGGAAGAGATCAGTTGCTAAATGAAACCACGAGCTTCCTCCAGGGCGATGCATCTGGAAAATGAAGTGGCAGTGACTTGTATCTAGTTGGAATGGACCATTGCCGGCGCTTTTGTAAAGCGCTTACACTCGCTCCCCGGCTGGATATTTCCAACCTCCCCGGAGCCCTATGCCACTCCTCCGCAGCATCACGCGATTCATTGTCGTCAGCCTGTGTCTTGCGCCCTCGCTCGTTCTCGCGCAGACGCACACCGCGACCGTACCCACGAATTACAGCTTTCCCCATACCTACACCAATCCGCTCACCCTGCAACTGGCCAATGGCCAGCCCGCGGTAAGTTGTCCTGACCCCGCCATCTACCACCAGCAGCAGCGCGGCGGCGACACCTGGTATCTCTACTGCACCGGCGACCCGCTCAACTCGCAGGACCTCGATGCGAACGGCAATCCACGCCCGCATCTCATCACGCAGTTCCGGTCCTGGGACTTGATTCATTGGACTTACATCGGCGACGCCTTCTCGCAGACACCAATCTGGGTCGGCAACGCAACCGCGCAGTTTTGGGCGCCCGCTGTAAAGTTCCTCAATGGCAAGTACTACATGTATTACGTTGCGCCCAATACGCTCGCGGGCGGCGCAGCAATTGGCGTTGCGACGGCATCCTCACCCGCAGGCCCGTGGACCGACGCAGGCGCGCCCGCTGTTCCCAATGAGCCGGCTTTCTGCTGCGCCGGTTCGCAGCGCGCCGTTATCGATCCAGATGTCATTGCCGACGACGCCGGCCAGCTTTATATCTCTTATGGCAGCTTCTTCGGAGGCATCAGCGTGCGCAAGCTTTCTGCCGACGGCCTTACCTCCGATGCGTCGTCAGAAAAGCTCATCGGAATCGACAACTATGGTGAGGGCGGCAACTTCTGGAAGCACGATGGATGGTTCTACTTCTTCTTCTCCACATCCAACTGCTGCGACGGTCCGCTCACCGGCTACGCGGTAAAGGCCGGCCGCGCCCGCACGCCAATGGGTCCATTCCTCGATCAGAACGGGATCGATCTCACCAGCTTCGCTCCCGGCGGAGCCTTCTCCATCGCGGCCAACGGCAACGTCTTTGTCGGTCCGGGTGGGAATGTCGTCTTCACTGACGACTCCGGCCAGGACTACATGCTCTACCACGCCGTCAGCAGTGTGACGCCCTATCTTGCCGGCTTCCCGGGAGTTACTATCCGGCCCGCGCTGATCGATCCCATCGACTGGGTCAATGAGTGGCCCGTTGTACGCGGTGATTATGGCCCCTCGAACACTGCACAGGCCGCGCCCGCCGCGCAGCCATGGGAGTACAACGCATACCGCACGCGCGTGCTTCAGCCCGACCAACCCGGCAAGCTCATCGCCTCGCTCTCGGATGAGTTCAACTCCAACACGCTCTCGCCGCAGTGGCGCTTCATCCATCCGCAGGCTGACAACACATACGTCCTCACCGGCTCGAGTTATCAGGTGGAGACGCAGGGACCGGACGAGAACGGATCGCCTGCAGTTGTCTCCATCCTTGGCGAACCTACCCCTCCCGGTGACTGGATGGTCGAAACCAAAATCACTACCAGCGTTCCCTTTGACAACAGCTGCTGTTACAACTTCGCGCAGGGCGCGCTCTTTATCTACGGCAACGATCAGAACTCGATCAAGCTCGATGTCTTTCCCAACTTTGACGTCCGACTCACCGAATTCGGCAAGCAGATGGGTCCCGTGCCCGCGAACTACCCAACCTATGATCACCAGCTAGTCGGCCAAGCCGGCCCAACAACCTGGCTGCGTATTGCGAAACACAGCAACCCTGCAACAAACGGCTCCGGTGGCGGCGAACTGTACACCGCCTACACCTCCACAGATGGCGAGAACTGGACGCGCGGTGGCACCTGGCAGCACACGCTGGGTTCGGGCGCGCAGATCGGTATCTCGGCCGAGAACGCCGCCGGGTTCACCGTCAACTTTGACTACGTGCGCGTCTACACGCTGAAGTAGTCAACCGCCTCATCCCGACGGCCCGGCCTCTGCTGCCGGGCCGTATTTTTATCTTCAGAGCGCCTTGGCCATCAGGATGAAGTGTCCGGGAATTGCCATCTTCTCCGCCAATACCGCGGGATATTCCTGAGTTCCGGTCTCCAGGTAGCCCAGCTTCCGATACACAGGCAACAGTTGCTCGGCGCGCGGACTCACCACGCGCAGGTCCATCCACCGGCAGCCCTGCTCGCGCGCATACTGCTCCGCGGCGGCGTTCAATTGCCTGCCCAGCCCGGTGCCTTGTCGCGCAGGTGCAATCGACAGCAGCCCCAGGTAGGCGCGTTCGCCTCGCTGCTCCACATAAACGCAGCCCACCAGCAACCCATCTTCTTCCTTCACCAGGAAGGTGCCGCGCTCCCAAAGCGTCTCGAACTCGCCATCCTCTTGGAGCCGGTCGCCGCCGCCTCTCTTCAGAAACCGCTCTACCTCAAACGCCTGGTTCACCAGCCCACGGATTAGCTCCCGATCCGCCCCCGTTGCGATGCGAATCGTTCCTTCATCCACCCGTACATTGCTCATATTCCATATGATTCTCCAACATCCGTGCAGGGTTCGCGTAACTCTCGTGTAACTTCTACCGCTCCACGTCATCCCACCCATACTGGCTTCGCTGCGCAATCCATCGCGATCAGCGCTGCGTATTCCAGGTGAGGTCTCCCATGCGTACTTCGCTCGTCCAATCTCTGCTGGCCATAGCGCTCGCTGCCGCATTTGCAGGCGGCTGTAGCGTGAACGCAGCCACCCGCGCGCCCATCCCGCCGCCCAGCACAGACGCAACCCTCGCGAAAGCCAGCGGCAAGCAGACCGCGGTCTTTGCCGGGGGGTGCTTCTGGGGGACACAGGCCGTCTTTGAACGCGTGAAGGGCGTTCTGAAAACCACCACCGGCTACGCGGGAGGCTCAGCGTCAACTGCCAGCTACGATCAGGTCACCACCGAAACCACCGGCCACGCCGAATCGGTCGAGGTCGTCTACGATCCCTCAAAGATTACCTACGGCGAGCTGCTGCGCATCTTCTTCTCCGTTGCTCACGATCCGACGCAGCTCAACCGGCAGGGCCCGGACGTCGGCACCTCCTACCGCTCCGCCATTTTCTATGCCAATGACGAGCAGCACCGCCTCGCGAATGCGTACATCCAGCAGCTCGACGCGGCGCACATCTTTCCCCGCCCCATCGTCACCCAGGTGGTACCGCTCAAAGGCTTCTATCGCGCCGAGGACTACCACCAGGATTACGCGCTCCACAACCCCGACAATCCCTACATCCTGGTCTGCGACCGGCCAAAGATCGCAGCACTCAAACAACAGTTCCCGGATCTGTTCGTCGACTACAAAGGAAGTAAATAGCCGAGGTCTGAGCTTAAGGAAACGCCTTCAGGGCTGCGCGTAGTACCCGCTATTGGTCCGGGCGGTCAACCCTGGCTTATTTAGTCTGACCGCCAGCGCGTGGTACACATCGACCCGGTCCGCCGCCGCAGAATCAAAGGAGAGCTCGTAGAAGGCATGGCCTTCCGCGACACAGCGGAGAATGCTTCCGTAGATATCGCCTGTCGGACCAATGGCCCGGCCGCCGCTCTGTTCAGCCAGTACCTGCAGCGATAGATTGCCGGCATCCGCCTGCTTCGCCGACTCCACGCCCTTCATAAAATTCTGATACAGATAGGCCCGCGACTCGTTTCCCATGTTCAGGTCCAGCGGAATCACGCCATACAGAGTCACGCGTGCCTCGCGAAGGTTGGTGGAAAGATCCACGATGGAATGAAAGAAGCTGCTCTGGTTCCGCGGATCCATGTGGAACCTCGTGCTTGCGAGCATCGGCCATCCCTCACCCACCCAGATCATCAGCTTTATGCCTGGCTTGGTGGCTTCGTACTTCGTAATCTGCGACAGCGCATCGACCGAACGTCCAAACCGCAGCATCAGGCCATCCAGTCCCTGAGCGCTGTTGATCACATGCACGGGTGGCGGCAGCTTCTCGATGTCCGCTGCAAGAGCGTTGCCGTCGCGCGTGGCCTTATTCGCCTTGATCCCGGTGTCCGTGAGAAATACCACGGAGACCAGCAGTGCCAGCTGGCCGCCGTTCTCTCGCAGAAACTTCTCCACGCCCTGGCGCACAGCGGCCATCTGCTGAAACGAGGAGTTCATCGTGTCCAGAACAAAAACGATCTCGACCGGTGTCTCTGGCGCAAGTCCGTTCACCGCCCGGAAGGAATCGATCGCCTGGGCGCGATCATCATCCAGCACCGTAAAGTCTGTCTGCTCGAGGCCGCTGACAGCATGGCCCGTCGAGTCCATCACCATCACGTCAAGATGAATGCGGCGATTCGCCTTGACCGTCTGCTTTATGACGTCCGAGGTGCGATGTACTAATCCGGGAATGCGCGGAGCACCTGAAGGAGTGGTCGAGACAGCGGCCGTACTGGTCGTTACGGAAGGCGCAGAGGAAGCCGGAGAAGCAGGTGTATGCGTCGACGTGCTGGCAGGAGCCTCCCTAGGGGGCGGAGCGGGCGCGGTGCCGGTCTTCGCCGTATTCATGGTCATACCCGGCGTTGTGCCGAATACAGTCTCTGTCGCGTAGTAGCCTCGGCGGTATGTAAGGGTATAGGTCCCGTCGCGCAGCTTCACGTCAATGCGTCGAAAGCTGCCATCCGCCTTTGCAGGAGTCGGCGTATAGCTCAGTGTGTAATATTGCGAGCCGTTGCTGAGGGCGCGCCCCAGCATCCGGCTCAGGTCGTTGTTGGTGGCCAGCGCCTGGCCGCCGGTCGCAGAGGCCAGCGCGTCCATGGCAGCGAAATTCGCCGCACGCGCACTATCCTCGTTTCTCAGTCCACTCGAGACGGCTCCGTACTGATAGTTATCGCCGCCCGTACTCTGCTGGCCATCGCCCGATGGTGGCGCTGCACCTGGTGCCGGAAGCGTCTTCTGTTCGGTCCCGTAGTGATCGCTGGCATCGCCCGTCGTCTGCACCGCGACGCCCTGTGCGCTCACTGGATAGATCGCCACCCTCGCCAATGCCAGCAGGTCGGTCGTGTCCTTGATCTGCTGGTTCTGCGCGCTCGTTTTCAGCGATTCCTGCAATCCCGGCTCGGGAAATAGCGCAATTGGAAACGAGCTCGAAAACCAGATCAGGTTCTTCCGTCCCGGCGTCTTCGCCAGATACCGTGCCAACCGCTGCAGGTCCGCCATCGTCATCGCAATGCGCTGGTCGTTCTGATAACTCTTGCGCATCGCCTGCGCATTCCGCACCATATCAACACTGTTGGGTGGCTCATTCAAAGCGTTCAGAATTTCAGCGCGCTCCCTGTCATCTACATCATCCTGCGGCATATTGGAGGCCGCGCTCGTCTCGGACCACGCTCCCGTTGTCTTGTCGTTCACCGCTGCCATCAACCTCGCGCGATCGGTCGTAAACCCCTGCACCATGCGCAGTGTTTGCCCCAGCGAAAACACTGCCAGTGAGGTCTCCTCCGGCATCTTCTTCAGATAGTTCGCAACCTGCCGCCGGGCGAAGCCCAGATCTTCTTTGGTTGTGTTCAACGTATCGATCAGCAGTACATTGGCTGCCGCATCCGTATACGCTGCCTCTGAGGGGTGCTCCTCGAAAAACGTAGCCGTCTGCAGAGCGCCATTTTCCGTAGTCACAAAATCTTCCTTGTGAAGCCCCTTCACCGGCTCACCTTGGCTGTCGAGGACCACGATATCGACATCGACAGCGCGCGTCTCCGCCTTGAATGTGGCAGCAGGTGTCTGGCCCTCAGTGGGAACAGGCTGAGCATGGAATGGGAACGGGCAAGAAAGAAGAACGAATGAAACGAGACCCCAACGCAGGTGCACCAGCTCACCTCGACGTTAGAGAGACTAATCCGGGTGCGCAAAAGTCTCAACCTTCTTTTGCGCGGCTCGGTTACAAATGGCCCTGCTCAGTAGATATGGAAGTTGACTTCGATGGTGATTTCGACCGGCACCGGTTTGCCCTGGTACATCGAAGGTTTGAACTTGTACTGGCGTACCGCTTCGACCGCTTTCTCGTCCAGTCCCATGCCCAGCTTGCGCACC
>DASUWP010000255.1:0-13051 GCA_036378335.1 Acidobacteriaceae bacterium | reverse complement strand
GGCGAGGGCGGCGGGGTTTTCGGCGGCTCAAAAGAGCTAAGCCGTTTTCACAAATACGGTGGTCTGATCACCAGCCGGGAAGAGCAGCTTTTCTTAACGGAAAAGCTGCATAAAGTGCCGTTGGAGAGGACAGAGCTTTTGTGAAAACGAGCTAATCGTTTTACAAGGAGACAAGAGATATGCAGCGGCGGGATTTTGTGAAGGCGATGCTGGCGGCTTCGGTGAGCGCGCGCTCGATGCTGGGACAGAATGCGCCGCAATCGGTGACACCAGCGGTGCCTCCGCCTATTCCTCCCAAGGCTGCGCCCTTGCCGGCGCCGGGGCCCGTGCCGTGGATGCGCGGGCTGATGGAAGCGAAGCCGCTGCCGATGACGCCACTGGTGCCCGACGCGGTCGCGCATACTCAGACGCGCTTCTTCACCCGGCAGCAATTTGCAACCCTGAGGCAGCTTTGCGAAGTGCTGATGCCTCCACTGAAAAATGCTCCCGGAGCCATTGACGCGGGCGTGCCGGAGTTTCTGGATTTCCTGATCTCTGTTTCGCCGGCAGACCGGCAGCAGATGTACGTCAGTGGACTGGACCGGCTCGATACCGAGGCACGCCAGAAGTTCGGCGTCCCCTTTTCCGGCGTGAATTTGCAGCAGGCCGACGCGCTGATCCGCCCGTGGCTGCGGACATGGATGGAAGATCATCCGCCGGCAGACCCTTATGAGCGCTTTATCAATCTGTCGCACACCGACATCCGCACGGCGACAATCAACTCCAAACCGTGGAGCGATGCGCTTCCATCGGAAGAGGACCGCCGCATGGAAGAGGGATTGTACTGGTATCCGGTAGATCCGGATCTGCAGCGTCGCGAGCTGCGGAGGAGCTGAGAGAGGGCTCAATCAAAGATGCTCGATGAGGTCGATGTACTGATTATTGGCTCCGGCCATTCCGGCGGAATGGCGGCGAAGGTGCTCACCGAAAAAGGTATTTCCTGCGTGATGCTCAACGCGGGACCGGTGGCCGATATCCGCAAGGATGCGGAGCTGCGTCAGGCCTTCACGCTTCCCTATCGCGGATTCAAAGACCCCGGGAAAGTGCCGCACGTCTTCCAGGCGAACGAATTCAACGCGAACACCTGGGTGGACGAGAAGGAGGTCCCCTACACCTCTCCGCCGGCGAGCCCCTACAACTGGGTGCGGGTGCGCCTGTTTGGCGGACGATCGCTCTTCTGGTCGCGGCAATCCTTCCGGTTGAGCGACTATGAGCTCAAAGGGAAGTCGCACGACGGCTTTGGCGATGACTGGCCGATCAGCCTGGCCGATCTGGCGCCGTACTACTCGAGGGCGGAAGAGATCTTCCGCGTCGAGGGCACGCCGTGCGGGCTGCCCCAGTATCCGGACGGCAACTTTGTCCCGCCCGAGGAGAACCCCTGGTGCGAAGCGATGGAGCGTTATCGCAAGGCGGGCGAGCAGCTGGGTGTGCCGGTGTGCCGGCAGCGCTCCTCGCTCGGCGTGAACGGCCTGGCCAGTTCCATCAATCTGCTGCTGCCGGACGCCTTCGAGACAGGAAAGCTTCAGGCCATCCCGAACGTAGTCGTGCGCGAACTGCGAGTGAACCCGGCGACAGGGCTGATCCACGAGGTGCACTTCGTGGACCGCATCTCGCGCCGCGAGATGTCGATCAAGGCGCGGGTGGTGGTGCTGGCGGCGGGAACGCTCGAGAGCACGCGGCTGCTGCTGAACTCGAAGATCGCGAATTCGAGCGGCGTGATGGGCCACTACCTGATCGACCAGATCTACGGGGCTGGCATCGTCTGCTCCGTGCCCGAGGCGCGCGATGGCAGGAGCACGCGCGAGCTGATGGAAGGCGCTGCGCTCATTCCCCGCTTCCGCAACATCCAGACAAAAGCGAAGGATTTCCTGCGCGGCTATGCGCTGAATGTATCGAGCAGCACGCACCCCATGAACCCGAAGAACTTCGCTGCCTACGGCAGGGAGCTGGAAGAAAAGCTCGAAAGCTACAGCGGCAGCGGCGTCCACGTGGGCATCATGGGCGAGGTTCTGGCGCACCACGAGCATTGCGTCAGCATCGATAAGCATGCCGTCGACGCCTGGGGTATTCCGGTGCTACACATCGACACGCGGTACACGGACAATGAGTTCAACATGGCGCGCGATGCGGTGGACACGAGCCTTGAGATGGCCCACCTGGCTGGCTTCGAGGTGCTGGCCAAGAACTACGAGCCCAACCCGCCGGGCTACAGCATTCATGAGCTGGGCACCTGCCGGATGGGTGACGACCCGAACACGAGCGTATTGAACAAATGGTGCCAAAGCCATGACATCAAGAACCTCTTCGTGGTGGACGGCAGCAGCTTCGTGAGTGCGGGATGGCAGAATCCGACGATGACGATTCTGGCGCTGGCGATGCGCTCGTCCGAGCACCTGGCCGAGCAGATGCGGCAAGGGAATGTGTAGCTGGCGTAGTTAATTACAGCGGGATATTGCCATGCTTCCGCGGCGGGTTGGTGTCACGCTTGCCGTCGAGCATCTCCAGCGCACGGATAAGCCGGCGGCGCGTCTCGCGCGGACGGATCACCGCATCGACGTAGCCGCGCTCGGCGGCTATGTATGGGTTGGCGAAGCGCTCGCGGAACTCGGCAACTCGCTCTTTGCGCGCTTCAGCGAGCACCGCGGCCTTGCGCTCCTCGTTCAGCTCGCCTTCCTTCTCCTCGACGGCGCCGACCGCCTGCGCCAGCTCGCGGCCGTAGACGATGTTGACTGCACCCTCCGCGCCCATCACGGCGATCTCCGCTGTCGGCCACGCGAAGTTGGCGTCAGTGCGGATATGCTTCGAACTCATGACGCAGTACGCACCGCCATATGCCTTGCGGGTGATGACCAGCAGCTTCGGGACAGTGGCTTCCGCAAATGCGAAGAGCAGCTTGGCGCCATGGCGGATGATGCCGCGGTGCTCCTGTTCGGTTCCGGGCAGGAAGCCGGGAACGTCCTCGAGCGTGATCAGCGGGATATTGAAGGCGTCACAGAACCGCACGAAGCGCGCGGCTTTGGTCGAGGCATCGATGTCCAGGACGCCAGCAAGAAACGCGGGTTGATTCGCGACCACGCCAATGGGCCGGCCGTTGAGCCGAGCAAAGCCGATGACGATGTTGCGGGCGAAATGTTCCTGCACCTCAAAGAAGTAGCCGTCATCGACAATGCGAACGATCACGTCCTTGATGTCGTAAGGCTGCGAGGGATCGGCCGGGACGATGGTGTCGAGCGTGGTGTCTTCGCGATCAGCCGAGTCATCTGTAACCCGGCGTGGCGGCGGATTGAGGTTGTTGGCCGGCAGAAAGCTGAACAGCTCGCGCAGCATCGCCAGGCACTCCTCATCGTCATGCGCGAGAAAGTGCGCAACGCCGGAGACCTCATTGTGCGTGGCCGCCCCACCCAGCTCTTCTTTCGACACTTCTTCATGCGTGACAGTGCGGATTACGTCCGGGCCGGTCACGAACATGTGAGCGGTCTTGTCGACCATGAGGATGAAGTCGGTGATCGCCGGCGAGTACACGGCGCCGCCCGCGCACGGACCCATAATGGCCGAGAGCTGCGGCACCACTCCCGAGGCAAGAGTGTTGCGCAGAAAGATGTCTGCATAGCCGGCCAGCGAGACGACGCCCTCCTGGATGCGCGCACCGCCGGAGTCGTTCAGCCCGATGATGGGAGCGCCGACGCGCATGGCCGTGTCCATGATCTTAACGATCTTGGCGGCGTTGGCCTCTGACAGCGATCCCCCAAATACGGTGAAGTCCTGCGCATAGACGAAAACAGTGCGGGCGTCGATGGTGCCATAGCCGGTGATGAAGCCATCGCCCGGGATGCGCTGCTTGTCCATGCCGAAGTCGGTCGCGCGGTGGGTGACAAACTTGTCCGTTTCTTCGAAGGAGCCGGGATCGAGCAGCAATTCGACCCGTTCGCGGGCAGAGAGCTTTCCGGCGCGGTGTTGGCGTTCGCGGCGTTCGGCGCCGCCAGCCTCTTCGGCGAGGGCATGACGCCGTTCGAGTTCAGCGATGGAAGCTGCGTGGGGATGGTTAGGGTGGGAATCGTCCATGCGAAACGCAATTATAGGGGGACTCGCTGTCCCGGGCAGCCGAGCCTTCAGCTCATGAGACCTAGCGCTGCGATCACGACCGTTTGGATGTGTAGACGATTCGGGATCTTCGATCGCTGGTTGAACAGAAATCGCAGCACTTTGGGTGGAGAGCCCATGCCTCTAGATTGGGGCGGATCTAAAAGACGTGGCGGTGGAAGATGTCATCCTTTTCGCGGCAGGGCGAGCACAGGGCGCTCACTCCGCAACCCAACAACAAGGCCGCACCGACCGTGACCAGGATGGCCGGCAGGTACGACTCGATCTGGGAGAACCAGTGAGCGACGATGGAAAAGTCGGTGGATAGCATCGAATTACTCCGCGTCGTAAGTAATAGAACCCAAATTCTGTATTTTGGTTGACTATTAGGGCCAGAATAACCCTGTTTGCTATTGACAGGATCCCCACAAAAGGGGGCAATCCCCTCACTCGATACGCGCAGATGAGAGTAATGTGCTAAGTAGCAGCTTGGGAAGTATTTCTTCTAAAACCACTTAGCAGGATTTCCCGTTCGCGGAAAATAATTCGTTTTCCACCGGTTTGCCGCCTTTGCCACAGCGGAAGCAGAATCGTTGTGCGTGTCAGGTCCTGCTAACAACTCGTTTGCGGCTGAGGGTGAGCCCCGGCTCCGCTGGCTATTTCTTGACCTGAACTCGTATTTCGCCTCAGTCGAGCAAGAGCTGGTTCCCAGCCTGCAGGGCCGGCCGGTTGCGGTGGTTCCGGTAGTAGCGGACACCACTTGCTGCATCGCGGCCAGCTATGAGGCGAAGTTCTTCGGCGTGAAGACGGGCACGCAGGTGGGCGAAGCCAAGCGGATGTGTCCGGGCATCGAGTTGGTGGAGGCGCGCCATGAGCTCTACGTCGACTACCACAACCGCATCGTCGAGGCGGTCGAATCGGTAGTGCCGGTCTCGTCGGTGATGTCGATCGACGAGATGGCCTGCCGTCTGATGGGCCGGGAGCAGCCGCTGCTGGCGGCGCTCGACCTGGCACAGCGGGTGAAGGCAAAAATTCGCGAAACGGTCGGGTCGACACTGCGCTGTTCCGTGGGGCTCGCGCCGAACCGATATCTCTCCAAGGTGGCAAGCGATATGGAAAAGCCTGACGGCCTGGTCGCGCTGACACCAGACATCCTGGAAGCCGCGCTGCTGCGCCTGACGCCACGCGATCTACCGGGCGTTGGACCGCGGATGGAGGCGCGTCTGCACCAGGCAGGCATTCGGACGATGCAGCAGTTATGGGCGCTCGATCGCGAGCAGATGAACAACCTATGGGGCGGCATGGGCGGCGACAAGCTTTGGCATTGGCTACGCGGCGAGGACTTCGAGGATGCAGAGCTGGAGCATGCGAAATCAATCAGCCACAGCCATGTGCTCGCGCCCGAGCTGCGCACGCGGGATGGCGCCTATGCCGTGGTCGTCAAACTGCTGCACAAGGCGGCAATGCGGCTGCGCACGGCAAATCTGTGGGCAACCAACCTGCGGCTGAGCGTGAAGTTCGCGGTGCCGAAAGATGTGTCGGCGCGGCAGCATAATTCTGGAATTCCGCAACTCGGCTGGTCAGAGAGCACATCGCTGGTGGAGTGCCAGGACAATCAGACGCTGGGCGAAGCGCTGCGCAAGCTATGGGCAGGCATGCCGGCGGGACGGAATTACGCGACGCCGTTCTACGTGGGAGTGGCGCTCAGCAACCTGGTGCCCGATCATTTGCACACGCTGGACCTGTTCGCCGGATTGGACACGGAGAAACGGCGTACGAATCTGTCCGCGACGATGGACAGCATCAACAAGAAGCACGGCACCACGATGCTGTTCTACGCGAGCATGCTGCCCGCAGGCACGGCAGCGCCGACACGGATTGCGTTCACGAGCATTCCGGATTTGTTCTGATTTGCTGGGACGTTATCTTCGAGCAGGGCAGAGTTACCGATGCAAGCTTCACAATTTTTGGCAGATCGGGAGGAGCATTAATGAGCGAGGAATTTGAGCATGCTCATGAAAATCTGGAGCATGCAGCTCATGGCCACAGTCACGGCGAGAGCAAGGTGAAACCCACCGCCATCATCATCGCGGTCATGGCGGCGGCTTTGGCCATCACCGAATTTGCAGCGAAAGACGCACAGATAACTTACCTCTCGAATCACATCGCCGCGAGCGATACGTGGGCGCAGTATCAGGCAAAGTCCGTGCGACGTTCGATCCTCAGCTCCGAGGCAGATATGTTGGATAACTTGCCCGGCTCTGCTGCCAACGCGACTCTGCAAAAGCAGATTGCGGGTGTGCGCGCAAATGCCGAGCGCATGCGTTCGGAACCGGGCGCGGATGGCATGGAACAACTATCGGAACGGGCCCACGAACAGGAACATCTGCGCGACCATGCGGAACACCGCTCTCATGTGCTCGAGATTGCCAGTGGCGGTCTGCAGATTGCGATTGTCCTGGCGTCCATTTCCGTCGTGGTCAATATGCCTGCCTTCGTGATCGTCAGCGTGGTCCTTGGAGTCGCCTCCGCCTTGTATGGCTTGTTAGGAGCAACATCGTTGCTCTAGCTGGAGAGACCGCACCCTGCGCCCCCGGCGGTATGCTGACGCGTGGAGAGGACGAATGGCGAAGACACTGGCCAACAAGGCGGAGTGCGAGGAGATCCGGCAGCGGATTGCTGCGCTGACGCCGGGGTCGCGGCGCATATGGGGCACGATGTCCATTGGCGGCATGTTGTGCCATGTGGAGGATAGCTACAAATCCGTCATGGGTGAGAGGCCGCTATCGACGTCGAAGCTCGGAATCCCGCAAGGCATGGCGAAGTTCCTTGCATTGCGGAGCCCCTTTCGCTGGCCTCGGGGCATGATGACGGGCGAGTCGGTGCGGCAGGGCGGCGGAGGAACGCTGCCGACGGAGTTTGCCGAAGACCGCGCACGCCTGCTTGAGACCTTCGACCGCTTCTGCGGGTGCACGCAATTGATACCAGTACATCCCATGTTGGGCGAGATGCAGCGCGCCGACTGGCAGCGCTGGGGCTGGCTGCACGCCGACCACCATCTGCGCCAATTCAGTGCATGAAGACCCGTGCATGACAGCGCGTCCCCAAAGCTATCGAGGCCGGCTGGCGCCCTCTCCGACGGGACTGCTGCACCTGGGGCATGCGCGCACTTTCTGGACGGCGTATGAGCGAGCGCGCGAGGCACGCGGCATTTTGGTGCTTCGCGACGAGGATCTGGACACGCAGCGCGTGCGTCCAGATTATGCAGCGGCAATGCTCGAGGACCTGCGCTGGTTTGGGCTTGCGTGGCAGGAGGGCCCGGATATTGGAGGAGCATTCGGTCCATACCGGCAAAGCGAGCGCTACGATTTCTACCGCGTAGCGTGGGAGCGGCTGCGGGCAGGTGGATGGATCTATCCGTGCACGTGTTCCCGCCGCGAATTGATTACGGCGGCGAGCGCGCCGCATGAGGATAGCAAGCATGCGGATCAAGACGAGGACGACGAGCCGATATATCCGGGTCGCTGTCGCCCTGCTGCTGGTGCTGTGGCCCAGGCGCGTAAGCCCGCGGGGGTGAACTGGCGATTCAGGGTTCCGGATGGCGAGACGATTTGTTTCGAGGATAGCGGCGTGGGCACGCGGACCTACGTTGCCGGCCGTGACTTCGGTGATTTTGTCGTCTGGCGCCGCGACGATGTGCCGGCGTACCAGCTTGCCTGCGTGGTGGACGATGCGGCTATGCAGATCACCGAGGTGGTGCGTGGCGCGGACCTGCTGAAGTCAGCGGCGCGGCAGATTCTGCTATACCGCGCACTCGGCCTTACGCCGCCCGCATGGCATCACTGTCCGCTGCTGCGCGATGAGCACGGTCAGCGGCTGGCGAAGCGAACTGACGCCCTGAGCCTGCGGGCGCTGAGCGAGCGCGGGCTGACACCGGCCGACGTACGAAGGATGTGGCAGCAGGACTCATCTGAGATCGGCGATGTGCAGAGATGACACTTTTGCGCGATGATGGCGTGTCGCTGTAAGTCTGATCAAGGCGGTCTCACGTTATGCAATCATCACCGTTTCGTAATTCGCTGCTGTCGCTTGCGGTCGTCGCCGGTTTTGTCATTGGCGCTTCCCGTTCCCATTGTCAGGAGCGGCCAAAGATCACCGGCATCTCCCACATGGCCGTCTACACCAGCGACCCTGCCGCGGCGGAACATTTCTATCGCGAGGAACTGGGGGCAACGAAGGAGTCTGATCCGGAGGACCCGGGCGGTACCGTGTACCGCGTGAGCGAGCAGCAATTTGTTGAGGTGCTGCCTCTTCCAGCCGAGCACTCCATAACGCGGCTAGATCATGTGGCCTTTGAGACACCGGACGCAAACGCGTTGCACGGCTACCTCGTCGCCCATCAGTATCACGATGTCGATTCGGTAAAGACTGGCTCCGACGGCAGCAAATGGTTCATCACGCGCGATCCGGAGGGCAACCGAGTGCAGTTCTTCCAAACAGGAACGCATCCGTTTCACGCCTCTCAAGGCCTGGTGAGCCCGCGCATCATCCACGTCGGATTTCTCGTGAAGGATCGCGCGGCGGAGGACCGCTTCTATCGCGATCTGCTGGGCTTCCGGCCCTACTGGTATGGCGCAATGCATCCGGCCAAGCTGGACTGGGTGTCGCAGCAGGTGCCGGATGGACATGACTGGCTGGAGTACATGATGACAGGCCCCGATTCGGACACTCCGGACGCAAATAAGGTGGATGCGAGGCAGTTAGGCGTGCTGAACCACTTTTCGCTCGGAGTGCCGAACATGGAGAAGGCGGTGACGGCGCTCTATGTCAGCGACGTGCTGCGTTTCAGTCCGCGGCATGATGGTCCCCAGATGGGCAAGGACGGCAAGTGGCAGGCGAACCTCTACGATCCGGACGGCA
Source organism: Acidobacteriaceae bacterium (assembly GCA_036378335.1). Classification (GTDB taxonomy): domain Bacteria; phylum Acidobacteriota; class Terriglobia; order Terriglobales; family Acidobacteriaceae; genus KBS-83. Next base: position 4,012 of record DASUWP010000255.1, on the reverse strand, counting down.
CACGCGTCGAGTTGATGGAGTTCCAGCCTGTGATGAAGCCATGCTGCTCCGATTTCACCGCGGCGAGCCCAGCGGATTGATTCGCTGGACAAAGCTCTAGGCGGGAAACGCCGCAGTAAAGCTCTGCTTCGCTGGCTGAGCATAGCCGCAGGCGGGACAAAAGTCCTCACGCGAGGGCATGATCACGCCGCAGTGAATGCATGGTGCGGTAAGAGAGGCGTTGATCGCGGTAACGTTGGACAAACCCGCCGTTGCCGAAGAAGGTCGTTTACGTTCGACCGGGACATCGTGGAAATCCACCACTGGTTCTATCACCTCAGAAGACAGTCTCCGCGAAGACAGCCCCAGCATCGAGGGAGACGCCGTGACAACCTCGGCATCTTCCTCTCTGCGGCTGTGCGATCCGAAGAGAGCGCGCGCAAGCGGAATGCAGACGAGCAGAACGGCCGCCCCGGCGATGTACGCGATCAGGTGATGCGGTGAATTCAGGAGCTTGTCGAGATAAATGCGCAGCGAATCAATAACAGCATGCATAGCGATCTCCGGTTCCATTGCGAGTGCTTTCATCGCCGGGAAAGCGCGGCGATGAAGGGGGAAACGGTAAACGTACGACTCAGTAAATCTTGCAGGCCACAGCGGCAAGGCAGGCCTCAAGCCTCCAGGGAACAGCCCGCGTTGGCTTAGAGACAGAATTCCAGGCGAGGTTTGTCCGGAAAAAGCGATTTATCGTAGCGGAAGCGTGCCCGCCTAAGACTGAGGCCCGAGGTAACTGTGCCAAGATAGTGGCGCGCCTGTTACGGCCCGGCGAAGCTATCTTTACAAGTCAGTCAACAATAGCGCGGACTCAGAACCAAGTTTGGTCACGATAGCGCCTGTACTCATCGCCGAAGGTGGCTTCGAGGACTGCAGCCTCCCTGCGCGCCCGAACGATCTGCATGGGAATGACAACGATCAGGGGCAGCAACAGCCACCAAGCCGGGATGAACATCGCGACCCCGAGAATGTAGAAGCAGCCGAAGATGTAGATAGGATTGCGGATATGTGCATAAAGGCCGGTGGTAACCAGGCGGGTGGCCTTGGCGCGAATGGAGAAGGCGCGCCCAAGCTGGAAGCGCGCTGTCACGATGAGCGACAGGGATGCCACGGCAACGAGCGCGCCGGCGATGCGCAGCGGCGTCCAGGGTTGATGCAGGAATCGCGGTAGGAAGAACCAGAGAGCCACCAGAAGAAGCGCGAGGGAGAGGATGTTAGTTTTCATGGGGCTGGCCGGAGTCTTCGCGGGTTGTCGTGAAGCTTCCGGTGGTGATCCTATACCACGGAATAACTGCACTTCCGTGATGGCTACCGTGGGGTTAGCACGATGTCCATCTGATAGAAGCGAAAGTAGTTCTCTTCGCCAGGCGCTTCGGCTGCAACGTGCTGGTAGCGATTGAGGACATCGGTAATGAAGGCGAGACGATCGGCCTCCGGCACGTGCTGGGTCCATTCAATCATCGTGACTGCGCTTAGCGCCTCAAAAGTGGCCCGGGATTGAAAGTCCCATGCCTTGTCCGCCGTATGGACGCTGACGACGCGGAATCCCTGCTGCTGGGCCAGATCGGCATATTGCTCTGGCGTGAGATGGAGATAGGGATCGCGAAATCCTTCGAAGTATTTCGCCCACCGCATTGAAAGACGGGTCTCCTCGATTACGTCTTCAATGCTCTTCCGTTTGCCCTTCGGTACCAGGCGCAGCTGGGCCATGCCATCCGGTTTTATCGCAGCGTGGATCGACTGCAGAGGCAGCGCCTGATCGGTGATCCAGTGGAGAGCGTTGAAAGAGACGATCAGGTCGAATTCATGCTCGAACGGCAGACGGCGCGCATCCGCAACCTGGAATTGAAGGTTGGGGTGGGCAGAAGTCCAGTTCTGCTTCGCAAAAGCGATCATGTCAGCGGAGGCGTCGACGCCGGTGACGGAGCCATTCGGAACCCGCGCGGCAATTTCTGCGGTGGTCTTTCCGTTGCCGCAGCCGATGTCAAGAACCCGCTCCGTCCCCTGTAGTTTAAGCAGCGAGAGCACCTCTTCGGCCATGGTGGCCTGGAGGCCCGAGAGGCGATCGTATTCAGAGGCGTTCCATTCCGTCATGGGCTGCGCTCCGGCAGGCAAGGCTAATCGAGCCGACTGCAGTTGGCCCGGATTTTAGCTGACGCAAAGACAATTTTGGCTTGTCCTGACGTGCGGGACGGCTATTTCGATGGGTCCATCTCGTCGACAGAAGGTTTCTCCGACAATTCCGGCAGCAGATGGGCCAACTGCAACGCAGCGCCAATTCCGGCAAGCCAGAGCACTAGAGTAAATGTGTCCCTTCGGCCGACGATCCAGAACGCCAGAAACAGACAGCAGTAGCCCGCCCAAATCGAACCCCGGCGCATGAGATCGAAGAGCTGCCGTCCCCAGTCGTCGGGTTCGAGAACCACAAGTTTTCCGTTCGCGCTCACGTGCGGATGGTACCCGTTGTCGCACGCACTTTCCACAAACGTGGAGTTCGCCACCGGAGGAGATTGGGGTTACAACTGGCTTAACCTTCCATACTTGGAGTTGCGTCGTACGGATGTCGGATTTTGCCCAGAGCGTGAAGCAGCAGGCGGACATTGTCCGCGTCGTCGGCGAGTACATCACGCTGAAGAAGAGCGGCGCCCAGAACTACTCGGGGCTTTGCCCTTTCCATGGCGAAAAGACGCCATCGTTCTCCGTTCATGTGACGCGGCAGTTCTACCACTGCTTTGGCTGCGGGGTTTCCGGCGATGTCTTCAAATTTGTGCAGGAGATCGAGAAGGTCGGATTTCCTGAGGCCATCAAGATCGTTGCTCAGAAGTGCGGCATTGCGCTGCCCAAACGCGAGTTCTCCTCGCCGGAAGAGGCGGCGGAGAGCCGGCTTCGCGGACGGCTGCTGGAACTCTACGAGCAGACGACACTGTTCTTTGAAGAGCAATTGAAGTCGGCCGAGGGCGCGAGGGCGCGCGAATACCTGACCGGACGTGGACTGAAGCCGGAGACGGTTGCGAAGTTCCGCATCGGCTACGCTCCGGAAGGCTTTGGCGGCTTGCGCGACCGGCTGAACGGCGCGGCACCGCCGGAGGTCCTGCGGACCTCCGGACTCTTCCGCTTCAAGGAACAGGAGGATGGGAGTTCCGGGCGGATGTACGACTACTTTCGCAAGCGGATCACGTTTCCTATCTCGAATGAGGGAGGCCGGGTGATCGCCTTCACCGCGCGGGCGCTGGATTCCGAGGACAAGGGAGGCCCGAAATACCTCAATTCGCCGGAGACGTCGCTCTATTCGAAGGGCCAGGTGCTCTTCAATCTGGACAAGGCGCGGCAGGCGATCCGGCAGCAGAACTTTGCCCTTCTCGTGGAAGGCCAGATGGACTGCATCTCCGTCTACGCCGCCGGGGTGACGCCAGTGCTGGCCACCAGCGGGACGGCGTTTACCGAGCAGCAGGCACGGCTGCTGCGCCGCTACACGACCCGGGTGGTAGTGAACTTCGACCCAGATACCGCGGGAGCGAACGCGGCAGAGAAGTCGATTGCGCTGCTGACGGAGGAGGGCTTCGAAGTGCGGGTGGTGACGCTCGAAGGCGGCCTTGATCCGGACCGATTTGTGCGCGAAAGGGGAATTCAGGCGTACGCCGAGGCGCTGAAGGGGGCTGTCCGGCATTCGGATTACCTGATCGAGCGGGCACGAAAGCTCTTTCCGGTGCGGACCGCGCAGGGCAAGGTGGAGGCGGTCAATTTCCTGCTGCCGCACATCCAGCGGATGCCCGATGTGATTGCAAAGGTGGAGTTCGCGAAAGACATTGGGGACAAGCTGGCCATCGATGCCGCTCTGCTGCGGGAGCGACTGAAGCAAGCGGCGGCAAAGCGGCCGGGGCAAGTCGCAGCAACGGGCGTGTCGCACCTCTCCGAATGCGAGCGAGTGCTGGTGCGGGCGCTTGCAGGGACAGCGGAGAGCGAGACTTTCCGGCGCGTT
>DASUWP010000254.1:0-2922 GCA_036378335.1 Acidobacteriaceae bacterium | reverse complement strand
CTTTCCGTATTTCTCGGTGAGCGTCTCGGTATCGACTGCAAGACGCTTGGGCTTCTGAAATCCTCTCCAAAGCATGTCGTATCTCCTGCACAGCAAGCGCCGCGAAGCATTCTGCAGCGGCCGTGCGTGTTTCTCCTGTTTCGTGAATGTGGCCGCTTGCGCGGTACTGCTCCCGGCGATGGATTGCCGGGCAAACTTTGTTTACTTGCTATAGAGTTCGACGATCAGCTGCTCGTTCACCGGCAGGTTCACGTCCTCGCGCTTCGGCAGCGCCAGCACCTTGCCGGAAAGATTCTGATGATCCACCTGCAGCCACTGCGGCGACTGCTGATGGCTCGCGAACTCAGTCGAGCTTTCGAGCACCGTCATCTTTTTCGAGCCCTCGCGGATCTTGATCTCATCGCCCACCTGCACCTGATAGGAGGGGATGTTCACCTTCCGGCCATTCACTTCAACGTGGCCGTGGCGCACGATCTGGCGTGACTGACGGCGGCTGGAGGCGAAGCCGAGTCGATAGGCGACGTTGTCCAGACGGCGCTCGAGCTGCTGCAGCAGGATTTCGCCGGTGACGCCAGAGGAACGGTTCGCCTTCTCGTAGTACTCGCGGAACTGGCTCTCCAGCGTGAAGTAGATGCGCTTCGCCTTCTGCTTCTCACGCAGCTGCAGACCGTAGCCGACGATCTTCACCTTGCGGTCGCGGCCATGCTGGCCGGGGGCGAAGTTGCGCTTGTCTACCGGACACTTCTCGGTGTGACACTTCGTGCCCTTCAGAAAAAGCTTCATGCCTTCACGACGGCAAAGGCGACAGACTGCTCCGGTATAACGTGCCAAATTCTCTTCTCCTCAACTTCGAGTGTCGACTGGTTTACGGGCCTGTGCCCTTCGTCCCAGTCCGTACTTCCACTTCAGCCATGCTGCCCGCCGAAAGTCAAGCAGGTAGCGAATCCATCAGACCCTGCGCCGCTTCGGCGGACGGCAGCCGTTGTGCGGAATCGGGGTGACGTCGCGGATCGAACGCACCTCGATGCCGGCAGCAGCCAGCGCACGCACCGCAGACTCACGGCCCGAACCCGGCCCGCTGACCCGCACATCGACCGAGCGCAGACCGTGGTCGCGCGCCTGGTTGGCGGCGTTGATCGCGGCCTGCTGCGCCGCGAATGGTGTACCCTTGCGCGATCCGCGGAAGCCGAGCGAACCCGAGCTCTTCCAGGAAAGCGTATTGCCCATATTGTCTGTGATGGTGACGATGGTGTTGTTGAACGAAGCCTGAATGTGCACCAGACCATAGGGCACGTTCTTGCGTTCGCGCTTCTTAAACTTCTTATTCTTGCCGGCCTTGCCGGTCGCCGCTGCCTGTGCCTTTGCCATTTAGGTCTTCGTCGCTTTCTTCTTGCCCGCGATGGTGCCCTTGCGCGGGCCCTTGCGCGTGCGCGCGTTGGTGTGACTGCGCTGACCGCGGACCGGCAGGTTGCGGCGGTGGCGGCTGCCACGATAGCTCTGGATATCGATCAGGCGCTTGATGTGCATCGAGACATCTTTGCGCGCGTCACCCTCGACGTCGCCTTCCTGCTCGATCACCTGGCGGATGCGGTTGACCTCATCCTCGCCCAAATCCTGGACCTTCTTGAACGGATCGACATTCGCCGCCTTCAGAATGCGCGCCGAACGCGGGTCGCCGATTCCGTAGATATAAGTGAGCGAGATCCGCACCTGCTTGTTCCTGGGCAGATCGACGCCTGCAATACGTGCCATGCTCTTCCTTCACTTGCCCCAGCGGACTTGCCGCCGGAAGCGCTTGGCCGGAGCCGCTCGGACTCAGGCAGGTTGCGCGGAGATGAGGTTCATCGCAAGCCTTGACTTCGGCTAACTCGCCCCAGAACCGCTGTTGAGAACGCCTGGGCGCTTAGCCCTGGCGCTGCTTATGCTTCTGGTTCTCGCAGATCACCCGCACCACACCCCGGCGATGGATGACCTTGCACTTGTCACAAATCTTCTTGACCGACGCACGTACCTTCATAAAAACAGCTCCTAGCTAGAAAACAGCCACCAGCTTAGGACCTCCGGCTAAAACCCAGAGACTAGGAGCTAGCAGCTCAACGGCTACTTGTATCTGTAAACAATGCGGCCGCGGTTCAGATCGTACGGACTCAGCTCCACCGCAACACGATCTCCAGGAAGAATGCGGATGAAATTCTTCCGCATTCGTCCGGATACGTGGGCCAGCACCTGGTGCTTGTTCTCGAGTTCCACTTTGAACATCGCGTTTGGCAAGGTCTCGAGCACCGTCGCCATAACTTCTATTGCGTCTTCCTTCGACAATCCATCTTCCTGGTTCTGCCAGACTCGTCCCGCCAGACTGTCCTGGCAAAGCCTCCGGCCACTGAAGCATTTTCGGTATAGGCTAGATCGCCCAACGGCCGCTCTTGTGGCTTTTCCTTAAGGAAAAGCCACGCTGAGAGAATCACCGCAAGCTAATAGTATTACCGAAAATGCTTTTATGTGCCAACCCCTATGATACCTGATTTTCAGGCATTTACAGCGTCAAAATCGCCGCGCCATCCTTGGTGACGGCCACCGTATGCTCAAAATGCGCACTCAGGCTGCCGTCCTCGGTCACCGCCGTCCATCCGTCCTTCAATACCCGTACCGCGTCGCTGCCGGCGTTCACCATGGGCTCAATCGCCAGCACCATACCCTCGCGCAGCCGCACCCCACGCCCGCGCTGGCCGAAGTTCGGGATCTGGGGATCCTCGTGCATGTGGGTACCAATCCCGTGGCCCACAAACTCCTTCACTACGCTGAAACCCTCGGCCTCCACCATCTCCTGAACCGCTGCCCCAACATCGCCTAACGTGGCGCCCGGCCGGACCGTCCCGATGGCCCGCTCCAGCGACCCCTGCGTTATATCGAGCAGCCGCTGCG
>DASUWP010000253.1:0-2473 GCA_036378335.1 Acidobacteriaceae bacterium | reverse complement strand
ACGGCGGCCTCTCCACCCCGATGCCCAAGCTCGCGGCTTTCTTCCTGTTCGTCGCGCTCTCGTCCATGGGCTTGCCCATGCTCAATGGTTTCGTCGGCGAGTTCCTGATTTTGCTCGGCACCTTCCAGGCGCATTGGAATTGGTCCACATGGGCCGCCACCGGCGTAATTCTCTCTGCCTGCTATTTGCTGTGGTCCTACCAGCGCGTTTTCTATGGCGATGTCACCGTGGAGAAAAATCGCAAGCTGCCGGACGCCTCGGGCCGCGAAAAATGGATCCTCGCCACCATGGCCGTAATCACGCTGTGGATGGGCATCTATTCCCCGTTTTTCACGCGCCGCTTCGCCGCGCCGTCTCAAAACGTCCTGGACCAGATGCAGCGCCAATTCCCGCAAGAAGCTGCCGCTCCCGGTTCGTCATTCCGGCCGGAGCGACCGGGTTCTTTCCTGCGCCCGGTTTCTGGGCGCCCGGTCGCGGAGCGGAGGAACCCCGGCTTGACCGTTCCGATGGCGCAAACCGCGGGCACATCTACTTCTGAGGCCGCTCGATGATCCCCCAGTCCTCCGACCTGATCCGCGTCCTGCCCGAAACCATCTGGTGCGGCTTCGGCGTGCTCTTGATGCTGCTGCAGCCTTTCACGCGCAGCCGGCAAGTGCTCACTTTTTTCGCCATTCTCGGCACCGGCCTCGGCACCGCTGCGTCGATTTTCGCCGGCAATCCCGGGGGCAGCGCCTTCTTTGGCCTCATCCAGATGGATAGCTTCAGCATGTTCTTCCATCTGCTCGTTGGCCTCGTCGCCTTCCTGGTGGTTCTCGCGGCCGATTCCTATCTGGAGCGCGAGCGGTTGCAACCCGCCGAATTCTACGCCCTGGTCCTCTTCGCTACCGCAGGCATGGGCGTGCTCTCTTCCGCGCAGGAACTGCTGACCGCGTTCATCGGCCTCGAGATGAGCTCCATCTCGAGCTACGTTCTCGCCGGATACCGCCGGGACTCGCTGAAAGCCAGCGAATCCGCCATGAAGTATTTTCTGCTTGGCTCCTTCGCCACCGCGTTCTTCCTTTACGGCATCGCGCTGGTCTACGGAGTCACCGGCACCACGGTGCTGCCCAATATGACCGCGGTCGATCCCACCAGCACGCTCCTGAAGCTCGGGTTGGCGCTGATCCTGATCGGCCTCGGCTTTAAAGTGGCGCTCGCGCCGTTCCAGGTCTGGACACCGGATGTCTACGAAGGCGCGCCTACGCCGGTCACCGCGCTCTTCTCCGCGGGACCGAAAGCCGCCGCGTTCGCGCTGCTCCTGCGCATTTACGCCACGGTTCCCGCCGCTACGCATTTCTGGTTCTGGGCCTTCTGGGTGCTTGCCGTGCTCACCATGTTTGTCGGCAATCTCGGCGCGCTCGTGCAGACCAACGTCAAGCGTATGCTGGCCTACAGCTCGATCGCGCATGCGGGATATATTCTTGTGGCGTTTGCCGCTGTCACGTATCTCGCGGGAAATCCGGAAGGGGGCGCGGCGCCCGCCTATGCTGCTGTGCTCTTCTACCTTGTGAGCTATGCGCTCGTGAAACTTGGCGCGTTCACTGTCGTCTCCGAGCTCGGCGGCCAGGGCGAAAAGCATCTCTCGCTCGAAGATTACGCCGGCCTCGGCCAGCGGCAGCCGGTCGCTGCCGCGGTGCTGTCGCTCTTCCTGCTCTCGCTGCTCGGCTTGCCCATCACCGCCGGCTTCTTCGGCAAGTTTTACATCTTCAAAGCCGCGGTAAACTCGCACCTCATCTGGCTCGCCGTCCTGATGGCGATTAACTCCGTGATCGGCTCCTACTACTACCTGCGCCTGATCGTAGTGATGTACATGCGCGAGCCCGCCGCTGAGACCAAACCCGTGCTAGTCAGCTTCCCGCTGACCGTAAACCTGGTTCTGGCCATAACCGCCATCGGCACCGTCTATTTCGGCCTATTCCCCAACCGCATCCTAAACTTCGTCCTCCAATCCAACCTCCTCGGCCGCTAAGCCCCTTTCACCCTTGCGATTAGACTCGCTGCTATCAGCGTAAAAGCGGCGGCAAGTCCGCCGCACTCCACGCCGCACTCCAGGACTTTCACATGCGCCAGGGCGAGCGTTCCGGCCAGCGGCGCATTGCGTCCGTTGCCCAGGCGGTGGACTTGTCCGTATGGCACGACGTGCACGGATTGGGGATCTTGTATTCGTCCGTCATGCGCGGCGTGATGAACGCGAACGTGTGCGCGCGAACTTTTACGTCGGCTATCGTCGTATCGATCTTGGGCATGTGGCAGGCCACGCACTGGCTCCCCGGCGAGTCCTTCTTGTGATGCGTGTGCTCCTCGAGCGTAGCGGTGCGCGGACCGTTGGGCGACATCGGCCCGTGGCAATCCAAGCAGAGTTTGTCCACCGGCTTGCGCAGTTGCGCGTTGTTCTCCGTGCCGTGCACGTCGTGGCAACTGAAGCAGGTGATTC
>DASUWP010000252.1:0-2281 GCA_036378335.1 Acidobacteriaceae bacterium | reverse complement strand
GTGCGCGGATGAACATTCCCGTATTGCCGTAGAACGCCCGCACCCGGCCCACCGTCTGCGGCCGGTTGTATTCCCAACGCAGTGCGCCGTCTTTCTTCACCAAAACCGGCGTCGGCAGAAACGGCTCCAGGAACTTCTTGCAAGCCACCGGCCCCGAGCCCGGACCACCACCGCCATGCGGCGTCGAGAACGTCTTATGCAGGTTCAGGTGCATCACATCCACGCCAAAGTCACCCGGCCGCACCTTGCCCACCAACGCGTTCATATTCGCGCCGTCCATGTAGAGCAGCGCGCCCTTCGCGTGCAGGATATCCGCAATGCGATGAATATCGCTCTCGAAGACGCCGATGGTCGAAGGATTTGTCAGCATCAGCGCAGCCGTGTCTTCATCCACCATGCGCTCCAACTCAGCAAGGTCCACCATGCCCTGCGAGTTGGATTTGAGGTTCGCAACCTGATACCCGCAGACCGCCGCCGTCGCCGGGTTGGTGCCGTGCGCCGAATCCGGGATAAGGATTTTCTTCCGCGGATTGCCCTTGCTCTCGTGATACGCGCGCACCAGCAGGATTCCGGTGAACTCACCATGCGCGCCGGCGGCCGGCTGCAGAGTGATCGTGTCCATGCCCGTGATCTCAATCAGGCAATCGGACAGCAGCTTCATGATCTGCATGCAGCCGCGCGCGAGCGACTCCGGCTGGTACGGGTGCGCTTCGGCAATTCCTTCGATACGCGATACCGCCTCATTCACGCGCGGGTTGTACTTCATCGTGCAGCTTCCCAGCGGGTACATCCCGAGATCGATCGCGTAGTTCCATGTGGAGAGCCGCGTGAAGTGCCGGATGATTTCAATCTCCGACAGCTCCGGCATCACTCCCAGGTCGCTACGGACAGCGTCACCAAGCAGGGAAGCGGCATTGACCGCCGGCACATCCAGCTCTGCCATGCGATACCCGCGCTTGCCCGGCGAGGACTTCTCGAAGATCAGCCCCTCGTTCTGGTTGACGTGCGTCGTAGCCTTCTTTGGTGTGCCCGTGAACTTCTGTTCCGCCATCATGACTCCCTTGCTCAGAACTCTTGCCGGTCGTTGCTGTTTCCCGTCTCCGAGTACGTTCCACTCTCCGGCGCGTCCAGGTCTTCTTCCCGCAGAGACAGGCCAAGCACGACGCCGTTGCCAAACTCAATAGTCAGTGCGCTGCCCTCTTCCAGCGAAGCCGTCGAAACCTGCTCACCGATAAGCGCGCAAAGCGCATTCCGGTACTCGGGCTCGCCGAAAGCCACGGAGTATTCGGTGTGCATGACGTAAGGCCACGAATATAGCGTGAACAGCGGCGTTCCGAACCGCAACTCCAGATAGTCCTCGACAAACGCAACCGACTTCAGCTCTTCGCCTTCGATCGCCGAAATATCCATCAGGCCCTTGCCAGTTCCGAGGAGCGAATGGCGGCTACAGCTTTGGCCGCCGTGTCGATCTGCTCGCGCGTCACCGTCTCAGTCGCGCACCATAGCGTCGCGTTCGGGCCGAGCTCGGGATACCACTTCGCGAGCGGCAGGCCACCGATGACCTTCTGCTCCAGCAGGGCAGCATTGACCTCTTCCGCGGCTGCTGGCAGCTCCAGAACGAACTCGTGAAAACGTGGCGCCCCTTCAAAGAGAACCTTCGCACCCTCCACGCCGGCGAGCGCATTCTTCAGATATGTCGCCTTGGCAAGATTGTGCTCAGCCAGTTCACGCAGGCCTTCCTTGCCATAGACGGTGAGAAAGATCGTTACCATCATGGCGACCAGCGCCTGGTTAGTGCAGATGTTCGACGTCGCCTTCTCGCGTCGGATGTGCTGCTCGCGTGTAGAGAGCGTGAGCACGTAGCCACGCTTGCCGTCCATGTCCTTCGTCTCTCCGACGATGCGCCCGGGCATCTGCCTGAGGAACTTCTCTTTGCACGCGATGACGCCACAGTACGGCCCGCCGTAGCTCAGAGCAACCCCAAACGACTGCGCTTCGAGCGAAACGATGTCGGCCTCAGCAGGTGGCCGCACGATGCCGAGCGACACAGCCTCCGCAATCGAGACGATCAGCAACGCGCCCTTCGCATGCGCCATTTCAGCGATCGCAGCCACGTCCTCGATCGTTCCAAAGAAGTTCGGCGACTGGATCATGACGCAGGCGGTCTCGTTCGTAATCGCGGCCTCCAGCGCCTTCAGGTCCACGCGCCCGTCTGAGCCATACCCAACTTCGCTGCTGGGGATCTCCTGGTGTTGCGCGTACGTGTGGATCACCTCGCGAT
>DASUWP010000251.1:0-21451 GCA_036378335.1 Acidobacteriaceae bacterium | reverse complement strand
ATGCGGTGGTGGATGGTGAAGAGCGCCAGTTCCAGCCGGTCGGAGACACCCGTCTTGTCGTACACCGAGCGCAGATAGTTCTTGATGACCTGCTCGGTTGTGCCCAGCCGCTGCGCAATCTCCTTGTTCTTGCAGCCCTGGACAATGAGCGCAACGATCTTCATCTCCTTGGGTGTCAGTCGGTCGCGTACGCGCGCGCCCACTGCGTCCTCATCCTCGTTGTGTCCAGCTTCGGCCGGCCGCTGGACGCAGGTCAGCCCATGGATCACCTTGTGCACGCAATCCACCAACGCTGCGCCGGTGGTATTGCGGTAGACGACGCCACGGACACCCTGGGCGGTGTAGGAGGAGGCGGACTCGCCATTTTCTGCGATCACTACGGCCCGGCTGCCGGCCGTCTTGATCCGATTCATGAAGTCGGCCATGTCCGGGCGAAGCGCTGACGCGAAGACCACAATCGAAGAACGATAGGTATCCACTGCCAGCACCATCCGCGCCATATCGCTACACTGCGCGGCTACGCGGAAGTCCTCTTCGCCGGCCAGCACCTTTGCGATGCCTGCGCGAAAGATCGCCTGATTGTCACCGAGAATGATCTTATTCATTGCGCCTCGTTTGCTAAGCCCCTTTGCCGACAGATTGGAGTGCGCAATTCACGTATCCACCCCGCTGAGACAGTCGTCTCGCACAAGAGTTTCGTCTCTTAACTTCCCACAACGATGCGCTGTCACCAAGGCTTATCGGCAGATTGCGGCAAAACTTTTCTATACTGCTCGTGAACTGCTCGTGGAACGCTCGCTTTTTTCTCGTCATCGCGGGTCGCCCGGTCGTTCCTTTTGCTGCAATGTTGCCCCTTAAAGATCAGTGATAGACCCAGGAGCGACAACCCCACGATAGTGTTACGGGAGTGTGGCTTAGAGCACATCCGGCTTTGACATACTTTGCATCCTGCGTGTTTTCAACGCCGCTGTCACACCTCCCTTTGCATACACCTTGCCTCTACAACAGCCATCGCAGCCATGCTGCAACCTCTGCCGTCGAGGCACTACACTAAAGGGGCAGTCATGTTTCGCCTCCTCACATGGAGGGCAGAACGCTTGAGGAGTCGATGAGCAAGCCAGTCATTCTTGCAATAGATGACGATGTCAGTGTATTGGAGGCGGTGGTGCAGGATCTGCGGCGCCGCTACGCCGGAAACTACCGTATCCTGCGCGCCAGTTCCGGACAGGCCGCGCTGGATCTGGCCAGACAATTGAAACAGCGCTCGGAGTCTGTGGCGCTCTTCCTCTCGGATCAGCGTATGCCGGGCATGAACGGGACTGAGTTTCTCGAGCGTTCCATCGAGATCTTTCCCGATGCAAAGCGCGCTCTGCTGACTGCCTACTCCGATACCGAGGCCGCAATCCGTGCCATCAACGCGGCGCGTATTCACTATTACCTCACCAAGCCATGGGACCCTCCGGAGGACAAGCTCTACCCGGTGGTCGATGATCTGATCGAGACCTGGTGCGAGACCCACAAGGCTCCCTTTGAAGGGCTTCGCGTCGTGGGTGCGCGCTATGCGCTGCGCGATCACAACGTGCGCCAGTTCCTTACTCGGAACTACGTTCCCTACGTCTGGCTGGATATTGAAAACTCGCCTGAAGCGCAGCAGCTGCTGGAACAGAACAAACTTGCCGACGCAAAACTGCCGGTGCTCTTTTTTCAGGACGGCAGCTACCTGGAGCAGCCGGAACAGGCGCAGCTGGCTCAGAGAATTGGTCTGCGCACCCAGCCCTCTCAGGATGTCTACGACCTGGTGGTGATGGGGGCGGGGCTCGCCGGCCTCGCCGCGGGCGTCTACGGCGCGAGCGAGGGGCTGCGCACCCTGGTCATCGAACAGGAAGCTCCGGGCGGCCAGGCGGGAACCAGCTCTCGTATCGAGAACTACCTGGGCTTTCCGACCGGCCTGAGTGGGGCGGAGCTGGCCCAGCGCGCCTATCAGCAGGCCGTGCGCTTCAATGTTGAGTTTCTATCCGGTCGCGCGGCGTCTCTCCGGTCCGATCAGGGGTATCACTTCGTTTGCCTGGGCGACGGCAGAGAGGTCTCTGCGCAAACCTGCCTGATTGCCACCGGCGTCGATTGGCGACGGCTGGATGTTCCTGGTGTGGAAAGACTTACGGGTGCCGGGGTTTACTACGGCGCAGCCCTTGCGGAGGCCCGCTCCTGCCGCGGCGAAGACGTATTCCTGGTCGGGGGAGCCAATTCCGCCGGGCAGGCGGCACTCGCCTTCAGCCAATATGCCCGTCGCGTCGTGATTCTGGTGCGCGCAGCATCCCTCGAAAGCAGCATGTCGAAATACTTAATCGATGAGATCGCTCGTGAATCCAATGTTGAGGTTTGGACTGGTTCCAGAGTCGTCGAAGCATTGGGAGACGGCCGTCTGCATCAATTGCGGATTGCACGTCCCGATGGAGAGCAGACGGTAAACGCGACCGGCCTGTTCATCTTCATCGGTGCTGAGCCGAAGACGGAATGGTTGCCGCCGCATGTGCTGAAGGATGAGAGAGGGTTCATCTTGAGCGGGAATGATCTGAAGCGTTGTACACAGTTCTCGCGGCAGTGGCAGTTGCAGCGCGATCCGTACCTGCTGGAGTCAAGCGTTCCCGGCATCTTTGTTGCCGGCGACGTGCGGCACGGATCGGTCAAACGCGCGGCCTCCGCCGTCGGCGAGGGATCCATCGCGGTTCAGTTCATTCATCAGTACATGGCGGCCCGCTAGAGCGTCATGGAGAGAAAGGGAACAGAGACAACTTCCAACCAATGAGCAGTGATCAAGCCAGCCTTCGCATCCAGCGCGTTCCCTCGGAGACGCTTTTCCCCGAGCTGTCAAAGGTTCCCGTTTTCGCAGAAATGACACTGCAGAACCTTGAATGTCTTGGCACAGTCGAGCTGATAGAGGCTGAGGCTGGCGCAGAGATTGTGCCGCCAGGCTCCGCGTGCGATGGGTTTTATGTCGTGCTGCAGGGTGAAGTGGAAGTTCGCAAGGAAGGTAAGCCCGGAGAGCCGTTGCAGATCTATCCTCAGACCGCCGGCGAGTCCTTCGGGGAAATGCCACTGCTCAAGGGTGTGCAGTCCACTTACGCGCTTGTCGCTACAACGGGATCGCGTCTCGTCCGCTTTGACGAGGAATCCTTCTGGCAGCTCATGTTCTCCTGCCCTCGCGTGCGTGCCGCGATACTGGGCAACATGGCGCGGCGCTTGGAGTCCTATCAGGTCAATGCAGTGCACCGTGAAAAGCTGGCGTCGCTTGGAACTCTGGCCGCGGGCCTGATGCACGAGCTCAACAATCCTGGTGCCGCGGCGTTGCGGGCTGCTTCGCAGCTTCGAGAAAACCTTGCCCGCATGCAGGAGATCGGCTTGCGCTTTACCAGCAGGCCGCGGACCCAGGAGCAGTTGGACTGCATGAACTTCCTGCAACAGCAGGCCATGCGCCGCGACTGCTGCGTGCTAATGGGCTCACTCGAACAATCGGATCGCGAGGAGGCCCTGGCCGAATGGCTGGAACAGGCAGGCGTCCAAAATGCCTGGCGAATCGCTCCCGGACTCGCCGAAATGGGCATGGATGCCGATCGGCTCGCGTGCACCCGCAAGGTCTTTGAGGGCCAGGATCTCTCCGACACGCTCAACTGGCTCGAATCCGTCATCTCGAATATCCAGCTCGTCTCAACCATCGAATCCAGCATCGCGCGCGTTACCGATCTCGTTGTTGCAGTGAAGAAGTATGCGTACGAAGGCAAAGGCGTGGGTACCTCGCTGAACGTGCACGAGAGCCTGCACAGCACGCTGATCATTCTCGGGCACAAGCTGCGTCACAAAGGCATCGTGCTGCGCAAACACTTCGCGTCCGAACTGCCGGCACTCGAGAACGCGGCACCCGGCCTGAACCAGGTCTGGACCAACCTGCTCGACAATGCCATCGATGCTTCGCCTCAGGGTGGCGAGATCGCGATCAGCACCCGCCGGGATGGAGATCGTCGCATTGCAGTCAGCTTTGCCGACCGGGGCTCCGGCATTTCTGAAGAGGACCAGAAACACATCTTCGAGCCCTTCTTCACCACCAAGCCGGTCGGCAGCGGCACCGGCCTGGGCCTGGACATTGCGCGTCGCATCGTCGAGTCGAAGCACGGCGGCGAGATCTCGGTGCGCTCCAGTCCGGAAGGCACGGAGTTCACCGTCTACCTGCCCATCCTTAGCCTGCCGAACGACGGCGGCGCATCTGTTCCAGAGCAAGCTGCGGTCGCGAAGACGAGCGAAGCGGCACGTGCAAACTAGACGGAGACTACCCTCCCCCCTCCCGTACCGCAGTCCTGGCTTGCAAGTAGCTTTGTTTCGTGCTGTTTAGGGTGTCTTCCGCGAGCTAAATTCGTCCTGATAAAGGACTTACGGCTAAATTCGTCCAGCGTAAGCAGTTAACGAGCCGGCGAGTCAGCCAAAGGGCTTGCCGACGGCTCGGATGTCCCGGTCTCCAAATGCAAAAAGCCACCGTCATGGTGGCTTTTTCTGTTCCTGTCTTTGCAGAAATCGATCTATTTCCAGTCTAGCAATTTGGAGATATGAAATCGGCAGGTTTTTGAGCTATGGGCTCATTTTGGGATAAGAAAATCTCCGCACCCTTACGAAGGCTCAAACCGATCATTTATAGGAATCAATATGCGCAAACTCAAAATCATCGAACATATCTCACTCGATGGCGTCGTTCAGACCACGGGCGGTCCGGAGGACGATTTCCCATACGGCGATTGGACCGCGCCGTATCGCTCGCCTGCCGGGTTACAGGTAGTGAACGAGATGTACGGCAAGACCTGCGACGTGCTGCTCGGCCGCCGCACCTACGACATATTGGCGAGTTACTGGCCGAAAGCGCCGAAGAGTCCGATGGCGGACCGCCTGAACGCATCGATGAAGTACGTCGTAACGCACAGGCCAGAGAGTCTGGAATGGGGCCCGTTTGAGGCGATTGGATCGGACCTCGTGGAGAGCATTCGACGCATTAAGGCCGGAAACGGCCCGGACCTGGTGGTTCCTGGCAGCGCTTCGCTGATTGCCACACTGCTCGAGCACGGGCTGGCGGATGAGGTGGTTCTGTTGGTGAATCCGATTGCGCTGGGAAAGGGCAAACGCTTCTTCGAGGGCGGAACGCTGCCACGTGGATTTGCGCTGGGCAGTTCGCAGGCTTTGCCGGCGGGCATACTCGTGAACGTCTACAAGCTTATTCCCACACTGGCAGAGGAGGCGGTCTTACGCGCCAAGTTAGAACGTGAAATGGAGATTGCCCGCGAGGTTCAGGAGCGATTGTTCCCGCAGACGTATCCCAACGTTCCCGGCGTAGATATGGCCGCGCACTGTAGACCTGCCCATGCTGTCGGCGGCGACTACTACGACCTGATCGCGATCCGTAATGGCTCGCAGGCCGAAGCAAAACATGCGCAAGGCTGCGATCGCCTGGGTATCGCGATTGGCGACATCAGTGGCAAGGGCGTCTCCGCCGCGCTTTTGATGGCAAGCCTTCACGCCAGCCTGCGCGGTCAAACGCTGAGCGGCGTGGGCGATCTGGGGACCAGGATGGCCAATGTCAACCGCCTGCTCTACGACGCGTCGGACTCCAACCGCTATGCCACGTTCTTCTATGCCGAACTCGACTGCGGCTCGCGCACCTTGCACTACGTTAATGGCGGACACAATCCTCCTGCGGTGCTGCGCAAAGAGGACGGAGCTTGGCGAGTAATTCGCCTGGGAGACGGTGGCCCCGTCGTGGGGCTGATTGCCGGCGCGGCTTACAAGCAGCAGATGCTTCAGCTACTCCCCGGCGATATTCTGCTGGCCTTTACTGACGGCATCAGCGAAGCGATGAATGCCGCAGGAGACGAGTGGGGGGAAGGCCGCATGATAGCCGAGGCGCAAGCCCACGCGGACGGAGGCGCCGCGGAGCTGTTGCAACGTTTATTTCGTGCGGCCGACGCCTTTGCCGCTGGCGCACCGCAGCACGATGACATGACGCTAGTCGTGTTGCGGATCTCAGCTTGAGATTCATCCCTTTGATCCTCGGGATCAGGCAATTCATGCGATTGCGGTGGCGATGGCGGCTACGACTTGAGGGAACCGCCGTCGCAATCAGCTTCACAGTTCCTGCTCATCTCTGGAATCGCCTCCAGGGATAGGCGGGTTATTCCACAGGCCACAAGCGCACCAGCGGACCGCCTGCGCCCTTGAGAGGGTCGCTCGAGGGGAAGGGCAGCGATGCCATCCTCGCACTAGCCTGGGCGTCTGGTGCCTGCCGGCAGATGTCCCAGGTCTGTCCGCGCGGATAGGCGCCCACGACGAGGAAGTCGGAGCTGGCACCAAGCCTGCAATGGCCTGTCCCGGTCGGCAGCACGGCGAGATCGCCCGCGCGCACGACAACCTCGTGACCGCCCGGGCCGCCCAGCATCAGCCGGGCCTGGCCGCCTGCGAAGCCAAGCACTTCATGCGCAGTCGAATGGTAATGGTGGAAGTCGTAGACGCCGTTACGCCATTGCGCGGGCCAACCGTTGCGCTCAAAGATTTGCTCGAACTGCGCCGCCCCATCATCGCCCGTGGAGCGCATGACGCCGCGATAGACGAGCACCGGCAGATGCTCGTTGTTCGGCATCCACCCGTTGCGCGAGAGTCGCAGAATTTCCGGATCCTGTGCGCCGCTGCTGCCGCCGCCGGTGACCTCACCCTCCGGCCCATCCGCAAATGCCCTCACGGAGCCAAGCCCCAATGCACCGAGCATTGCTGTGAACGCACGTCGATTCATTTTGCGGTTCCTCCACCTACAGGTTTGGACTCCGCCGGGGGCATCGAGGCTGCACGAACTCGGTGCAGGAGGCGAAGATATCTGCTGGTTTGGTCCGATCCGGAAGGCTCGCTTAACTCTCCTGCCGCGAGCGAAATCGTGCGACCTTGTTGCGGTTGCCGCAGACGTCCATGCTGCACCAGCGGCGGCGATGCGCCTTGGTGCGGTCATAGAACCACAAGACGCAGTCCGGTCCTTCGCAGGCCCGCACCAGGCTAAAGTCAGCTGTCGCCAGGAACTCTGCGCCAGCCTCCGCCAATGGCGCCAGCAGCGCCTCGGGCGCCAGGGCGTCATACTGCCGCACGAGCGAGAGACCGGCTGGCTTCGCCCCTCTCAAGTGGCAGTGGCTGCTTCCCTTAGCCATGAACTGATTGAGCGGCCTCAGGTCCAACCCTTCCACATTGAGCCGCTTTTGCCCCTTCCTCGCGACCACGAGGGTGCGGACGATCTCCCGCAGCCGGCGAGCGGCGGCGAGCAGATCCCCGCGCCGGAAATGCGCAGCGGTTTTCGTTTCGGCCAGTCCGGTCCGGCCAAGCCAGCCGAGCACGTCACGATCGCTCTGCCATACGTCCACGAGTCCGCCTTCGAGGCGCACAATCGTGTTCAGCAGGTCCATCGCCGGATGATCGCCTACGAACAGGGGGGCGACGGTCGGCGAGGCGGAACTTGCAGCCGGTCCTGTCATACAGGTCCCTCGCCGAAATTTATCTCGATGTTTTGAGTCTCGTTCACTCCTAGCTCCATCTGAGTTTCAGTAACCTGAATAATGGGATTATACAGGTTACGCAGGCCAAAGTGAGTACCTGCAATTCTTCTACCAAGAGAACACCAAAAGGAGTCCACATGCCGATCTCCGCATCATCCACCGCCGCTCCCACTGAGAAGTATCTTTCTATCCACTCGGTCGAAGTGGATGGCGTCAAGCTCTTCTACCGCGAAGCCGGAGCCGCCGATGCCCCTGTGCTGCTGCTGCTGCACGGCTTCCCGACCTCGTCGCTGATGTTCCGCGAACTCATGCCGCGTCTGGCGTCCAGTTATCGCGTGATCGCGCCCGACCTGCCTGGCTTCGGCTTCACCGAAGTGCCACCCGAGCGGAAATACACCTACAGCTTCCAGTCACTGGCAACGACCATTGACGCGTTTGTCGAAAAGCTTGGCCTGGCCCGCTTTGCGATCTACATCTTCGATTACGGCGCGCCGGTAGGATTGCGGCTCGCCCTGGCGCATCCGGAGCGCATCGCCGCCATCATTTCGCAGAACGGGAACGCGTACGAAGAAGGGCTTGGCGAAGCAGCGTGGAACCCGGTGCAGAAGTATTGGCGTGAGCCTACGCAGGAAAATCGCGATGCGTTGCGCGCATTCCTGACGCTCGATGCAATTCGCTGGCAGTACACGCACGGCGTGCCGGAACCGGAGCGGGTGGCGCCGGAGACGTATACATTGGACGCGGCTTTGATAGCGCGGCCCGGCAATCAGGAGATTCAGCTCGATCTCTTTGGCAACTACGCGACCAACGTGGCGCTCTATCCTGAGTTCCAGCGTTACTTCCGCGAGCGGAAGCCGCCACTGCTCGCTATCTGGGGCAAGAACGATCCCTTCTTCATTCCCCCAGGTGCTGAGGCGTATCGCCGCGACAATCCCAATGCAACGGTGACCCTGCTCGATGCTGGACATTTTGCGTTGGAAACGCACGTGGACGAAATCGCTGCGGCGATCGATGAGCTTTTGAGTCGCAACATTCGCTGATCTGCAGCAGCCTCAACCAGAGACGGCTCACGCGATGACAACAAGCGTGAGCCGCTGAATTTTGTTTCAGATTCTTGCCACAGGTCCGATGACATTCCAGTGGATGGCGAACCAGCACAGCACCGCACAGGCCACGGCGACCAGCGAATATTTGACCTTGGTGATGTTCCGAATCTCCGTGCTCCACCAGATTCGGACTCCCGAGATGATGGCGAAGACGCTCAGCAGCAATGCCAGCGCTGTCACCCCGTTGATCAGATAGAGGTACTTGTTCCACGCCTGGTTCGGGGGCAAGAGATCATCGCCGTTGGCAGCGAAGAAGATGAAAATCGTTGCAAACATCGTTATCCAGATCCATGCCGCAACCTGAGAGATCAGGGGCAGCCAACGCGTTCCCGTTTGTGGTGCTGGCTTGGGCCGCTTGCGGAGGAAGATCCTTCTGGCCAGCCGGCTGAGCGATGCCGCGATCACCATGGCGAGCACAAGCAGGCTGCCGCCGGCCACCACCGAAACGAATCGATCGTTCTCATACCATTTCACGCGCTGCGCCTGCACGCCGGGGAAATCGCCGGCAAGCCGCACGATTTCTCCCCTGCCATTCCGGATGGCGAACAGCCGCCGTTGCCCATCTATCTCCTGCCACAGGTCTTTGTTTATTGGCTTCCATTTGATGGTGTGACCACGAAGATCTTTTGTGTCAGCCACCTGAAGGACGCCATCCTTGTTGACGGTTGCCGTTCGCTGTTCAAACAGGTTTGCAAGTTTCAGCTTGGTGCTGTCGGAGCGTCGCGTGCTCTCGTAGGTGCCTTCGATTGCCCGCAGCTCCTGGCGCGGCAGCCGCATAAAGCTTTGTTTTGTCTCTGCCGGGAAATAGCGATCGGAAAACATGTTGATCATCTCGGGCCGCGGCTGCTCTCCGCCGCCGGCGGAGTTGTAGGAGATGAAGAGCACAACCTTCTGCGCCGGCTCCACGAAGAACAGGCTATGGAAGGCGATCAGGTCGCCTTCATGACCAATCCAGCGCAGGTTGTTGCGCCATGTCTGATAGAAGCCCATGCAGATCGGCGGCATCTGATCGCTGGCGCGGAACTGCGGCGTCCACATCGCTGCGAGCGTCTCCGATTTCAGGATGCGCGCGCCGTCCAGCTCGCCTCCGTTCAACAGCGCGGCGCCAAAGCGACCCATGTCGGCAGCCGTTGAGGAGATGCCGCCGGCGCCTACGGGATTGAAGATCTCGAACCCGACGGGCGGTTTCTCCGTGTTCTGGCGGTATCCCGCAGAGGGCGTATGGGCCAGCGCTTTGGGTGGCGGCTGGTAGAACGTCGAATGCGTCATGCCGAGCGGCGCGAAGATGTGCTCCTGCGCATACTGCTCGAAGGGCTCGCCGCTCACACGCTGCACAATGTAACTCGCCAGACCCACGCCGTAGTTGGAATAGGCAGGAACCGTACCCGGGGCGAACAACCGTTTGGGTTGGTTTGCGATCAGAAAATCGCCCAGCCCAACGGCCTGTTTGGGATCTGTGATGATGATGTCGCGACTTTCTTCTTCGAAGCCGCCGGTATGTGTCATCAGATTGCGCAAGGTCACCGGCTTTCCGAATGCCGGCGCGATTGGAAAGTCCAGATACTTGTTCACGTCGGCATCGATATCCAGCTTGCCCTGTTCCTGAAGCTGCATCACGGAAACCCACGTGAAGAGCTTTGAAATCGAAGCGAGACGGAAGATCGTCGTGTTCGGATCAACGGGCTTTTTCCCCTTCATTTCCGCATAGCCGTATCCCTTCTTCAGCAGAATGTTCCCGTCTTTCATGACCAGCACAGACGCGCCCGCGATATCGGACCGCTCCAGCTGCATCGGAACGATGCCATCAAAAAACGACTCGAGGTCGGCCGCTGTAAGGGGATGACTGTTCGCCGGAATCGTAGGCACCTGTTTCGCACCTGCACGTTCGGTCTGCGGCGCCGGCGGGACTACGCTTTTCGGCACTTGCGCCGGCGCGGAAAGCAGGGCCATCAAGGCCACAGAAAGAGCTGAGAAGCGAAGCAATGGCAAGGGCGGCTCCTGAAGTTTGCGGGATGTCGTTGGGGGTGAGCCATTCTAGCAACGGTTTCGACAAAGGCAAGGCACTGCTGTACGACAATGGAGCGATGACTGGTGTCCGTGATGGTGTCCGTATGGACAAGTGGCTCTGGGCCGCTCGCTTCTTCAAGACCCGCGCACTGGCCGCGCGTGCCTGCGAGCTTGGCCGCATTGTCTCGAATGGAATTGAGGCGAAGCCGTCACGCGAGGTCCATGTGGGCGATCGCCTGCACATTCGCACGGAAGCAGGAGACTTCCATGTGGAGGTGCGCGCGATTAGCGAGATTCGCGGACCGGCATCCGTCGCGCAAACGCTCTATCACGAGACGGACGAAAGCCGCGAGCTTCGCCAGAAGCTGGCTGATGAACGGCGCGCCGCAATGCAGCAGGGCCTGATCCGCGAGGGCAAGCCGTCGCGCCGCGATCGCCAGGAACTGAACCGCGTGCGCGGGCGCTTCTGACATGGCCCTTGTGGAGCGCGGCCGTTGCGATATGCTGCCGGAATGATCATCCGTGCAGCTTTGCCCGGCGACATCCCGGATGGCGATATTCCAGACATTGTCGCCATCGAGCAGATTCCGGAGTTTCGCAGCTACATCGGCTCGTGGACAGCGGAGCAGCATCGTCGCGCGATGGCCGATCCGGATACGGAGTACTTTGTCGCTTCCGGCGAAGATGGCACAGTGGAAGGCTTTGCCATTCTGCAGGGCATCCAGTCCGAGCATCACTCCATTCATCTCAAGCGCATTGCCGTCCGCACGCCGAACCGCGGTACAGGCAGGGTTCTGCTGGATCACACCTTGTCGCGTGCCTTCCAGCATCATCGCGCGCACCGGTTCTGGCTGGATGTCTTCGAGACCAATCGACGCGCGCGCCGCATCTACGAGGCATACGGTTTTCGCTACGATGGCGTCATGCGCGAGGCGATCCTGCTCGACGGCGAATACCACACGCTCGCGCTCATGTCGCTGCTCGAGCGCGAGTACACGGCTAGTCAACAGCGTGGCGCGGATGCGGTTACCTCCACCTCCCGCTCCTGAGGCCTCATACTTTCCCGCGCTTCTGCCGATAAAGATGCTGGCGGCGGTTCCCCGCGCGCCCATCCCTTTCGAGCGGAGCCTTCGCGTGTTTGCCATCCTCGGAATTCTTGTCGTCTTCGGCGCTGTACTGGGTGGCTACCTTATGGAAAAGGGCAACCTGCTGGTGCTGGTCCAACCGGCGGAGCTGCTCATCATCGGCGGTGCTGCCCTGGGCACGCTGCTCATCGCCAACCCGATGCACATCCTCAAAGGCATCGCAGCCGGCGTGGGCGCGGCCTTCGGGTCCTCGCGCCATGGCAAGGCTCGCTATCTGGAGACGCTGCGCATGATGTTTGGCGTGCTCACCAAAGCCCGCCGCGAGGGCAACCTGGCCATCGAGCAGGATATCGAGGTGCCCCAGGAGAGCAAGCTCTTTGCGGAGTTTCCTGCATTTCTCAAGGACCACCACACCCGCGACTTTGTCTGCGACACCTTGCGCATGATGATCACCGGAGGCGTCGAGGCCTTTGACATCGACCAGATGATGGAGCTGGACATGGAGGTGCAGCACCACGATGCGAACCTGCCCATCTCCGCACTGACCACGGTTGCAGATGCGCTTCCTGGCCTGGGCATCGTCGCTGCTGTACTCGGAGTGGTGATCACCATGGGCGCGCTGGGCGGACCCCCTGCAGAAATCGGTCACAAGGTCGCGTCTGCGCTGGTGGGCACCTTCCTCGGAATCCTGCTTTGTTACGGACTGGTCGGCCCGATCGGCGCGAAGATGTCGAAGTCCGCCGACGAGGAGCGCTGCTTTATCCACATGCTGCGCGTGCTCATGCTCTCTGCGATCAAAGGCACCCCCCCGCAGATTGCAATCGAGATTGGCCGCCGCGCCATTCCCCTGCAAGTGAGGCCCACTTTCGCCGAGGTGGATCAGGTGTGCCGCGGGGGCGGCGCGCCTGCCGCACCGGCGGAAGGTGACGAAGGGAAGGCCGCATGACGACCCAGCCGCTCACTCCGCCGCGCCCCATCGTGGTTGTGCGCAAACGCGCGCGGCACACTGCGCATCACGGCGGCGCATGGAAGGTAGCCTATGCTGATTTTGTCACCGCGATGATGGCACTCTTCATTGTGCTCTGGCTGATGAACTCGAGCGACCACATGCGCAAGGCCATCGCGGGCTATTTTAACGATCCTCGCGGCAGCTCCAGCACGCCAGGCACGGATCGCGCTGGAGCGGGAGATGCGGTCGCGCTCTCCCGCAACGATCTGCGCGAATTGAAGGCGCGGTTGGAACAGCAGGTCACCAGCAATCCGGCGTTGGTAAAGCTCAAGAAGCAGATCGAGATCACGATCACGCCTGAAGGCCTTCGCATCGAACTCATTGAATCGCGCGACGGGACCTTCTTTGAGACGGGTAGCGCCACACTGAACGAGAATGGCCGGACGACGCTCGCGCTGCTGGCACATCAGCTGGAGCAGGTGCCGAACCTCATCTCGGTGGAAGGCCACACCGACGCCCGTGCCTATGCCGATGCGAACGGCTATGGCAACTGGGAGCTCTCCACCGATCGCGCCAATGCAGCACGCCGCTTGATGGAGCACGCCGGCCTGCGCGGCGGACAGATCTCTCAGGTCCGCGGCTTTGCCGATCGCCAGCTGCGCGTGCCCAGCGATCCGCTCGATCCATCGAACCGCCGCATCTCCGTCATCGTTCACTATCTAACGCAGGCGCCAGCGCTCGCAAATGACGGCAGCGCAGCGACTGCGCAGCAGGACGGTACGGCCGCCGGCTCTGCATAAGAGTCACTGTCGCTTGCCAAGTCTACTTGGCGCTGGCCTTTGTGGATGCGGCTTCCGGATGCGTGAGCCGGATGCCATCCAATGTCGCAGGCTGATCGCTTGAGTTCTCAACCGTCAGCGTGGCCGAGCCATCCGCGTTCGCCTGCACGCACGAGGCACATGCGGCGCTTGCCGGTTCGGCGTGCACCGTTAGCTGCGTCGCTCCCGCTCCATCCGCCGCGGCTGTCCAGCTGCCAGCGCCAAGCGGGATCGCCGAAAACTGCGCTGCGCCGTGCGGCGCAATTACCAACTGCGCTTTGCGATCAATCAAGCGCACGGCGTTGGCGTCATTCACCGTTGCCAGGTACGCGGGCACCCATTCCTGATCGGCCAAGCTTTGAATGCCAAGCTTGCCATCGATGCGGCGGATATAAAGACCTGCGCGAATCGGATCTGGCGGCCCAGCGTCGATGTGGATGAGCTCGTAATGGGTTGGAAATCGCGGGTCGTTCACCACTTGCTCGTCGGCAGTGAAGCCGACTTTACTTTGGAAATCAGAAAACAGCAGCAGGTCCGGCTTGTGATCCAACACGTACTTTCCGTCACCCAGTTCGTGACCAACCCAGCCCTTACCGCGGCCCGCAACCGGATGCCGCGCGATGTGATAGTCATTCAGACCCAATGGGTCGATGACTTCCATGCGCGCAAAATACGGCACCACTCCCGCGGCATCTGAGACGAGCAGAGGATGTTTCGCCCCAAATGCGGTGTGCAGGAAAATCCCGATCTGCTTGCCCTGGCCTTCCCACGTTTCCAGGGGTGAGAAGAAATCAGAGGTGAGCACCAGCAGCGTGAGGAGCAGAAAGACTGCCACGCGCACACGCGAAAAGCGAAATGGTGCGCCCAGCGTCAGCAAACCGCATCCCGCCACTAGAAAACCCATCAACGCCATCGCGGGAACAAAATGCCGGTAGGAGGGAAAGATGTCTCCGCCAATGACGAGAATGTAAAGAAGCCATCCAACGGAGACGGTGCTTAACAGGATCACCTGCCGCCGCTTTCCGGCAATGGACAGAGCCACGCAGCCCACCACGGCCATCGCCAGAAAAACAAACTCCGAGCGAACTCCGTACACGTCATATCTCAGGCCGGTGTAGAGCCGATGCAGCGTGAAGGCTACTTTCACGTATGCAGTGTTCGGCATCCACGCGCCGTAGTAGAAGTGCCGGAAGATTTCCTGCGCCGCGAAAAAGAGAATAGGGATGGGCAGCAGGCGCGCCCTGGTGATCCATGCCCGGGGACGCGCACCGTCCGCCAGCACGGCGCCGGCATAGAACAGGGCAGTGAACAGGGCCGCATCCGCGCGCGACAGCAGGGCGAGTCCCAGCAGCAGGCCCATGACATCTGCGTCGCGGGCACTCCCTTTTGGCGTTGATACCCAGCGGATACCGAAATACGCAGCCCATGCCAGAAATGCCGCCAGCAGCGGCTGCTCCAGGCCGCCAAGTGACCACGCCGCTACTGGGGCGCTTAGGGAAAGGGCGAGGCATCCGATCAGCGCCGAGAGAAAGCGGATCTTCGCGGGAAAGTCGCGATACACCTGCGCGGCCACGGCCGCAATTGCCGCAACAGTGGAGACAATCCCCAGCAGGTGCGCCGCCGTTTCCAGGTTCATCCCGAGCGCGCCAAGACCCGCGCAGATCAGCACCCACAGCAGGTTGGTGTAGCCCTCCACCGCAGGGGGAAGATCGTTCCAGGTGAGCCCATGGCCTTCGATCAGCCGCTGGCTGTAGCGCAGCGAGATATACGCATCGTCCGTCATGAACGGCCAGAAATGATAGATCTGCAGCCCCAGGCCGATGGCGCAAATCGCCGCGAGCGCCACCAGCGAGATCGCCGTAAGATTGCGTCCGCGCGGCGCTGGCGCTGGACTGAATAGTGGGGGAGCCTGCCTTGGGGTGGTGGACATGTGTTGCCTTCCTGGGGTCTCGTGAAAGTCTACCAAGCGAGACTGACAGGAGCGGATTGCTGGCAACACCGACGAAGGCGCCAGTGACCGGAGGCGAGAGGCCCGGCGGCGGCAAGCACCTCAGGCACAATAGAACCTAAGGAGAATCCTTTGGAAGCCTTTCGCCGCCTCGCCTCGTTGCCGCCGTATGTCTTCAACACCACCGGCGAGATGAAGGCGGAGGCGCGCCGCCGCGGCGAAGACATCATCGACTTCGGCATGGGCAATCCCGACGGCGCAACGCCGCCGCACATCGTTGCCAAGCTTATTGAGGCTGCTGCGCGCGACTCCACGCATCGCTACTCTCTCTCGAAGGGCATTCCGCGCCTTCGCAAAGCCATCTGCGACTGGTATCAGCGCCGTTATGGCGTCGAACTTGACCCCAACTCCGAAGCAATCGTTACCATTGGTTCGAAGGAGGGCATTGCGCACCTCTGCCTCGCCACCCTCGATGACCAGGACGGCATTCTCGTCCCCAATCCCAGCTACCCCATTCACATTTATGGACCAACCATCGCCGGCGCGCAGGTTATCTCCGTCGAGATGAACGACCCTGCCGGATTTCTCGAGCGCCTGCAGCATGAGTTGCCCACGATGAGTCCGCGGCCAAAGATGCTGCTGCTCAATTTTCCGGCAAACCCTACAGCGCAGGTCGTCGATCGCGCATTCTTCGAGCGGGTCGTCGCCTTCTGCCGCGCCGAGCAGATTTACCTGCTCCACGACTTCGCGTACGCCGACCTGGTTTTCGATGGCTATCGTGCGCCCTCTGTCATGGAGATCCCAGGTGCGAAAGAGATCGCCGTCGAGTTCTTCACGCTCTCCAAGAGCTACAACATGCCGGGCTGGCGGGTGGGGTTCATGGTTGGAAATCGCGACCTGGTCGGCGCACTGACGCGTATCAAGAGCTACTTCGACTACGGCACCTTCACGCCGATTCAAGTCGCCTCCATCCAGGCACTCGAAGGTCCGCAGGAGTGCGTCGCACAAATCTGCGACACGTATCGCAAACGTCGCGATGCGCTCATCCGCGGATTGAACCATATCGGCTGGCCTGTCGAGAATCCGAAAGCCACGATGTTTGTCTGGGCGCGCATCCCTGAGCAGTACCGCGCGCTTGGCTCACTCGAGTTCGCGAAGAAGCTGCTGCGCGATGCGAAGACCGCCATCAGCCCGGGGATCGGCTTTGGCGATCACGGCGATGGCTACGTGCGCTTCTCACTCATTGAGAACGAAGAGCGCACGCGTCAGGCCATTCGCGGCATCCGCCGCATGTTCGAGCAGGGGTGACGAAACAGGGCTGATCGATCCATCACACAGCCCGCATCAACACGCAGGTCACGTCGTCATGCTGCGGAGCATTTCCGACAAAGCGATCCAGGTCGGCCAGAATGCTGTTCAACAGCATCGACGGCGGCGCCGACACACCGGCGTGCAGCATCGTGATGAGACGCGCCTCTCCGTACTCCTGCTGCTGCAGGTTCTCTGCCTCGATGACCCCGTCGGTGAAGATCGCCAGCCAGTCTCCCTGCTCCAACACGCGCTCGCCGGACTCGTAGGTGGCATCTTCCATCACGCCGAGCGGCATGCCTCCGGCTTCGAGCCGTTCGATCGATCCCGATTGGCGCCGCAGCATCGGATTGTTATGGCCGGCATTGACGTAAGTCAAACGTCGTGACGCCGGTTCATATTCCGCGATGAATGCAGTCGTAAAACGCCGGCCCCGTTGGCTGTTGCTGCAGGCATAGCGATTCATCCTTGTGACCAGTTCCGGTAACGGGCCGGGAGTGCTGCTCAGCGTTTTCAGGCTCGCCTGGAAGGTCGCCATCAGCATGGCCGCGGGGACACTCTTGCCGGCAACATCTGCAACTGCAAGCAGGAACGCGGAGCTTTCCGGCGCAGATGGGCAGCGCGCGAAGACGTCGTAGTAGTCACCGGCCACCGTGTTCGCAGGACGCGTGGCGAAGGCGATCGCAAGGCCGGGCACGATAGGCGGTTCGGATGGTAAGAGCCATGCCTGGATTTCTTTTGCAATCTGAAGATCGCGTTTCATCACC
Source organism: Acidobacteriaceae bacterium (assembly GCA_036378335.1). Lineage (GTDB taxonomy): Bacteria > Acidobacteriota > Terriglobia > Terriglobales > Acidobacteriaceae > KBS-83. The sequence continues at coordinate 3,898 of DASUWP010000251.1, read as the reverse complement.
ACGCGGTCGGCGACCTCCAATATCAGCAGAACAAACATGAGCAGGCCGCCGTAAAAGTGGAAGTCGAGAGAGGAGATGGTTACGTGATAATTCTTCGTGCTGAAGTCCGATTCACCACCCGGGAGGAAGAGAAGCACGAGCGAAATCAGCAACAGGACGCGGCGGGCTGGTGTCAGCTTTTCAATGATTGCCCAGAAGAACTGTGTCAACACGCCGAAGAAGTGATTGCTGCGCGAAACACCCTCGATGCGTGTGCGGTCCACCTCCTGCGAATACAGGCGATAACTGGAGTGCGCATCCTTGCGGAACTGCGACCAGAGCTGGTTGAGTTCCATTCCCTCGGTGACGCGCCGCCAGAATTGTTTCGCTCTACCCCTGGATGGCGCTTTGTATTGGGGCGGACGGGTGGGCCGCATGGTGGGCGTTGCCATGCAGACTAGTCTATTGGAGACCGCAAGCAACTGAGATGCCGCTGTCAGCCAGGAAGCGCTCAATGCCACCGATTCATCGCACAAGATTCAACGAGAGAAGCTAGGTCCCATATCCCCGGTGCTGCATGGCCTCAAGTTTCGGGGCATCGGGCCAGGAGATGGTCAGAAGAAATGCGGAGTCTTCCAAGGCTTCGACCTCGTGTTTGATCGATGCGCCCAGCGTCAGTACGCTGTTCGTCTGCAGATCATGCGCTTCTCCATGAACGCTGAACCGTATTGTTCCTTTCAAAACATGCACGGAAATCGTGCCGTCGGCATGGTGCTCTTTCAGGATGCAGCCCTTCTCCATGGAGATCAGCACCATCCGGAAATCCGATTTTTTGAAAAGCATTTTCGCAAAGTGACTGGCTGGCCACGGTTTCTTCTGGTCGGCTTCCGCCATCTCGCGCGCCAGATCGAACTGCGCCAGGTCCTTCAGCATCGTGCCGTCATCAGAGAAACCTTCGGTCGGCATACGCTCCATCCTCTCTCAATTGGGATGCGTTCTGTTATTGCCAGCGCGGCTGTGACAAAGCATAATCGTGATCCATGCACCTAGCCGGTTCGTGGATTCTGCTGATCTTCGCCGCCGTCGTCGCCGCAGTGCTGCTGCTACTGCTTCATCTCACCCGACTGGGTCACTTCATCCATCAGCAGATACCCGACCGGCCGCATCGCCGTCTGTTTCTTGCCTCGGTCAGCTTCTTCATCACCTTCCTTGCCGTGCGCCTGCTTGTGCTCTCCATCAGGCACCACATTGGCCCGTTCAGCTACGTGGAGATGGGTGGCCGCCATATCCATCACCTGGTGTGGGGCATCCTGCTGCTGCTTATCACGGGGCATGCCACGCTCGCCGAAGCCGGGACGAAGAGTACACCCGGTTCTATCTTCCTCAGCCGTCTGCTTTCCATCGGGTACGGAATCGGAGCAGCGCTCACACTCGATGAGTTCGCGCTCTGGTTGAATCTGGATGCGACGGCTTACTGGTCGCGCCAGGGACGCGAGAGCATTGATGCCGTCGTGCTCTTCGGTGCGGTGCTTGCGATGACCACCTGGGGTGCGCCGCTGTGGCAACGATGGTTCAAGCCTCATGCAGACGCTTAAAGCGAGCATTCGGCCATTCATAACGACGAGACGTGGGCGTCTATCTCAGATAAGCCCCACGTTCTCTTAGGGTGGTAAATCAGGGTCCAATCACCTCTGCGCTCTTCCTGAAGTTGACGGTCAAATTGAGCAGCCGGATATTTTCCCCCAAGGTGACGGATGGCCAGGACAGATTGCACGTAGCTTGTCCTGTCGCCCGGCATAACGCAATCAAAGAAGACAAACTCCTTCTCTCTGCCGGTTCCCGCGAATGCAGTTGATATAGCTTTTGCGTGACGGAAGGAGCTGATCTCAAGCTTCAGCGTGGCGGGCAGGCTGCTTCCTAGAAAGCTGAAGTTGTGTTCCTGCGCATAGCGCTCGATCGCTTTGCGGCGCGATGCGGACCGAACTCTGAACCACATGAATACGCAAACGGCAAGAACAACGCAGATCGCAACGGCGATGATCAGCTTTGTCATCCCGAGCCTCTAACTATGGGATGCGCTACTGGTTCACACCCGAAGCCAGGAACCCGCCGTCCACCGGCAACACCACGCCGGTGATATACGAAGCGGCATCCGATGCCAGAAATACCGCAGCACCCACCACTTCCTCAACTTTTCCAAATCGTCCCTGCGGCGTGCGCATCAGCAGCTCCTGACCGCGCGGTGTGGAGTCCAGCAGTTGTTGATTGAGCGCGGTGCGAAAGACACCCGGCGCAATTGCATTCACCAGCACGCCATGTCGCGACCACTCCACGGCCAGCGACCGCGTGAGCGCCGCCACGCCGGCTTTACTTGCCGCGTACGATGCAACTTCGTGGAAGGAGACGAAGCTATTCAGTGAAGCGATATTGATAATGCGGCCAGCGCCGCGCTCCAGCATCTGCGCCGCAAACACCTGGCAGCTCCGCAGCGTGCCGGTCAGATTCGTATCGAGAATCGAGTTCCACTCACTCTCTTCTATCTCCAGGGTTGGCACACGCCGGATACGTCCCGCGCAGTTCACCAGAATGTCCACCGTGCCTAGTTCGCGGGCGATGCGGTCGCGCAACGCGATCAGACTGGCCCGATCGCTTACGTCAGCCGGCTGCCGCACGGTGTGTCGTCCGAGTGCCTCGATTGCCGCAGACGTCTCTTCGAGCGGCTCTATACGGCGGCCTGTGGCGACAACATCCGCGCCCGCGGCTGCGAGCCCCACACTCAGCGCGCGCCCGATCCCGGTCGTTCCACCCAAGACAACGGCCCGCTTTCCAGTCAAATCAAATAGTGCAGAGCCACCTCTGGGCGCTCTTTCTGATTCACTCACCACTTACTCCTGTCGATCTTTGAAGTTGAAATAGTTCTGCGCTGTGCCAATTTCACTAACTCCCATCGGCAACGCGCACACGTGCTCCAAATAAATCACGGGGGCTGCTTCTCATGCAGGTCCAGCCGAAAACTGAGCGAGCTTATCTTTATATTTCATTCCTATCGCAATATGCGAGAATTGCTCGGCACGAAGGTCCTCCCCCATCTAATTCAGTTTCGATGAGGCACCCGATGGCTGATACCGCAGTCGGTCTTACACTTAACGTTGAACGTACCGGCAGCACGGTTATTGTGCGATGCCACGGCAAGCTGTTGGCTGGCGATGATGTTCTCTACAACAGGGTCAAGCAACTGCTACCGGATTCCAAGCGGATCGTGTTGGATTTAACCGATCTTACCCGCATGGACAGCATGGGTCTGGGCACGCTGGTTCGGCTCTATGTCTCTGCTCGATCCTCAGGCTGCAATTTGGAACTGATGAACCTCGGCAAACAGGTCCGGCTGCTTCTCGGGACCGCCCATCTCCTGTCGGCTTTCACGATCGTTGGCGAACATGGCATCAAGCTGTGATTCCTTGCCAAGGCAACATTGCAGTTGCTCAGTACGCTCGCGGCAGGTCGTTGCTTTTGATACGACTGCCTTCACCGCACGAAATGTTATGCCCTGCTTGGACAACAGGAACGTAGCCAATAGTCATCCATCGACAAAGAGGGAACCGCCGATGCTTGTCCGCAACCAGGAGATCGAACTGCTGAAAACAAGGCTTCCGAAGGTTATCAGCCCCGCAGCGCATGGAGTGATCGACTATGCGCATGCGGCCTTTTTCTTCACAGTCGGGCTTCTCTCCAGGCGCTCCAACAAGGGTGCCGCTCGCGCTGCATTCGCTGCGAGCGGCTTCATCCTTGCGCAATCGCTGCTTACGGATTATCGCTTCGGATGGAAGCCGCTCATTTCCTTTGAGACACACGGAAAAATGGATTCTGTGTTCGCCTCCAGCTCGTGGCTGATCCCGGTTCTTTTCGGTTTCCACGGAAC
>DASUWP010000250.1:0-9245 GCA_036378335.1 Acidobacteriaceae bacterium | reverse complement strand
CGCAGCCTGCTGGGGCGCCGGGGCATTTACATCGGCTGCAGGTGTTACAGCAGGCGGCGCCGTCTCCTGCGCGGTGGCCGCAGGCGGCGCGTTGTCCGGTGGTGCAGGAGCGTTCTGTTGCGCCCGCGTAGCAGAGGAATCTGCCGGGGGCGTTGACGCCTGCGGAGCGGCGGCAGCCGGCGCGACTGGAGCGGGCGTCGCAGGCGAAACTGCGGGGACGATCGTTTCGGGCGCGGTCTGGGGTGCTGCTTCTGGTGCTGCTTCTGGTGCCCCTGTCGGCGGCGTGGCCTGCTGCGTACCCCAATTGTCCGTCGACGTTGGAGCTGAAGGCGGGCCAACCTTCACGGGCGCAGCAACGATGATCTCAGCAGATGGGGGAGGCGCAGGCGGATCGGGCTTCGCCGGGGTGTCGCTGTCATGGTCGGCAGAGAGCGGCCGCTGCGGCTGGTCCGGGAAGAATCGCGGACTATCGTGGATCGCCGGATTGTCTGATGGCTCGGCGGTCGCAGCCGGGCCATTCATTGGCCCATCGCCGCTGTCGCTTGGCGTCACCGGATCCGGATTGGCAACACCAGTATTGCTGTTTGCATCGCCTGCAACATCAGCTGCCGGAGCTGCAGTCGCAGGGACGGCAGTCTTGTCCTTTGCTTTGGCCACGGGAGCGTGCAGGGGCGCAGTCGCATCGGCGACCGCGGGTGACGCGGGCTGCTGAGCGGCAGCAACCAGCGTGCACAGGCCGGCGGCCAAAAGACCGTGAACGATCGGACCCAGCAATGCTCTCGAGCGATGACGCATGAACAGTGTTCCTCAGCAGCAGCGCGCGCCGTTCAGCGCACGTGGAGTCCGTTCGCAACTCACAGCTTGCGGTACGGAAGTGAATGGGGACAGCAGGCCAGGCTTGTGCATCATCGGGCCAATACGAAATCGACAGTGGAAGACTGCGTGATGGTTGCGCCGCTACTGATGGCGCTGCCAGTAACGGTAACGGTGTAGATCTTGTAGTTGTTTGGCCCTGCACAGCCTGACATGCCAACTGCCGCTGCCAACAACGCGACCGGCACCAGCAGAAGAAGCAGCCGGCGGCGGCGGCGCGCACCCGCCAGCAGTCCACCGGCCGAACCGAAAAGGCCGAGCGGCAACATGGTCCAGGCGAGCAGCGGCGCATTGCCGCCAGACGGAGCGGCCGGCGCGTTGCGCATCTTGCCGAATATCGTTGGCACGTTGGTGGTGTCCGCCGCGGCTGTGATCGTCATGGTGGATGTGCCGGTCGCACCGGAAGCCAAGGTGACGCTGGCTGGCGCGAAAGCGCATGATGCGCCCTCCGGCAATCCCGCACAGGCGAGCGTGACCGGACCGGTGAAGCCGCTGGTCGATGTCAACGTGAGGGTATAGTTCACCGTGCCGTTGTGATCGACCTCCTGCTCCGGCGGATTCATCGCCAAGGTGAAGTTGCCGCCGCTGTCACCACCTCCGCCTCCGCCACCTCCTCCGCCTCCGCCACCACCTCCTCCGCCTCCACCACCAGTGGCGGTGATGGTCAGGGTGCCGTTGACGACCGTGATGGTGTAGTTCGACGCTTTGGTGCCCGCGCCGATGGTGTAAGCCGGAACGATGGTATAGGTTCCTGCTGGACTGGAGATCGTAGCCGTGGTGCTGTAGGTCGCCGTGATGGACTGACTGGGTACCACGTTCACGACCGTGCCGGTAAGGGTCGGGTTCGGCGTATTCACCGCGCGCGTCTGGTTATCGGCGGTAATGGTGACCGGCCGCGGCGTGACCGTCAGGATGATGGTCGCGGTCGCCGCTGGATAGTTGGAATCGCCTGAATAGGAAACTGTAACTGTGTATGTGCCGACATCCTCCAGCGTGGGCGAGGGCGAGCAGCTCACGCCTCCATTCGCGGGCAGCGGCTGCGCTGCGCATACCGTCGCACCGGCGATCAAAAAGGTAGCCGTACCGGTGGGGCTGCTCGGCTGGTTGCCGGTGATGGTGGAAGCAAGCGTATAGGTGTTGCCGTAGACCACCGTGACAGCCGGCGCTGTGAAGCTCGCTTGAGGCGGGGGCGGCACGCTGGCGATCAGCGTGATGGTCTGCTTCGGATTGGCAGAGCTGTCGGTCAGATACGCATGCTTCACATATGAGCCGGCGGCCTTGGGAGTGAAGAAGTAAAAGAGATCGCAGGTGGAACCGGCCGGCATGGTGCTGCTGCAGTTACTGTCGGCATTATCGGGGGGAAAGTCGGTGCTGTCTTCCAGCAGCGGAGCTACGGGATCCAGTTTGGCATTGCCGGCGTTCCACAATGTCGTGCCCAACGGACCGCCGGTCTGGCCGATTTTCACCGTGCCGAAGTCGAGAATCGGCTCTTTATAAGTGATTTTGCGCAGCGCGCCGTTTCCGGTGTCAGCGAGAAAGACCTCTGCCGAGCCATTGACGGCCACCGCCATCGGACTATCCAGCTCCGCCTTATTTGCGGGGCCTGCGTCGCCTGTATAACCGGCTGTTCCATCGCCGGCTAGTATCTCTGCTTCAGGATTCGCGGCCAGGCCACTGAAGATCAGCAGCAGCCGATTCTTGGCCGCATCGGCGATGAAGATATCGCCCGCAGGATCGGCGCTGAGACCCGCAACGCTGCCGAGACCGAAATCGGTCTTCGCCCTGGGAGTCGCGGCATCCACCGCGGTGCCGTTCCCCGCAAACTGGTGGATGGTTCCGGAAACATCGATCAGGTAGACGCGGTGTCCGCCGGTATCGCCGACATAGAGATTGCCCGCGGGGTCGAGGTAGAGCGCGGAAGGATGAACGAATTTGGCGCTGGTCGCCGGCACACCATTCGGCTGGCTGATGAGTCCCTGACCGGCGATCACCGACTTCTGCCCGCCGGCATAAATCTCGAGCACGCCCACGGTGGATGCGCCGTCCTCGGCCACGTAAAAATCCCCGAGTTGGTCTATCGCGAGTCCGACCGGATTGTCGAGCCCATTGGCGATCGTGGTGAGATTGCCATTCACGTCGTAACGGAAGATCGAATTGGTGGCCGAATCGGCGATGTAGAGATTGCCCGCCGCATCCAGCGCGAGCGCGGTTGGAGTCGCAATAGCGCCCGCCGCGACGAGTTGAACCGGCGCCCCGCTACCTGCCGGCAGAACCGAGATCGACCCGCTGCCGCTCTCGGCGAAGTAGGCGTCTCCGGCGCTATCGATCGCGACCAGGGACGGCGATGCGAGAGATTTCGCGAGGGTATTGATCGTGCCGGGAGCGAAGATCGCCTCCGCGCTTTGACCGACTCCGCTCAATCCGACGCTGTAGAGGGTCGCAGGCGTCGTTGTCGTGTCCGTAAAAGTGAGCGGCGAGGTGCGCAATCCGGGCAGAGTCGGCTTGAAATTGAAGCTCATGAAGCACGTCTCGGGCGTGCCTGGGGTAGGCGCCGGATGGCTTCCGCTGCAGATGTCATTGAGCATCCGATAATCGCTGTTCGCGGTTACGCTCAGGTTGACGGCGCTGGTGATGACAAACTGCAGGACCTGGAGTTGGCTCTGGCTTCCGACCCCGGTATCGGGAAAGTTCAAGCCTTCGGTCAAAAGGCGAACGATGTTGTTGCCGGTTTCGGCAAGGTAGACATTGCCTGCGCGGTCCGCCGCCAGACCCGCCGCTCCGTTCAGCGGGATGGTTGCTGCGGCCCGCCCGTCTTGCGTGATGGAATTGTAACCGCCGGTCAGACCATTCCCTGCGATCGCTGTCGGCACTCCTCCCACCAGTTCCAACACGTGTGCCGCTGTGGTGTCGGTGATGTACAGATGGCCGGCGGCATCGCTCGCTACGCTTACCGGCTTCTGCAGCGCGGGGCCACCGCTGCACGCCCCCACCGCGGGAGAGGTTGTGACGCCCGAGACCTTGTAGACGCAGGCATCGCCGGAATCGGCGATATAGAGATTGCCGAGAGGATCGAAGGTGAGGCCCATCGGGGCGTTCAGGGTAGGCGGCGCCGTTACGCCAGCGCAGAATGTGGGCACATTGGCGGAGGTCTGGCCGCTCAGCACGCAGAGAGAAGCATAGGCCGGCGCATTGCTGCGGAGCACCTGGAAGATACCGTCAGCCCCGTCGTTGATGGCGATGTACAGGTTTCCGCGCGCATCAAGCGCCAGGCCCGCGGGAGCAGGGGTCGTCGAAGCAGCGGCGGAGTTCCCGCAGGTGCCCGCGATGGTTGTTAGATCGGTAGTGCCGCCGGTATCGCCAGCTGCCAGACGGCGAATGCAATTGTGACCGGTATCTGCAATGAAGAGATTGCCTATGCCGTCCGCGGCAACGCCGGAGGGGTTCAGCACACCCGTGGTTGGATCGGTGGCGCTGACGCTGGCCGCATTCTGGCAGGTGTCGTTTCCACCGCCGACCGGCTGGCCGGCAGCGACGGTCATATTGTGCGTCGCAGTGTTATCTGCGCGGCGGATGCAGTTGTTGGCGCTATCGGCAATGTAGACATTGCCGGACACATCGGCGGCGACATAGGTGGGACCGTTCAGAATCGTGGCATTTGCCGGCCCGGAATCCTGTACGCTGCCGGTCCCGGCGAATCGCTCAGCGGCGGGCACCAGACTGATCGATTGCGCTATGCCCGCCTGCGCCGCGATACCCGCGGCAAGGACGAACGCAGCCCCACGCAGCCACACGAGTGCACCAATGCCACATACGTCCCGCAACCGTTTCATCATCCGCTCCGCTTGTGCTGCCGGTGGAGCTGCGAGGGACTCTCTACGGTGCCTCTGCGCTCGCCCGGGAGACAGCCTGCCCGGTAGGAGCGGGCTGTCCGATCGACCCTCCTGGTGGCGATCCGGTGTGAGATCCGGTTGGACGACATTTGTCCCGAAATGGGCAAATGCCTTCCGCCAAAGGGAAAGTTCGCCCCATTCAAGCACACGGGGAGTTACGAGAGTATGCAACTAAGGCATTAGTGAGGGTACTGAATCTTTATCGTAACTGGCATTAGTTACGATAAAGTTACGTGCTGGAAGCGGGTGGCTGGGACCGGATGATGGACGCCGGAGCCGCCGATTCCAACCGGTAGCCGGCGATCGCGGCAGGGACCACAACGGCCCGGCCAGCCATAAGGTCGACCGGCTCGCAACCGTCGGCATGGAGCACTGCGGCGCCTTCGATCGCCACCAGCGTATGCGGAACACCGATCTGGACCTGAGAGAGCACCCCAGAGGTCGGGGATTGAGACGAGTTCTGTTCGGACCGGAAGGGGGCCGACGGGCCGACTTCGAGACGATCTACAGTGAAGTATTTCTGCTCTATAAGCCGGGTGCGCGCGCCCTCGGTCATTGAGGTCACTTTGCCGGCGGCGGTATGCAGGCGCGTGGCAGCCAGACCACGATCGATGTGCAGTTCACGCGGGCGGCCGTAGTCGTACAGGCGATACGTGATGTCGGAGGTCTGCTGGGTCTCGAGCAGGGTAACGCCGGGCCCAATGGCGTGCACCGTTCCGGCGTCCACGAAGATCATGTCGCCTTTGACCACCGGGACCTGTTCCACCAGGTCCTCGAGGGTATGGTCGACGATAGCCTCCCGCATGGCTTCGAGAGTGGCGCCCGGCTTGAGGCCGAGTGCGACGGCCGCGCCCGGCTGTGCATCGAGCACGTACCAGCACTCTGTCTTGCCGCGTGGCTGACCGATCTTCTGCGCGAGCGCATCGTCCGGATGCACCTGCACCGAGAGCTTGTCGTGCGGGAAGAGAATCTTGACCAGCAGCGGATAATCGCCCGCTTCATTGCGATGAGGACCGAGCAGCGCATCTGGATAGGCTGCGGCGAGTTCGCTGAGCGTGCGGCCCTGTTGATCGCCGGTTTCAATGAGGGACTGCGGTCCGGTAAGCCAGGCTTCACCAACTGGTTCGGCGGGGCGGTAATCGTACCAAGGGGACAAATCACGCGTCCCCCAGGGGCGCGGGCTGAAGAAAGGCGCGATGCGGAAGGGCGCGAGGGAAGGAGCTTGCATGTCTTTCACAGGATCGCTTGAGTGGAAGGTGCGCGGCAAGCGCGGGACAGTTATGCGGGACAGTTACGCGCGACAGGGCTGTCCAATCCTGCGAAGTTTACGCACTCCGGATGACGGCTGTTCTCAATGCCGCGCCGGAGATAATACGCCGGTCAAAGACTTTTTCAGTTCCGATATCTTCTCGTCGTCCGGTACTCCGTGCGTCTTCCACAGGATGTGACCCGACGCATCTGTCAGGACCAGGTAAGTGTTATACGACGCGGAGTAGGCGACCGTTCTTTTCCACTCTTCCTCCCCTGCCGTAAACGGAGCGAAATGCGAGTGCTGCGCCACGGGCACCTGCCGGCGCATGCCGTGCAGAATCATGCCTTGGACAAAGGAAGGGATTCCTTGCAGGTCGGCTAGTTCGAAATAGTCGATACGCGGATCGGAAAGGTAAGCGGAAAGCATCCGCTGGTTCCATTGTTTGAAGTCTTCGCTGCTCTTATGCGAGAAGCCAACCAGCAGCAGCAGAGGCTTTCGGCTCTCTGGCCTGGGAATGACGATCGTCGTTCCATCGAGCGTCTTGGCGGTCGTTGTGGGAACAATCTGAGCCAGGCAAGGCCAAGCGATAGCCAGAAACGCAAGCAGGAGCCGCTTGAACCGGTACATCGGCGCATCCTCAAACTATCGCGATAACGCTGTCAAGTTCCCGCAAGCTCCCGGAACTGTATCTCACCCTTCTTTCAGGTATTCAGCCATTCCAGGCGACGAGGACGGAAGTGCAGCGTCTCGCGCGCTTTTTTATTCGAGGCTCCGCGCAGCTTTGTCTGGTAGTAGATGGCATCCTCGCCGGCCGCGGTGAGCGCCTGCTCTTCGGTGACGTGCGGCGGAGCTGGCGCGCCGACAAAACGTGCAAATACCGGAAGCCAGACGCTTACGGGAGAGGGATCGTCATCGACGATGTTGTAGACCCCAGCAGGAGCGGTGATGGCGGCGACGGTGGCGTGCGCGGCATCGTCGATGTGAATCCACGACCACACGCCCTCGCCGCGTCCGATGACCGGCATCTCCTGCTTGCGCACCTGATCCGCGGAAGCGCCGTCGGGGTGATACCAGGTGTTCGGGCCGTAGAAGAATCCATAGCGCAGCGCGACAGCTTCCATCTTTGGAGCGCGGAAGAGGCGCGATTCCAGCTCCGTGTAGGTTTGCGCGCTGTCCGCGATGCGTGGTGTGGCATCGATCGCAAGCGGTTCAGTCTCGTCTGCCAGGCCCGTGCCCGCCCGGAGAAAGAAGCCGCTCGACTGCTGGATGTAACGGCGCACGCCGATCGCTTGCGCAGCGCGCAAGAGGTTTCCGCCGCCTTCCAGGCGCAGCCTGCGATCACCGGCGGCGGCGGCGGCCATCTGCGCCGGATCCTTCGGCAGTGCCGTCAATTCGTCAATGACGATTTCCGCCGAAGAACTCCGCAACGCCTCCTCCAGCGCCGGCGCATCCAGCGCGCTGACGCGCGCGACCGTGGCGCCTGCGCGTTTGAGCTTCTCGGCGCCGTGGTCGGAGTGCGTCATGCCGGTGACCGTGTGGCCCTGCCGAATCAATTCCGCAATCAGGGGCTGGCCGATAGCGCCGCTGGCGCCTGCAACAAAAATGTTCACATTACCCTCCTTGCGGTAGAGATGCGCGGAAGATCCTTTTGGCTCGATCTTTGATAGAGGTGGCGGCTGTTGCAGGCATCCCCGTACAAGCTTCAGTATCGAATGGAGATGAAGGAGCTGCGCCATGAAGAAGAGGAAGCTGGGAAAGCAGGGTCTGGAAGTCAGCGAATTGGGGCTGGGCTGCATGGGAATGTCGGAATTCTACGGACCCGGTGACCAGTTCGAATCTGAAGCGACGATCGATCGCGCGATTGACCTGGGCGTGACCTTCTTCGATACGTCGGATATCTACGGCCCATTCACCAACGAAGAGCTGGTAGGGCGGGCGCTGCTGCCGCACCGGCGCAAGGTGCAGATCGCGACCAAGTTCGGCATCGTGCGGAAGAAGGAAGATCCAAAGTTTCGCGCGGTGGACGGCAGCCCGGCATACGTACGCAGCGCATGCGAAGCCAGCTTGCAGCGGCTGGGCGTAGAGACCATTGATCTTTATTACCAGCACCGCGTGGATCCGAAGACGCCGATCGAGGAGACCGTGGGCGCAATGGCGCGGCTGGTGGAAGAGGGCAAGGTGCGCTACCTTGGGCTGTCGGAGGCGGGGCCGGACACGATCCGCCGCGCCCATGCGACGCATCCGATCACGGCACTGCAAACGGAATATTCTCTCTGGTCGCGCGAGCCGGAAGACGAGATCCTCCCCACGGTGCGTGAGTTGGGCATCGGCTTTGTTGCGTACTCACCGCTGGGGCGCGGTTTCCTCACGGGGCAGATCAAACGCTTCGAGGACTTAGCCCCGGATGACTTCCGCCGCAACTCACCTCGGTTCCAGGGCGAGAACTTCGACCGCAATCTGGCACTCGTGAAAAAAGTGGAAGAGATGGCCACGAGGAAGGGTGTGAAAGCCTCGCAGCTTGCGCTGGCCTGGGTGCTAGCACAGGGCGAGGACATCGTTCCGATCCCCGGCACGAAGCGACAAAAATATCTGGAAGAGAACGTGCACGCCACCGACGTGAAGCTGAGCAAAGACGATCTGACCGCATTGGACGCGCTGGCGCCACGTGGTGCTGCGGCAGGCGCGCGCTACGACGAGCGCGGCATGGCGGCAGTGGGCAGATAGGCGTCAGTCGGTCGGGCCATGGCCGCCGTTCATCGTCGGCCAGCCATCCGCTCCCCAGGTGATCGTGTCGAGCAGCGATTCCCTTCCCGCGCCTGGCGGCCCGCTCGCCGGATACGCGTGATACACGAGCATGTCGCGGCCGGCAGTGAGAATGCGGGGGAATAGTCCCTGAGACATCGCGACCATGCTAATCGCGACGCGTTCCCGATGGAAGACGCGGCCCACGTTCATCACTTGCTCTTTCGGCTGCGCATGTCGCGTTTTTCCAATCCGCGCCGGAGTTGCAGCGGTACTCTGACACAACCGTGAGGTACCGATCGTGAGAACGAGATTATTCGCACTGGCAGTTCTTATCGCGAGCCCGCTCAGCGGATTGGCGGCCGGGGCGACAGCTGGAGCCGGAGCCCGAGCCGCAGTACCAGACACAGGAACAGGAGCGACCATGCACGCCAGAGGAACATTCGTTGTGAAGATAAGTCCGGTGGAGGCTTCGGCCCTTTCCCACG
>DASUWP010000249.1:0-6484 GCA_036378335.1 Acidobacteriaceae bacterium | reverse complement strand
CGCATCGGTAGTGATGTCGAGATCCAGGCCAATGCCTGCATCGACCGCGCCAGCATCGGCGCGACGGTCATCGCCGACGGCGCGAAGATCGACAACCTGGTCCAGGTGGGCCACGGATCGAGTGTGGGCGAGAACACGCTGCTGTGTGCGCAGGTAGGGCTTGCCGGATCGACCGAAGTCGGCCGCAACGTCGTCCTCGCCGGCCAGGTCGGAGTCGCAGGCCATTGCCGCATCGGTGACGGCGTCGTCGCCACTGCGCAATCCGGTATTCCCAATGATGTTGATCCCGGTAAAATCGTCAGTGGTTACCCGGCAATCGACAATCGTCAGTGGCTCCGCGCGTCTGCAATCTTTCAACGGCTACCCGAATTGATCAAACGATTCCCACGGAAGTCTGCTGAGAAATAAAGAATTGGAATACAAAGGCCCGGCAGCGTTCCGGGACATCCACGCATCGTAAGGCTCAAATGTCCGACATCGAGGAAATCAAGCCCGCTGGCACGGTGCTCGAGGCCGTGCAGGAAGAACCGGTTCGCGTCCTGCTGCTGGACGACCATCCGGAGAACCTGCTTCTGCGTTCGACCATCCTGCGCAAGCACGGCTATGTCGCGGAGACCGCCGACTCGGTCGAGGAAGCCGAAAAGCTGCTCGACCGCATCGACATCGCCGTCCTGGACTACCACCTCGGACATGGCCGCTTCGGCACCGATGTGGCTACCGAGCTGCGCGAGCGGCGTCCGGAGGTTCCCATCATCATTCTCTCCGCCACGCTCGAACGGCGCTTCGGCGGTGTCGAGGACATGCACCTGCTCAAGGGCTACAGTTCGATCGACGATCTGGTGAATGCGCTCCGCGGCTTTGAAGCCAAGCGCCGCGGCAAGCCGGTGGTCGTGGATGCGCGTGAATTCTTCTATTCCCGCATCAACATGGCGATGGGCGATGACGTGGTGCTCGAGATCCTCGACGCCAACGGCAACTGGCAATATGTCAACGACTCCTGCGCCCGCCTCCTTGAGCGGCCGCGCGACTGGTTCCCCGGCAAGAACATGTTCGTCGAAATGCCGGAGCTGGCGCCGGACTGGCGCGACATTCTGCGCACCGTTGCAGTGCAGCGCGAAACCTATATCGACCGCACCTATCGCGGTCTTCTCAACCTTCCCCGCAAGGGCGAGGGCTGGGTCTGGAACGTGCTGGCCTTTCCTCTCACCCTGCACAACAACCAGACGGGTGTCGTGTTGACCGCGCGCATCCTGGAGAGAAAGACCACGCTCTAACAAGTAAGAGAGAAAGACCACACGAGAGAGACCACACAGCAGAGCTGTGGAGAGCGCGCGCAGAACCACGTTCGAACACGGTCCTGCCGTGAAGGATACATAAAGAAACCATGAAAGTTACGTTTTCCCGCTTCGCCGCGCCTGGGCTTGTTCTTCTGCTGGCAGGCTGCCAGGCGCGTCCCAGCCTGGGGCGGCCGGAAGCCGCATTCACCATCACGGTCAGGAACCAGGGTCCCGACATTCATCAGCTCGAAATCGATTACCCCAACGCCAGCTTTGGCCGCGATGCCGTGCCCTCGGGCGCCAGCTTCAACTACCCGCCCAAGCTGATTGGCTCAGGCCCGGTCAAGGTGACATTCAACGACGCCACCGGCAAAAGCCACACTGCGACGGGACCTGTGGTGCAGGAGGGGATGCACAAGAATCTCGTCATTTCCATCGGTGAGGACGAGGGCATCATCTTCCAGGCGCTCCCCACCCAGCCCAGCTGATCCCGCTGAGCCGTTTCACAAACCACGTTGACGTATCGGTGCGATCACGATCAATACGCGATAAGCAAGCCAGACAAGCTGGATGACCCGGTCACTCCTCCCGCAACAGCATCAGCGGATCGGCCGCCAGCGCCCGCTGCGCCGGCACCCACGCTGCCAGCAATCCCAGCAGCAGCATGATCAGCACTACCCCGCACAGCACCAGCGGATCGCGCGGCGTCGCCTGATACACGATGTACGACAGCACCTTGGTCGCTGCCAGTCCCAGCACCAGGCCGGCCACCGAGCCGAACGTCAGTAGGCGAAATGCACGCCCCAATGCCGAGCGCAGCACCTCGCTGCGCTGCGCGCCCAGCGCAATGCGGATGCCCAGCTCGCGCAGCCGCTTGCTCACTGAATACGCCGCCATGCCGAAGATGCCCGTCACCGCCAGCATCGCGCCGAGCACACCCAGCACGCCGAGTGAAATCGTCCCTACCCGCGAAGCAAATAGCGCGCTGTCCAGCTCTTTCGTCCATGTCGCGATCGTGAACGGCAGACCAGCATCCAGCTTGCGTAGCTGCTCTTGGAGCGCAGCCGCCAGTTGCCCCGGATCGCGATCCGATCGCACCACTAGAGTGGTCGAGCTCGAAGGCATTTGCAAAATCGGAAAGAACATCGCTGGCTTCCGGTCTTCTGTCAGCGTCCCGTACTTTCCGTCCTCCACAATCCCCACCACCTGAATGCGCGTACCGCCGGCAATCTTGTAGTACCCGCCCACCGCACTCGTCACGGAGCCAAAAACCTGCCGCGCAAATTCCGGGTTCACCACCGCCACGCGCGGCGCTTTGCCCTCATCGTGCCAGGTAAGCGCTCTTCCCGTCAGCAGTATTGTGCCCGCCGCCTCGAAGTAGCCGGGCGAGACGCGGACTTGATGTGCCTCAGCCGCCGCATTCGATGCCTTCGTGTCGGTCACGTTGTCCTTGAACACCGTGCTGCTGCTGAACCCTAGTCCCAGCGGTGGTCGGTCGACCAATCCGACCGCGGTTACGCCCGGGATCGTCGCGAGTGCATCTATCGCGCGCCGCTGCATAATCGGTACCCGATCGCCGCTATACCCTGCCATATCCAGATCGGTGTCCACCAGCATCGCGCCCTGCGGTTGGAAACCAAAATTGCTGTGCAGCGAACGCATCAGGCCGCGCACCGCGACCAGCGAGGAAGTCACCAGCACCGCGCAGATTGCAATTTGCACCACGAGCAAAAGATCGCGCGCCGTGAACCGCCGCGCCGCCGTGCCCATCGAGCCCGCTTTGACAACCTCATATGGATTCGCGCGCAACACCTGCCGCACCGGTACCACGCCGAACAGCAAGCCACTCGCCACCGCGAGCACAAGCGCGGCCAGGTACACATGCACATCCGGACTCACCGGCAGGCGTATCGGAAAAGTCGCTATTGGCTGCCACACACTCAGCCAGCGCAGCAGCACGACGCTGCCTGCCAATCCCGCAGCGCCTCCCATCAACGAAACCATCACGGCTTCCGTGAAGAGCTGCCGCAAAATGCGTCTGCGGCTCGATCCCAGCGCCAGCCGCAATGCAATCTCCTTCGACCGATCCGCTGCACGCGCAGCAAACAAGCTGCCCAGATTCGCGCAGGCCGCCAGCAGGATCAACCCCGCCAGCGCCATCAGCCCTGCCAAAAACGCACGCACCGGCCCGCCGAGCATATCGCCTACCAGCCCCGGCCGCACCAGCTTGAAGCTCGCCCTGTCGTCATCTTTGGGATATGTCTTCTTCAGATACGCGGCGACAGAGTTCAAATCCGCGGTCGCCTGCGCCGCAGTCACGCCGGCTTTCAGATGTCCCTCCACTTCCATGCTGCGGGTGCCGCGGTCCTTCAGCGTGCTCCAGCTATCCACCTGTTCCTGGTCCACCAGCGGCACCCAGAAGTCCGGCACGAAAAACACCTCCGTCCCGCGAAACTCCGGCGGAGCCACGCCCAGAATCGTGTACGGATGCTTGTTCAGCAGCACCGTGCGCCCCACCGCCGCGCGATCGCCGCCAAAATGGCTCGACCAGTACGCATAGCTCAGCACGATGTATGGGGCGCTATTCTCACCATGCTCATCCGACGCGTGGAAGAAGCGTCCAAGGTACGGCTCGATTCCGAGCGCATCGAAATAATTTCCGCTCGCTTCGTAGAGCCACGCCGTCACGGCGCTTCCTCCCGTATTCAGTCCTGCGCGGGTGATCTGCTCCGTAATGAGGCCATCGAAGCTGTGATTCCGATCGCGCAGGTCGAGATAGTCCAGATACGACTGCATCGGGACGCCATCCCCCTGCTCGATCATCGCCAGGCTCTCCGCTCGCGGCACTTGCAGCGGACGCAGCACCAGCCCATTCAGCATGCTGAACACCACCGCATTCGCGCCGATGGCTAACGCCAGCGTCACCACCGCCACCGCCGTAAATCCCGGCGACTTCGCCAGCAGACGGCCTCCGAAGCGCACATCCTGCATCAGCCGTTCAAAGAAGCGATTACCCGCTGACTCATACGACTCCTGCCGGTATCGCTCGTACCCGCCAAACTCCACGCGGGCCCGCCGCTGTGCCTCCGCACGAGACATACCAGAGCGCTCCAGATCATCCGCACGATGCTGAATGTGCGAGCGAAGCTCCTCCTCCATCTCCGCATTCCTCAGCGAACGACGAAACACTCTCTCCCCAAACGACCGAGCAGAACCGAGCAGTCTCATATTTCCTCCGCTTGCGCTCCAAGCGCGGCGGCAATCGCCGTCGCCAGCCGATTCCAGTTATCCGTCTCTTCCCGCAGACGCCGTCGGCCGGCGGCCGTGAGTTCATAGAACTTCGCCCGGCGATTGTTCTCCGAGGTTCCCCATTGCGCCTTCAACAGCCCCTGCCGCACCAGGCGAAACAGTCCCGGGTACAGCGCGCCCTGTTCGATCAGGAGCGCATTGCCGGAGATCTGCCCAATGCGCAGCAATATGCCATAGCCATGCAGCGGCCCGAGCGAAACAGCGCGCAGAATCAGCAGATCCAGCGTGCCGGGAAGCAGTTGTGCCTGGTCGCCCAAAGTTCCTCCTAATTCGCTTAGGAGTCTAGGGCGCACTCCCCTAAGCTGTCAAGGGGAGTTACGCAAACCGGTTCAGCACGTTCCGTAAAATCTTCCGCTCTCTACTCCACCCGCATCGCTATGCGGGCGGTTCCATCAGGGTTGATATGCTATCCAGCAATACGGCGGCAGATCGGCTTGCTGCGCAGAAAGGCTTCACTATGTCTTCGGCGACACAGTATCGGTGCGAGATTTGCGGTACAGAAAGCTCAAACCAACTGCACTGGTTCATGATTCGTTGCAATGACAAAGAGCTCAAGGTGCTCAAGTGGGACTTCCAGGAGGCCTCGCTTCCTGGCACGCGGCACTATTGCGGAGAAGCTCATGCCGGCATCTACATCAGCCGTTGGCTTGAAGCCTCCTGCTCACCATCCCGACCCGACTTCAACCGTCCTTCGGCAGGTTGAGGCAGCTGCTCAAACCAAAGTCACCCGACTCGCACACAAACCTGCCAAATCACCCCATCCAATTTGCTAACCTCGAAATAGAGCTAACAAGAGAAAGGAAGCCACGGGATTCATTCCGTGGCTTTTTGTCTTGCTAACTCCTTCTGCAGGAAGAATTTAGCGATAAGTCATTTAGTAAGACGAATTTAGCCTGCGGGAGAGGCTCTAACCCGCAGAAAGCAGGCAGCTTACAAGCCAATTTCCCGTAGCGGGAGGGGAGGGGGTCACCCCAACCACGGGTCGAAAGCGCCCCCACGAACCGCAGCCGCCAGCTTGGTGATATCACCTGCCAGCACGCGGTCTTCACGTAGCGGCGCAACAAACTCACGCACCCGCGCGCGCGCCGCCTCTACCTGCCGCGCAGCCTTTAGCGGCAGACGAAATTCCAGCGCCTGCGCCGCCGTCATCAACTCGATGCCGAGCACCATCTCGGCGTTCTCTACCACCTGTCGCAGCTTCAGCGCGGCCGTCATTCCCATCGACACGTGATCCTCCTTGCCGCCCGACGTCGGCACCGAGTCTACACTCGCCGGATGCGCCAGCACCTTCGCCTCATTCAGCAGCGCCGCGGCCGTCACATGCGCAATCATGAAGCCCGACGAAATCCCTGGATTGTCCGAGAGAAACGGCGGCAGGCCCTCATTGATATCCGGATTGATCAGCCGGTCGATGCGCCGCTCGCTGATGCTCAGCAGATCGGCAAGTCCTATGGCTGCGTAGTCCAGCGCGAACGCCAGCGGCGCGCCATGGAAGTTGCCGCCGGAGAGAATATCTCCAGCCGCTTCGCCGGTCGCGAATATCAGCGGATTATCGGTGGCCGAGCCCGTCTCTGTTTCGACCACCGCCGTCGCATGATCGAGCACGCCGCGCACCGCGCCATGCACCTGCGGCATGCAGCGCAGGCAGTACGCATCCTGCACCCGCGGATCGTTCAGCCGGTGCGACTCGCGGATCTCGCTCTGCTCCATCAGCGCGCGGAGGTGCGACGCCGCAGCGATCTGCCCGGCATGCGGCCGCGCCTCGTGGATGCGCGCATCGAAGGCAGCCGGTGTGCCCCGCAATCCTTCCAGCGACATCGCACCCGCCAAATCAAAAAGCCGCACCACGCGCTGCGCACGAAACAGACTCAATCCGCCAACGGAAGCCATCGCCTGCG
>DASUWP010000248.1:0-12108 GCA_036378335.1 Acidobacteriaceae bacterium | reverse complement strand
CGGGACCAACGTCTAGTAAAAGATTGCCGTTCTTGCTGACAATATCGGCCAACAAGTAAATCAGGTTGTCCGGGGCGATGGTTTCCGCTTCGCCTTCGGCGCGGTTGTAGCCGAACGAGCGGCCCAGCCCACGGCACTCCTCCCATTTCACCTTGCTGATCTGGCTGCGCTTCTCGTACTCCGGCGACTGGAAATCGGAGTGCTTCACGCCGAAGCGATCATCGACCAGGCCATCCGGGAGTGCGTTGTAGTAGTCGGCCATCACCTGCAGCGGTTGTCCGGTCTTCGGCCAGTCGATGTCGTCCCACAGCACCGCGGGATGATACTTCGCAATCAGCTCTTCGATCTGATCAAAGGCGTATTGTCCGTACGCGATACTTTCCGGCTTCACTGTTTGCCAGTCGTTCCCCCCGATGATCGGCCCGCGATTGAAGGTCCAATCGTAACCGCCGGAGTAATAAAGTCCCATCTTCATGCCATCGCGCTGCACGGCATTTGTCAGCTCGCCGACGATGTCGCGCTCGGCCTGCAGATGCTGCTGATTCGGGTTCATCACCTTGCTCGGCCACAGCGTGAACCCCTCGTGATGCTTGCTGGTCAGCACCACGTAGCGCGCGCCCGCCTCGCGAAATGCCGCCGCCATCACCGCCGGATCCCACTTCTTTGTCTCGCGATCGAAGATCGGCGCGAACTGGTAGTAGTTGAAAGTCGCGCCGTAGTGCTCGCGATGATAAGCCTGCGTCGGCGAGCCCGGAATGCGCATCGTGTTGTAGTACCACTCGGCATACGCGTTCCACTTCGCCTCGTCCTCCTTGGGAACCACCTTCGGGCGATTCACTTCCGCCCAGCCCGGCACCGAATAGAGACCCCAATGCACGAAGATGCCCAGCTTCGCGTCCGCATACCACTGCGGCAGCGGGTGTGTGTTCAGGGATTCGAGCGTCGGCTCATAGTGCCTGGTCTGCGCTGTCGCACCTGCAATCGTCAGTCCTGCAACGGCCAATAGACAAAGGCCGCTATTGATTTTTCGCGATCCGTTCATGCGTTGTTCTTCCCTTTCACTTCATGCAAAACCGCGTCGCACGTGATACCAGCTGAACCCTGCAATCACGACATAGCTCGCCAGCGGCACGGAGTAAGCCAGCGCGATGCCGCCATGCTGCGATACCCAGGCCATAATCGGGGGCAGCGCAGCCCCGCCGACGATCGCCATCACCAGCAATGAGCCGCCCAGCTTCACCAGCGGCCCGAGCCCTTCAAGCCCCAAGGCAAAGATCGTGGGAAACATGATCGACATGAAGAAGCTGGTAAGAAACACCGCCCACATGCCCGCCCATCCCGGCCGCAGCACGGCAAACGTCAGCAGAACCGCGTTCGCTACCGCATACGTCAACATAAGGCGCGCTGCGGCGATATGCTTCATCAGGATCGGCGCCGAAAACCTGCCGATGGCAAAGGCCCCCAGCGTGCCCGTCAACAGCAGCCCGGCATGCTTCTCCGGTTGGTGCGTGTACTCCTGCACGTACTGGATGAACCAGCTCCACGTGCCTACCTGCGCGCCCACGTACAGGAACTGCGCAACCACCGCCATCACGAAGTGCGGCCGCTGAAAGAGCGTTCCAGCCCCATGCTGCCCGGAAGGGACGGCGGTCTCTTCTTGATGCACTTCCGGAAATCGCGTTCGCATGAAAACAATCGCCAGCGCGAACGCAATCGCTCCTAGCACCAGATACGGCGCCACCACCCGCATCGTCTCCTGCTGGAGATAAGCGGCGTAAGTACCTGCTGCTTTGCGCGCCACGACTTCCGCAGCATTCAGCTCCACGCCGGAAAAAATGAAGATCGTTCCCGCCAGCACTCCGGCCACTGAACCGAGCGTGTTGAACGCCTGAGAGAAATTCAGACGCCGCGCCGCGGTGGAGGGCGATCCCAATTGAGTGATGAATGAGTTCGAGGCGGTCTCCAGAAACGACAAGCCGGATGCGATCACAAACAGCGCTGCCAGGAAGAACGAATATCGGCCGATAAGGGCGGCCGGCCAAAAGAGCGCGGCGCCCGCCGCATATAGCAGCAAACCGATAACCAGCCCAGTCTTATACCCTTTGCGCCGCATGATGAGCGCTGCCGGAACCGCCAGACAGAAATAGCCGAGGTAGAAAGCGAACTGCACCAGCCCGGCTTCCACGCGATTCAGTGTGAAGCTCTTCATGAACTGCCGAATCAGCACATCGTTCAGGTTGTTCGGCACGCCCCACATGAAGAACAGTGACGTGACCAGGCTGAAGGGCAGCATCTGGCCAGGCATCACCAGCGGTTGCCCATCACTCTCGCCCTTTACCGGAATGTTCGACGCGAGCATCTCGTCTACCGCCTCGCCGCTTCTCGCCTGTTCGTGGCGGAGGGCGCTCCGGCGCCAAGGAATACAGGACGAATGTGCCGATCCAAGAGATTGCGCGTCACGTTCTCCGCCACAACGCCTTCATGCCTTTCCAGCATGGCTGTGTAGCGCGACCCCATTTTCGCTGCGATCTTGAATCCGACATGCATCAACTGCCGCAGGCTGCTGTTGTACTCCGGCGACTGGAGATCATGCCGCAACGCTCCTACCCACTGCTCTGCCGTCCATCGCTGCGCAACTTCTGGAAGCGGCAGCCGGGCCACTTCAATATCGATGACCGCCGCATAGGGTGCGCACAACTCCTCGCGATCCGCATAGGCTTCCACGTAGATATCCTTCACCAGCGCCAGCGCGTCGCCTCCCGCTTCCGCTAGTCCGATCATTTCTTCCAGCCATGTCGTTCCTGCGGTCTTCAGGTGCAGTCCGGCGTTCATCTTCGTCATGGCATTGTGGACCGCACCATAGATCGAGAACTTGTCGCTGCCCGAGTGCAGGCTTAGCTTCAACTCCGCGGGCAATCCGAATGCGCTCACCGCATAGCGCACCACCGCCATATCCTCTTCCAGTTCGCGTGCGAAGACGGCAGCATCGCCGACGTAATCCACGCCCTTGTTGAAGCGTCCGGTAAATTTCGGCGCGACGGTCACCAGCGGCACACCCCGGTCTGCCAGCGCAGCAAGAATCAGGAGCAGCTCCGCAGGCGTCTGTGGCACATCAGTCTCGTCCATAGAGACCTCGGTGAGAAATTTTCCTCGCCCCTTGGCACGCTCGATGTGGCGATAGGTCTCCGTCGCTTGCGACGCCGCGGCCAGGTACTTCTGCGAAACGCGCTCCAGGTCTTCGTGGGTCACGCGCAGTGGCTCCGCAATCCCCGGCAATTCGATCCACCCCACCAGATCGGCGTGACGGCGAATGAAGGCTTCCATTTCAGCTCGGCTGGCCGCAACTCCGATCTGGTCCGCAACATCGATGGTGAAGAAGTCGCAGGGCTCGAGGAAACGGTCGACCGTCTTCAGGCTGATGTGGTCTGCATCGCAGAAGTACGGCTGCCCCCAGTCAAGTTCCTTGACCGCGGTATCCGCCGCCGCGCGCGTCTGCGCCGGTTCCGAGCCAATGATCGTGTGCTCCCGATTGGACTTGTTCCAGACTGGCATTACCAGCACGCCAGCCTGGAAAGCCTGAATACAGGCCTGGAGCTGCGCCCGCGCCTGATGCGCGAAGCGGTCCCCGACACCGATCGAGAACCTGCTGAGTGATGTCTCCGGCACCTTGCTCGCCCTCTCTTTGGGAATCCTCGCTCGCGATTTTCCAGCTTATGCTTATTCTCCGATACAGTAAACGGTATAGCCGAAGCAATTCATGCAATCATAGAGCGCAGCCGCCGCGACTGCTCGCGCGGACATCTCACCTTCACCAACACGATATAGTCCAGCCTATGACGATCCGCATGAAAGATATCGCAAGGGACCTCGGTCTCTCGGTTGTCACGGTATCGAAGGTCCTCCGCGACCACCCCGATATCGGCGAAGAGACGCGCAAACGTGTGCTGCAGCGCGTGAAGGAGCTGGATTACGAGCCAAACATCCTGGCCCGCAGTCTGGTCACCGGCCGCAGCTATCTCGTCGGCCTGATCGTGCCTGGTCTGATCCACCCATTCTTCGCGGAGGTGGCAAAGGCCCTCTCGAAGACAATCGTGGACAAGGGCTACTCACTCATCGTCTCCTCCTCGGAGGAGGATCCCACGCTCGAAGCGCGCGAGATCCGGCATCTCCTGGCTCGCCGTCTTGATGCGCTCGTCATCGCCTCGTCCGGCAGCGACACCCAGCTCTTCCGGCGCATGCGCAGCCAATCGCAGCCCTTCGTGCTCATCGATCGCGCCTTCGATGATCTCGAAGCAGATTTTGTCGGCATCGATGACGTCGCTGCGGGGCGGATCGCCACCACTCACCTCATCGAGATGGGGCGCCGCAACATCGCGCACATCAGCGGTCGCGAGAACAGCACGGGAATCCGTCGCAAACAGGGATATCTCGAAGCTCTCCGCGCACACAAGCTAGCGGTGCGCGAAAACCACATCGTCAGTCGCGATTTTGTGGACATCGACAGCCAGCGCCAGGGAGCTGAAGCAATGCGGCAGCTTCTCGAAACAAGCCCACGCCCGGATGCGGTCTTCTGCTACAACGACCCCATGGCCATCGGCGCAATGAACATCGTCCTTGACGCGGGCCTGCGCATTCCCGAGGACATCGCGCTGGTTGGCTGCGGAAACCTGAACTACAACGAGTGGTTGCGCGTTCCACTCACCAGCATCGATCAGCGCAGCCATCTCATCGGCGAGCGCGCCGGCGAGATTCTGCTCGCCATGATCGAGGGACGGGAATGGCCTGCGCCCGCAAAGGTTATCCTCGAGCCCACGCTGGTAGTGCGCGCCTCCACCACCGGGACTGCGACGAAAGCGAAGGCGTCGGCAACGCCAGCGCGAAAAACCTCTAAGGTCCGCAAGTAAATACTCGGCAGCGTCCCCTCTTATAACGAATAGACGCGCCTCGCATTGCCGCCCCAGATTGCCTCCTGCTCGCTTTCCGAAAGAGGCGCCAGCCACCGGCCCACGGTATCTACCCATCGTTGGTAGCTGCTGGCCACCAATGCTACGGGCCAGTCGGAGCCAAAGAGCAGCCGGCCTGGTCCAAAGGCCTCCAGCACCACGCGCCAGTAGGGCTCAAGGCCCGCGGGAGTCCATCGCGTCCAGTCCGCCTCCGTCACCAGACCGGAGAGCTTGCAGACGACATTCGGCCGCTGCGCCAACTCCCGCATATAGCTCGCCCACGGTTCCCACTCGTCTTTCAAGATCGGCGGCTTCGCGCAGTGGTCCAGCACGAACGGCTGGTCGGGATGCATATCTACAAACCGCACCGCGTGCGGCAGATGACGCGCCCGGATCACGATGTCATAAACAAGTCCCGTGTCTCGCAGCGTGCGGACACCGCGGTTGAATGCTGCATCCAGAATGAACTCGTCATCCGGCTCGTCCTGAATGAGGTGACGCAGCCCCTTCAGTTTTTTCTTCTGATGAAGGCTCTCCAGCACTTCGGAAAATTCCGGCGATGCGATCGGCGCCCAGCCCACGACGGCCCGTATCCACGCTGCTTCTTCGGCATGTTGCAAGAGATACTCTGTTTCCTCAAGCGTTTGCCGCGCCTGGACGGCAACGGCGCCCCCGATTCCCGCACGATCCAGCAGC
This sequence comes from Acidobacteriaceae bacterium, assembly GCA_036378335.1. Lineage (GTDB taxonomy): Bacteria > Acidobacteriota > Terriglobia > Terriglobales > Acidobacteriaceae > KBS-83. The sequence continues at coordinate 6,469 of DASUWP010000248.1, read as the reverse complement.
GGCTTCAAGTCGTGTGGGAGAAAATCTTCGCGGAGTATGCGCATCTGCTCGGTAATCCAGCCATACTCATCCGGCGTGTAGTGCCACAGGTGATGATGAGCGTCGATGCGACCAGAATCCATGCGAGCGGAAATTGTGTTCATTTTCTCCCTGCTTTCCGTGCTTCTCTTATAGCGCCTATGAGGAAGGAAAAATTCTCCGAGACGGTGCAGACCCTTGCTGGAATACGGTTGGATCGGTTTTAATGGCATCCGGCAAACGTTCTCTAGAGCCGAATCCGTCAGAGTTCCACAGTGGTCCGAAGGGACACCCATCGATGCACGCAAACCGAGAAGCCGCACTCCTCTCCGCTCTGCTGTTCGCCGTCGTCTGCGCATCTGCGCAACAACCGCCGGCTACGCTCGAAATCGACGCGCACAAGGCCATCGCACAGGTAAGTCCCACGTTTTACGGGCTGATGACTGAGGAGATCAATCATTCCTACGACGGCGGCCTTTATCCCGAGCTGATCCGCAATCGAGCCTTCATGGACAACTCGTATGGCCCGCACGGTTGGGTGCTGCTGGAACAAGGCACTGCGCGAGGCTCAATGGATTTGGACAAGACCGTAGGCCCCAGCGAGGCCATCCCCCGCAGCCTTAAGGTGAGTATCCAGAACGCCGATGCCAGGAACCAGGCCGGCGTGGCCAACACCGGCTACTGGGGCATGGCCGTACGCGGCAATGAAAGCTATCAGTGTTCCTTTTATGCGAAGGCCGACGCTGGATTCACCGGTCCGATCACTGCGCGTCTCGTGAGCGACCGCAACGGCGCCGTACTTGCTCAGGGCTCCGTTCCCGCCATCACCGACCAATGGCAGCAATACAAGCTCACGCTCAAGACCGGCAGCGTGCCCGTGGTCACCGCGGACAATCACTTTGAACTTGCCGCCAGCCATGCAGGAAATCTCTATCTCAGCTTGGTCTCCGTCTTCCCGCCGACCTACGACAATCGCAAGGATGGCCTGCGGCCCGATCTGATGGAGAAGCTCGCAGCCATGCACCCCAAGTTCCTGCGGCTGCCCGGCGGCAACTACCTTGAAGGCGATCACATCCCCGAGCGGTTCGAATGGAAGAAGACGATCGGCCCGTGGGTCGATCGCCCGACTCACATCAGCCCTTGGAGCTATCACTCTTCCGACGGCATGGGGCTGCTTGAGTTTCTCGAATGGTGCGAGGACCTGAAGATTCAGCCGGTGCTCGCGGTGTATGCCGGCTACTCGATGAAGCAGGAGCATGTGGACCCCGGCCCCGAGCTTGAGCCTTACGTACAGGATGCGCTGGACGAGATCGAATATGTGACCGGCGACGCGAACACCAAATGGGGCGCAGAGCGCGCAAAAAACGGCCACGCTTCCCCATTCCCGCTCACCTACGTCGAGATCGGCAATGAAGACTGGTTCGACCAGTCGCACAGCTACGATGGCCGCTATGCGCAGTTCTACAAAGCAATCAAGGCTCGCTATCCGCAGCTTCAGCTCATCGCCACCACACCTGTGAACACGGTGAAGCCAGACGTCATCGATGACCACTACTATCGCAGCGCGACCGAGTTCTTCAACGACACCCACCACTACGACAAGACCGACCGCAACGGCCCGAAGATTTTCGTGGGCGAATGGGCTACCCGCGAAGGAGCGCCGACCCCGAACATGGGTGCAGCCCTGGGCGATGCAGCCTGGATGACCGGCATGGAGCGCAACAGCGATCTCATTGTCATGGCCTCCTATGCCCCGCTCTTGACGAACGTGAATCCCGGCGCCTTGCAATGGGACACCGACCTGATCGGTTACGATGCGGTCAAAAGCTACGGCTCACCCAGCTACTACGCACAGGTCATGTTTGGCGGTCATCTTGGCAATGAGGTGCTCAGCGCCGAGGTGAATGGTGCCGGCCCTCGCTTCTTCGTCTCCTCCACGCGCGATTCGGCAACGGGAACCATCCATCTGAAACTGGTGAACGGTTCATCGCTGACGCAAAACGTACACGTCCAACTCAGCGGCGTGACACAAGTCAACAAGGACGCGCAATTGACTACGCTGCGCGGCAACACGCCGGAAGACACAAACAGCATCACCGACCCCGGCCGCATCGTGCCCATTGTCACTTCGATCCACAATGCTGGAACGAGCTTTGAACACAGCATGCCGCCCTACAGCATTCAGGTGCTCGATCTTCAGGCCAAATAGAGTAAGCGCACGCAAGAACCGTCCACTCGCGGAGGCTACAATCCTCCCATGGCTGATGGTGTCAGTCTCCGCAATCGAGTTCAGATCATCGATTCGCATACTGCGGGCGAGCCCACCCGTGTTGTGATCGCGGGCGGCCCGCCGCTCGGCGAAGGCAGCCTGCAGTGCCAGTTGGAGTTGCTTCGTTCCCGGCATGACGAATTCCGCAGGGCCGTTCTTTTAGAACCGCGCGGCTCCGAAGTACTCGTTGGCGCGCTGCTTTGTCCCCCGCAGGACCCCGCAGCAGCAGTCGGTGTTATCTTTTTCAACGACGTGGGCTATCTCGGCATGTGCGGCCACGGTTCAATCGGAGTGATCGCCACTCTGGCGTATCTCGGACGTATTGCGCCCGGCGGCCATCGCATTGAAACCCCCGTCGGCGCTATCGCAGCCACACTCCACCCAGACGGCGCCGTTTCCATTACCAACGTGCCCAGCTATCGCTATCGGAGCGCCGTCGCTGTCGACGTCCCGCAGTATGGCACGATGCACGGCGATATCGCCTGGGGTGGAAACTGGTTCTTCCTCGTGGCCGACCATAAACTCTCGCTGCGCGTGGACAATCGCGCGTCGCTGATCAAAGCAGCCGACGCGGTGCGCCAGGCCCTGATGGCAACCGGCATCCGCGGCGAAGCAGGCGCGGTCATTGACCACATCGAATTCACCGGGCCCGCGGAAAACCCTGCAAACTCCGGCCGCAACTTTGTTCTCTGTCCCGGCGCAGCCTTCGACCGCTCGCCATGCGGCACCGGCACCAGCGCAAAAATGGCCTGCCTTTATGCGGATAACAAGCTTCTCCCCGGCCAGGCCTGGCGTCAGGAAGGTATCCTTGGCACCGTTTTCGAAGGCTCCATCCACCTCGCCGGTGATCGTGTGATTCCCACCATCAAAGGTTCCGCCTACATCACGGCCGAAAGCACGCTGCTCTTCGACGACAGCGATCCATTTCGCGAAGGAATTGCGTTTTGAGCGCCGCCTTCGACGTGGTAATCGTCGGCGCCGGCATCGCTGGATGCGCCTGCGCGCGCGAGCTGGCAGAAGCTGGCGTGCAGGTCGCCATCATCGAGCGCAACTCGCCAGCCAGCGGAGCGACCGCGGCCGGCATGGGCCACATCGTGGTCATGGACGATTCGCCCGCGCAGTTGGCACTTACCCATTACGCACGCTCGCTCTGGCAGAAGCTGACCGCTGACTTACCCGCTGCGGCCGAGTACGAAGAACGCGGCACGTTGTGGATTGCAGCAGATAGCGACGAGATGACCGCGGTGCGTGCAAAGCATCTCACCTGTGCGCGCGCCGGCATTCGCAGTGAAGTGCTGGATGCCGCCGCATTAGCCGAAGCCGAGCCACGGCTTCGTCCGGGTTTGGCGGGCGCGTTGCTCGTCTCTGAAGACGCAGTTCTCTATCCGCCGGCTGCGGCGCTTGCTCTCCTGAAGGATGCCCAACGCGCCGGCGCCCGGCTAATACGTGGCATCGTCACCCACGCAGGTGGAGGCGCAGTGACCATACACGATGGCAGGACATTAGCCAGTGATCACATCGTGATCGCCACCGGCATCGATACAAATCTGGTTGCCTGGCTCCGCCTGGAAAGCCGCAAGGGACATCTCATCATCACCGATCGCTATCCCGGATTTGTGCATCACCAGCTTGTCGAGCTCGGCTATCTGAAGAGTGCACACTCCACCGCCTCCGATTCGGTTGCCTTCAATGTCCAGCCACGCATGACCGGACAGTTGCTCATCGGCTCGTCCCGCCAGCCTGGGAAGCGAGATACCATTGTCGACGCAACGATCATCGCCGCCATGCTCCGTCGCGCTTGCGAGTACATGCCGCAACTTGGTCCGCTTTCCTCCACCCGCGTCTGGACAGGTTTTCGCGCGGCCACCTCAGACAACCTCCCGCTCATCGGTCCCACACGCGATCCAACCCTCTATCTCCTCGCAGGACTCGAAGGCCTCGGCATCACGCTCGCGCCCGCGGCGGCGCGCCTGCTCGTGGATCATCTGCTCGCGCGAAAATCCGCCATTGATCCAGCGCCCTATCTACCGCAGCGCATGGCGCGTACGGAGACGATCCTTGCCTGATCTCGTCGCCATCAGCATCAATGGCCGCAAACACAAAGTGCCAGCCGGCACAGTCGTCAGCGCGGCTCTCCTGACGGCAGGCATTCCCTGCCGCAGATCGTCTACCGGAGAACCCCGTAACGCACTCTGCGGCATGGGCATCTGCTTTGAATGCCGCGCCACTGTGGACGGCGTGCGGCACCGTCGCACATGCCAGTTGCTCTGCCACTCCGGAATGATCATCGAAACTCAATGAGTATGGATACTGAAGTTCTCGTCATTGGCGCCGGTCCTGCGGGCATCACTGCGGCGACGACGGCAGCCATGCACGGCAAGCAGGTTTTGTTGCTCGACGACAACCTCGCCCCTGGAGGACAAATCTGGCGCGAAGCAACCACTGCGCAGCCGGAAGATCCAGACGACGCAAAGCGCAAGTCGCTCCTGGCGCTCCTTGTCTCCGGCGCCCGCGTCTTCTCCGGTTGGCGCGTCTTCGATGCGCCGCGCCCGCAAATGCTGCGTGCTATCTCTGACAGTGGTCGTGACATTCACACCACTGATATCTCCTACGAGCGACTCATACTCGCGACCGGCGCTCGCGAGCGATTTCTCCCCTTCCCCGGATGGACGCTGCCCGGCGTCTTTGGAGCGGGCGGTCTGCAGGCTCTTGCGCAAGGCGGACTCTCGGTCGCGGGCAAGCGCATCGTCATCGCTGGTACGGGGCCGTTGCTCCTCGCCGTCGCCGCGCACCTGCGGCAAATAGGCGGGCGCATAACCACCATCGCAGAGCAGGCCAGCCGCCGGCAGCTCGCACGCTTCAGCGCTTCTCTCTCCCGTCACCCGGGAAAGTTGATCGAAGGTCTGCAATATCGCGCCGCATCGGGCGGCAGCAGGTATCGCCCGGGATGCTGGCCGCTCGCCGCCCTAGGCAAAGAGAAAGTGGAAGCTGTGCGCCTTACGGACGGCGAGCGCACCTGGGAGGAAGCCTGCGATTTGTTCGGCTGCGGCTTCCACCTGGTACCCAATACCGAGCTCGCTGCGCTGCTCGGCTGCGCGCTGCACGAACGTTTCATCGTCGTTGACGATGCGCAACAGACTTCGGTCGAGAATGTCTTTGCCGCCGGTGAACCGACTGGAATCGCCGGCCTCGAATCCGCTCTGGTCACCGGAACCATAGCGGGCCTCGCTGCTGCGGGAAAATCTGAAGAGGCCAAAGCGCTCGTGCCCCGTCGCAAGAAGCTCCAGCGATTTCGAGAGCAACTTCAGGCTGCCTTCGCATTGCGACCAGAGGTGCTTCGCCTCGCCGAGCCGGAGACTATCGTGTGCCGCTGTGAGGATGTGTGCTACGAAGCGCTCGCTTCATACGACAATTGGAATGACGCCAAGCGGCAGACGCGCTGCGGTATGGGCCCATGCCAGGGACGCGTCTGCGGTCCGGCAACAGAAGCACTCTTTGGCTGGCAGCCCTCGTCGGTGCGCCCGCCTCTCTTTCCCGTACCGCTCTCTGCCATGGGTGCGTCTGCGGTGAATCCGGAAACGGCCGATAGCAATCCATAGGAGTTACAAATGCAATGGACCGGCGTAATGCCCGCAATGACAACCGCCTTTCATCCCGATCTCTCGATCGACCACGATTTCATGAAGCAACATGCCGCGTGGCTGTTGTCGAACGGATGCACGGGACTCGTTTTGCTCGGCTCCCTCGGCGAAGGCGCGACTCTCGAGGATGACGAGAAGATCGCGATCCTCCGCAACGTCACCGGAAGCACCGCAGGCCGCGCACCTGTCGTCGCTGCTATCTCCTCGCTCTCCACCGCCGGCGCCGTCCGCATGGCAAAAGCAGCGGAGCAGGCGGGGTGCGACGGCCTGATGGTGCTTCCGCCGTATGTCTACACCAGCGACTGGCGCGAGATGCGCGCCCATATCTCTGCCATCCTCACAGCAACGCCGCTCTCCTCGATGCTCTACAACAATCCCATAGCTTACAAAACCGACTTCCTCCCCGAGCAGATCGTCGATCTAGCTACGCGGCACGAGAATCTGCACGCCGTAAAAGAGTCGAGTGCCGACATTCGCCGCATCGCTGCCATTCGCAGCCTGCTTCCAGCGTCCGTTGTCGATCGCCTCCGTATTCTTGTCG
>DASUWP010000247.1:0-4849 GCA_036378335.1 Acidobacteriaceae bacterium | reverse complement strand
CTTTCCGTTCTTTGCTTTGCCCTTCTGGTGGCTTGTCGGCCGGGGGCTCGATGGCATCGTGAGAGAGGAACGCCTCCATTGGTCGCCCTTGCTCATCGGAACCTTGCTCGCGGGAACCTGTTTTGTACTCGTCCTCGGCTTTCGCTTCGGCATCCCGGCTGCCGAACGAGAGAACGACCCATGGCTCATGCGTGGCCTTACCGGCTGGACGATCGCATTCGCCGTCCTGCCCATTGCATGGATCCTCCAGACGCTCCGTCGACGCGCGGAGCACAGCAGCACACCGGCGTCGTTCTGATCTCCAGCACTGTGAAGATATGCAGGTACTGGAAACTCGCACATCTGCAACCCTCGCCTGACACCCCCGCCCCTATTGGACTTTCGCACCTCAAGATGCAATAAAGGACACCAACCCATCGGAGAACCCAATGCGCCGACGCGACTTTCTCTCCTCCGCCGCAGCCGCCGCTGCTCTGCTTCCCACAGCCGCGCTCGCCAGTACCCTTGCGCCCGATGCTGCAGAACCCCGGAACACGGCGGCAGATCCGCACGCGATGCCCCTGGGGCTGCTCATCACGCCCATCGACGGCCCCGAGGAAACCATCAAGCGCGTCCACGATCTCGGTTTGCCCACCTGCTTCTTCTCGCTCGACGCCTACATCGGCAAGTTCACTCCGCAGCTCGCGACCCAATTCAAAAGCCTGCTCGCGAAGTACAACGTCACCTGCACCACCGTGGAAGTTGTCGGCCCACCGCCGCTGGTATGGGACTTCATGCAGGGCCCCTCCACCATCGGCCTCGTACCGCGCGCTACGCGTGCCGCCCGCATCGATGCGCTTCGCCAGGCATCCGACTTCGCCAAACTTCTGGGCGTGCATCAGGTGCAAACGCACTGCGGCTTCATTCCGGAAGATCCCGCTGACCCGCTCTATAAGGAAGCTGTCGCCGCCATCCGCGAAGTCGCCGAGCACTGCGCCAAAAACGATCAGCGCTTTCTTATGGAGACCGGCCAGGAGACCCCGACCACCATGTCGCGCGCCATCCGCGACGTCGCGCAACCCAACCTCGGCGTCGGCCTCGACACCGCCAACCTCATCCTCTACGGCAAGGCCAATCCGGTGGATGCGGTTGCCATCCTCGGCCCGCACGTCCATGCCGTCCACGCCAAGGACGGCCGCTGGCCCACAGATCCCGACAAGCTCGGCGAAGAGGTCCTCATCGGCACCGGAATAGTTGACTTCCAAAAGGTCTTCGCCGGACTGCGGAAGGCCGGCTACACCGGAGCCATCACCATCGAGCGAGAAACCCACGGCCCGCAGCAGATCGAAGACGTCCGCAAAGAGAAGCTCTATCTGGAAAAGGCACTCGCGCAAGTTACATAATGCCTCTGCCGTCCCGGCATTGTTGAAGGGACCTGCAGTTTGCAAACATCACCACCAAACCGGGGCCTCATCCTAAGCGGAGCGAAGGGTGGGATGCCGCAACAGGACGAGAAACCATGGACAGACGAGACTTCATCAAAACCGCCAGCGCAGCCTCCGGCCTCCTCATCGTCAAGCCCTCCACCGCCTTCGGCTATCAGGCCAACTCCGCGGTGCGTCTCGGCCTGCTTGGCTGCGGAAATCGTGGAACCGCTGTCGCCACCTCCTTCGTACAAAACACTCCCGCACACCTGGTCGCGCTCGCCGACATCTTTCCCGACAAGCTCGCCGCCGGCAAACAGCACTTCGACGAGCTCAACGCTTCGGTCAACAAACCTGCCATCGACCCGCGTCTCACCTTCCACGGCTATCGCGCCTTTGAAGAGCTGGCCAGCTGCAAGGACATCGACGCTATCCAGATCTCCACGCCGCCCTTCTTCCACGTCCAGCATCTGGAAGCCGCGGTGGCCGGCGGCAAGCACGCCTATTGCGAAAAGCCGGTTGGCGTCGATGTTCCACAGACCCGCAAAGCCCTCGAAATCGCCAAGCGGGCGCAGGGTAAGGTCAGCGTGGATGTCGGCTTCCAGATCCGCAGCGCGCCGCCGTTCGTGGAGATCGTGCGCCGCCTCCACTCCGGCGCGCTCGGCAAGCTCGCCAGCATCACTGCGTACTACAACGCGCCCGCATCCGTGGACCACGCCAGGCCGGGCATGCCCCCCGATGAGACGCGCCTGCGCAACTGGCTCTGGGACCGCACCCTCTCCGGCGACATCCTGCTCGAACAGAACATCCACGTCATCGACATCTGCAACTGGGTCCTCGGCACGCATCCCATCAAGGCTTTCGCTACCGGCGGCCGCAACGTGCTGACCCACGCCGGCAACATCTGGGACAACTATCAGGTCGACTTCACGTATCCCGACAACGTCCACGTCAGCTTCTCGTCCACACAGTTCGGCGACTTCGGCTTCGATGTCTCCGAGCGCGTCTACGGCGCCGATGGCTTGGCCGAGATGCCCTACTCCGGCCCGCTCCGCATCCTCGGCAAAAACGCTTGGACCTGGGTCGATCCCGAAGGCGCGCAGCAGCAGTCCACCGAGCCTGCGCGCTTCGCCGCCAACGGCGCCTTTACCGACAACCTGATCTTCGCCGATCGCGATAAGGATCGCGGCTTCATCGACAGCATCACCAGCGGCCAGTTCCACAACCAGATTGCCGCCGGCGTCGAAACCGCACTCGCCTGCATGCTCGGCCGAAAAGCCGCGTACACCGGTCGCGAAACAACGTGGGATGAGTTGCAGAAGGACAACGAAGTCTGGGAGCTAGGCATGGACCTCAAGCAGTTCAGTTGAACTCGGGAGAGATGTTCCACGCGAACGCAATATCACTTCCGCGGGTCGCTTCAAGGCCTCTGCGCCTGGAATGTCCACTGTCTCGATGGCCGTGTGATGGACGGAATGCATCGTGTGTGCAAGGCCCTGCTCGAAAACCGCACGGAAATTGAGACAGTCCGTTTCGTCGAAGACCCTGCACCGGACTACATTGGAGTGCATCCCGACGATTCGCCATACGACAAATAGTCGAAGCATTCATTTTTCCGCAACCCAGCACCGACAAAATCATCAGACGCAGCATTTCCCCGCCCCGGATAATCCATCACCCAATCAGGAGACGACTCCGATGCCTCTACCCAGCGACCCCAAGCTCCTCGCTCTCAGCGAAAATATCCTCAAGCAATTCGACACCATCTTCGGCCTCAATCCCGGCTTCCGTCCCGTGCATGCGAAAGGCATCCTGCTCAGCGGCACCTTCACTCCTGCCGCCTCCGCAAAAGACCTCACTCGCGCCCAGCACATCACGCGCGCATCTACGCCGGTCCTCGCCCGCTTCTCCAACTCCACCGGTGTCCCGCTCATCCCAGACAATGATCCCAACGCCAGCCCACGCGGCCTCGCCATCCGCTTCCAGCTCGCCGAGCACGTCCACACTGACATCGTCGCCCATTCCACCGACGGCTTCCCCACCCACACTGGAGATGAATTCCTTGAGTTTGTCCGCGCCCTCGCGACCAGCGACCCGGCAAACTTGAAAGGCTCGCCGCTCGAAGCGTTCCTCGGCTCGCATCCCGCCGCCCTCGCCTTCGTGCAGGCGCCCAAGCCCGCACCATCCAGCTTCGCCCGCGAGAGCTACTTCGGTGTCACCGCCATGAAATTTACGAATGAGCAGGGAAAAAGTCGGTATGGCCGTTACCGAATCCAGCCCACCGCCGGCAACGACTTCCTCGACGACGCAACCACGAAAGCCCAGCCGCCCAACTATCTGTTCGACGAATTGCCGCAGCGCCTCGCCAAAGGCCCGGTCTCATTCGGTCTCGCAGTCCAGCTTGCCGAGGACGGCGACACCGTCGACAACGCCACCATCCACTGGCCCGAGTCGCGCCCCATCGTCGAGCTCGGCACAGTCACACTCAACGCTGTCGAGCCCGATAACGCCGCCGAGCAGAAGCAGATCATCTTCGACCCCATCCCGCGCCTCGACGGCATCGAGCCCTCCGCCGACCCGCTGCTCGAGCTGCGCGCCGCAATCTATCTGATCAGCGGTCGCCGCCGCCGAGCCGCATAATTTTTACCGAAACAGGGCCAGACAGAAATCAGGAATGGCATCATGCCTTCCCAAGGAGAGAATGAAATGCCCACCATCACAACCAAAGACAACGTGGAAATCTTCTACAAGGACTGGGGGACAGGCCAGCCTATCGTGTTCAGTCATGGCTGGCCGCTCTCGGCCGATGACTGGGACACGCAGATGCTCTTCTTTCTCCGGCAGGGTTATCGCGTCATCGCCCACGACCGCCGCGGACATGGGCGCTCCACGCAGATAGGCCACGGTCATGATATGGATCATTACGCCGACGACCTGGCCGCTCTTACGGCGCATCTCGATCTGCAAAACGCGATCCATGTCGGCCATTCCACAGGCGGCGGCGAGGTGACACATTATCTGGGCCGCCACGGCGAAAGCCGCGTTGCCAAAGCAGCGCTCATCAGTGCTGTGCCGCCGCTCATGGTGAAGACTGAGGCCAATCCCTTGGGGCTTCCCAAGGCGGTGTTCGACGATCTGCAGGCGCAGCTTGCGGCCAGTCGTTCGAAATTTTATATGGATGTCGCGTCCGGTCCCTTTTACAACTACAACCGCCCCGGCGCGAAGCCCTCTGATGCGATCATCCACAATTGGTGGCGGCAGGGCATGATGGGCGGCGCCAAAGCCCATTACGACGGCATCGTGGCTTTTTCGCAAACCGATTTCACAGAAGACCTCAAGAAGATCACCGTTCCAGTCTTGGTGATGCACAGCGAGGACGACCAGATCGTCCCCTATGTCGCCGCCGGACCGCTGTCCGCGAAGCTGCTGAAGAACGGAACCTTAAA
>DASUWP010000246.1:0-2846 GCA_036378335.1 Acidobacteriaceae bacterium | reverse complement strand
TTGCGGTGTGTCTCCTATGGCCGCAGAACAATCGCAACTGGTTGCGGGTGATTACACTGGGTCACTCGGCCCGCTGCAGCTTCGGCTGCACTTCAAAGCAGCGGCCGACGGCTCGTTGAGTTGTACGTTCGATAGCCCCGACCAGGGCGCGAATGGATTGGCCTGCGCGGAGGTCCGTCGCGACGGCGCATCGCTCAGCTTCACAGTGCCGGTGGTTCACGGCTCATGGAAAGGCACGGTCGATGCAGATGGCCGCGCGCTTGCCGGCACTTGGAACCAGGGCAGACCCATGCCGCTCAGCTTCGCGCGAGACACCTTTGTTCCCGCAATCAAGCCTTCCGCTATAGATGGTTTCTGGCTCGGCACGCTGCACGCTGGCTCCGAATCTTTGCGCATTCAGATCACGGTGCGCAGCGATGCATCGGGCCACGAGGAGTGCAGCCTCGACAGTCTGGACCAGCACGCGTCCGGGCTGCCCTGCGCAAATGCCACATTTGCCGCACCGCACTTCAGCTTCGATGTCCCGGTGGTGAAGGGCCATTGGGGTGGCAATCTCGCTGCAGGCGGAAACAAGCTGACAGGCACCTGGTCTCAAGGCGCGGCACTTCCGCTGGAGTTCGATCGCGAGCAATCATCACAGACCGCGCCGGCCATCCGCTACGATTCCGCGCTGCCGCCGGTGACCGTCACCAATCTAGAGAATGTGCTGCGCCAGGACTTCGAACGTGCGCATGCTTTTGAGAGCGGGATTCTCGCGCCTTCCACCGGCATTGGCGTCTCTGTCGGCATCATAGACCACCACGCACGGAGCGTCTTCGCCTACGGCGCAGCGAGACCCGATTCGCTCTTCGAGATCGGCTCCATCACCAAGACGTTCACCGGACTCATCCTGGCCCAGATGGTGGAGCAAGGCAAGTTCAAGCTCGATGAGCCGGTGCGCGAGCTGCTGCCTGCGGGCAGAGTGGCCAAACCGAGCGGGCAGGAGATCACGCTGCTCGATATCGCGACGCAGCACTCTGGCTTGCCCCGCATGCCGGATAATTTCCATCCGGCAGATCCGCAGAACCCTTATGCCGATTATCATGCCGCGGATCTTTATGCGTTCATCGCGAAGCACGGCGTGGAGCGACCCTCCCATCCTGGCTTTCTCTACAGCAACCTTGGCTTCGGCCTGCTGGGCCAGGCGCTTGCGGACCGAGCAGCCATGCCCTATCCCGAACTGCTGCGCAAGGAGGTCACCGGGCCGCTCGGCATGCAGGACACCACTGTCGCTCTCTCCGCCGCGCAGCAGTCGCGCTTTCTGACTGCGCACAGCAGCAACCGCAAGCCGGCACACGCCTGGGATCTGGACGCCATGGCCGGTGCTGGTGCCATCCGCTCCACTGCCAGCGACATGCTCACCTATCTCACCGCGCAACTGCATCCTGAATCCAGTGTGAGATCGAGCGAATCTGCTGACGAGACGCCGGAAGCGAAGACGCTGGCCGCTGCCATCTCCGCCTCGCATCAACTTCACGAGGATGGACCACCGGGCACTCGCATTGCACTTGCCTGGATGTACATCCCTGAGCTCGACCAGTACTGGCATAATGGCGCAACTGGCGGCTACAACGCCATCGCGCTCTTCAACCCAAAGGCAGATCGCGCTGTCGTGGTTCTCGTGAATATGGAGAACGGCGCACCTGAAGGCTCCGCGGAGCAGATCGCTCAGCACATCGTCCAGCGGCTCGACGGCAAGCCGGCGATTTCGCTTGCACCATAGCCGCCGGACTTCGCGCGGCTACTTCACCAGATCGCCGGACGCATTGCGAATCTCGATCGGCCCCAGATTCAGCTCCTTCAATCCCGGTTCGATCTTTGCGCGGTCTCCTACAGCAACTACGATCATCTGTCCGGGATGAATGTGGTCGATCGCCGCCTGCTTCACCTGCTCTGGCGTTACGGCCGCGAGTTGGCCCGGCAGGGTCGCGTAGTAATTGTCCGGCAGCCTGAAGGCGAAGAGCGCGCCGATGCGCGTCGAAGTCCCTTTGGCTGTCTCGAACTGCCCCGGCACGGAGCGTATCTGCGAGTCCTGCGCCAGCTTCAGCTCGGCTGGCGTCGGCGGATCCGTGGTGATGCGGTCAAGCTCAGCAAACAACTCCTTGGCCGCAGGAGCGGTCACGTCCGTGCGCACCTGCGCTCCGGCAAACATCGGTCCGCCAAAGCGATTGAAGTTGAAGCGCGAAACCGCGCCATAGGTGTAGCCGTGCTGCTCGCGCAGGTTCATGTTGAGGCGCGAGGAGAACAGACCGCCGAGCACATCGTTCATGATCTGAATGCTCGGGTAGTCCGGTGAGGAGCGCGGCACGCCCAGGCCGAAGGCGAGCAACACGGTCTGTGGAGAGCCGGGCTTGTCCACGATGATCAGCTTGCGCTCCGGTGTTGCGGGTTGGGGAACTGTGGGCGCGGGAGTGGCAGCCGTGCTCTTCCATACGCCGAAGTATTTGTCTGCCTGGGCGCGCGCCTCCTGCTCCGTGATGTCGCCAGTCAGCACCAGCGCAGAGGTCTGCGGGCCATAATGCGCATTCCAGAAGCCCGCAAGATCATCACGAGTGATGGACTTGACGGACGCGGTCGTACCTACCGCCGGATAGCCGTATGGCGAATCTCCGTAAAGCGCCTTCGCGGCCACGCGCAACGTTGCCGCAATGGGCTCATCGGACTCCTGCAGGATCGCCGTTAGCTGCTGTTTGCGTACCCGGTCCACTTCCTGTTCCGCGAATGCCGGATGCTCCGTGATATCGGAGATCAAGTCGAAAGTCGCATCCGTCGTGTTGCTCAACGCATCGATCGAGGTGTCTGCATTG
>DASUWP010000245.1:0-19499 GCA_036378335.1 Acidobacteriaceae bacterium | reverse complement strand
GAACGAGGTCCCTGCCGGCTACGGCCACGGTCTGCCTGCGGTTTATCTCACCTGGTTTGCGGTCGTGGTGTTGCTCTATTTCCCGTGCGCATGGTTTGCGGAGTACAAGCGCCGCCACAAAGCATGGTGGTGGTTGAGCTATCTCTAGCGGAGAGATGCTGCGGTTCGATGAAGTATTCTGAGCGCCGCGATTGCCAAGTGGGGGAACTCGGTCGTCTGCGCTGGTTTAGACACGCTCCACGCGTACCGGTGGAGGAGGGGTGGGGTGCCTCGCCCGCCACAAAAGCGTTCCGTTCTGGAGCCGCGGCCCTGATACGCTAGAGCCTGCCGGGAACCCACATGCCAGCCAAGACCGCTCCCCCCGCATTTGAGTCGTGGGGCCGTTATCCCAAACACCGCGCCGACGTCGTTCCGCTCTATTGGACGAGCGATTTCCCGCTGCCCGCGCCTCCCAGCGAATCGGCCATGCTGCCGGTGGGGATGGGGCGCTCCTACGGCGATTCCTGCCTGCTCGAAGGTGGAACGCTGCTGTCGGCGCGGGGGCTCGACCGGTTCGTCGCCTTCGATTCCGCCACTGGCCTGCTGCGCTGCGAGGCCGGCGTCACCTTGGCGCAAATCCTTGACTTCGCTGTACCGCGCGGGTGGTTTCTTCCCGTAACGCCGGGAACAAAATTTGTCACTGTCGGCGGCGCCATCGCCAACGACATCCATGGCAAGAACCACCACGTCGCGGGCACCTTCGGCTGCCACGTCCCGCGCTTCGAACTGGTGCGCTCGAACGGACAGCGATACGAGTGCACCGCGACACAAAACCAATCGCTCTACGAAGCGACCATCGGCGGCCTTGGCCTCACCGGCCTCATCACCTGGGCCGAGGTGCAGCTTCGCCCCATCGTTTCGCGCAAGATCAAGCAGGACTCCATCAAGTTCACCGGCCTGAACGAATTCTTCGCGCTCTCGCGCGAATCGCAGCACCTGGAGTACACCGTCGCGTGGATCGACTGTGTTGCGACGGGAAAGAACTTTGCTCGCGGCATTTTCATGCGGGGCGATCACTCCGAACAGCCGGAAGAACTCAAACCTTCCGGCAAACCGAAGCTCACTATGCCCGTCGATCTGCCCGGATTCCTGATGAACAAGGCAACCATCGGCGCCTTTAACACCGCTTATTACGCGAAGCAGTTCGCGAAGCAGAAGACCGGACTGGTCGATTACGAGCCCTTCTTCTATCCGCTCGATTTCGTGCTTCACTGGAACCGGGCCTATGGCAAACAAGGTCTCCTGCAGTTCCAGAACGTCATGCCGTGGGAACCGGGCGAATATCAGGAGGGCTTCACGCAACTGCTCAAGGCCATCACTGCCTCTGGCCTGGGCTCGTTCCTCGCCGTGATCAAGATCTTCGGAAACGTCACGTCTCCCGGCATGATGAGCTTTCCCGCGCCGGGTCCAATGATCGCGCTCGACTTCCCGGTGCGTGGCGAACGAAGCTTCGATCTTACGGACAAACTCGCCGACATCACGGCTGCATACGGCGGCAAGATGTATCCGGCGAAGGACGCGCGCATGTCGGCGCGCCACTTCCAGCAGTTCTATCCGCGATGGCAGGACTTCGCCCGGTACATTGACCCGGCCTTTTCCTCCGCGTTCTGGCAGAGGGTCACCGCGCTTGACTAGGCCATCTTCACCGCTACCATGTTCTGGCCAGAATCAGCAATGTGCGGCTCTTCTTGAAGGAAGAGCCACGCGAACAGCCGTGCTCCAGCACAGAATCAGCGGTGAAAATGGCTAGCCGGTCCCCCTATTCCCCGCAGCGCATCCTTGTCCTCGGCGCTACCTCCGCAATCGCCATGGCGATCATGCGCCAGCTCATCACGCCCTCGGCGCACTTCTTCCTTGTAGCCCGCTCCAAGGAGAAGCTGACGGCCGTGGCCCAGGATCTGCTGGTGCGCGGAGCCTCGCGGGTGGACATGGTCGTCTCTGATCTCGACAACATGCAGGATCATCCGCAGATGCTGGCGATGGCCACTTCGCAACTGGGCACGATCGATCTCGCACTGCTCGCGCACGGAGTGCTCGGCGACCAGGGCGCGGCCGAGCGGGAGTATTCCGCTGCCGAACCAATTCTGGTCACGAACTTCCTCTCCGCCATTTCGCTATTGACCTGGCTCGCGAACTACTGCGAATCGCAGGGACGCGGCACACTGGCAGTCATCAGCTCCGTCGCCGGTGACCGGGGACGCAAGAGCAATTATGTTTATGGCGCCTCGAAGGCCGGGCTGGATGCATTCCTCTCCGGGTTGCGCAACCGCATCGATCGCTCCGGAGTACAGGTGCTCACCATTAAGCCCGGGTTTGTTGCTACGCCGATGACAGCGCACATCCCGAAGAATCGTCTCTTCGCCACACCGGAACAAGTCGCTCTCGGCATTCTGAAGGCTGTTCGGAAACGCAGCGATGTTGTCTACGTGCCCTGGTTTTGGCGGCCCATCATGGCCATCATCAAGATCGTGCCGGAGCGGATCTTTAAGACCCGCGACTTATAGCAATCAGGACTGGATCGGTCGTGCAGCCGATGCGTAGGATGTGCGCGTCACATCTGACACGGAGGGAATCGACATGATCGCAGTCCATGACGGTCAATGCGGTGTCTGCTCGCACTTCGGCGAACACAACCAGGCGGACAAGCAGGTGCTCACCCAGATCCTTAGCAGCCATCAGGCTCCGGAATCGTTGATTGAGGGCTGCGGGCTGCCGAAGAACGCGGCGCTGCACCTCAAGGTAACGCCAGTGAGCGGTTGCGATGGCTTCACTCCCGCTGCAGCGGCGTAACACAGAAATTTCACCAACATATGCAAAGGCCGCTTACGAAGCGGCCTTGCTGTTTCCTACTTACGAATCTTGCGATAAGCCTCGACGAACAGCGGCGGCACCAACTTGTGAGCTGTCGTCTTTAACCGCGCGCCAAGCGGTTCCTTCTGCCCCGGCCTTCGCACAAAAGCCACAGCATGCTTGGTGGTTCCGTCGTCCGCCGGTCTTCCATTGCTGAAGTAGTAAGTCGCGATAGATTTGCGGGTGCGATCCGGCGGGCAGGTGAGCGGCGTGGGCTGCCCGTGATAAGAGTAGCTGGTGGTGGAAAAGATCGCGCAGCGGTTGAAGAGCGGCAGAACCTTCACTTCCGCCTGGGTCAGCTCCCGATTCCAAAGCTCGAAGTGGCCGCCGTACTCTTCCTTCCAATCCTTGTTCAGATAGACAAGGACGTTGATGCGACGATCGACCTTGAGCTTTGGGTGATAGCTGTAATCGGCATGGACTTCGAGCGAACCCCCGGACTTGGTCTGATGCAGTCCGCCGCCGTGGTAATACGGATCGCCAAAGATGTCCGGGATACCAGTGAGCTTTTCAAGGAACAGGAGCATCGGACGGCTGTTCAGGAAGAAGAGAATGTCGCGAAGCGGAGACGGCAGGAACTCTGCGTTGTCGAATGCCAGTTTTTTGTTCTGATCCAGTCCACGGTGACGTAGCCAATCAATCTCGTTCGGGTCAGGAAAGGTGGTAAGTGCTAGATCGGCCACAGTGGGTGGCAGGAAGTTGTCGAAATAGATGTGCGGGAAAGGCTTGTTAGCAATATATTTCGGCGCCAGCTCTTCGGCTCTCCGGTCGAGTTGCTTGAGAAAGTCTGCCGCAAAAAGCTGATCGAGAACATTGCTCCCGCTCAGAGTGCCGCTTCCGTTCGAACCTGCATCTGAAGCGGGCTGCTGAGCCCTTAACTCTGCTTGCGACGTTCCCATCGACTCTGTCTCCTTCAACCGACTTACTATCTTAGAAAGTGGACTCTAATTTGATGAATAGTGTCAACGCCGCGCATGGCATCAGGTTCAGGATGTCACGCGCGGCTGAAGATCGTTTCCGGTATTGTCACCGTGAACGTGCTCTGTAGTCCAATCGCGGAAGGAAGTCTTCGCAATACCCATGGTCGGCTGTACAAGACCTTGACTGGTACTGGACCTCTTAGATCTCTTTTACGTAAACCTTGCGCGCCAGCCCGAGCTTTTCCAGCAGCCAGATCGCGTAGTAATTGGGATCGAATTCGTACCACGCCAGTCCGTGCCGTGCAGAAACAGGATGTGCATGGTGGTTGTTATGCCAGCCTTCGCCCCCGGTCAGCAGCGCGACCCACCAGTTATTCCGGCTGTCATCGCGAGTCTCATAGCGCCGCGAGCCCCACATGTGTGTCGCAGAGTTCACCAGCCACGTCACATGCAGACCCAGGACCGCGCGCAAAAAGACACCCCAGAGCACGCATGGCCAGCCACCGATGGCTAGCAGAACGACACCAATCACAGTGATCGGAAGCCAGTGGTAGCGATCCAGCCAGCGATAGTAGGCATGCTGGGTGAGGTCCGGCGTGTAGCGCTGCAGCGCGGGATCCTGGTTGTGCAGCGTGCCGTGCAGGATCCAGTCCATGTGCGACCACCATTTGCCGTCGCGGGGAGAGTGCGGATCGCCCGGCTTGTCGGTGAGCTGATGGTGAAGCCGATGTACGCCGACCCAGTAAATTGGGCCACCCTGCAGCGCCATGGTGCCGCAGGTGGCGATGACGTATTCGAGCCAGCGCGGCACCGCGTAGCCGCGATGGGTCAGCAGGCGATGGTATCCGATCGCAATTCCGACGTTCTGACCGAAGATCCAGAGCACGACGAACGCCGCGAACGCCTTCCAGGAGAAGAAGAAAAGGGCAGCAATGGCAAGGACGTGAAAGAGTCCTAGTACAACGGCAAAGATCCATTTGAGCGGTCCACGATTTTGCTCGGGCGTGCCCGCGCGGACAGCAGCTTGGTGGCCCTGAACTGCCGTTGAGGTCGTAACTTCATCTTCTAGCTGAGTTTGCGGGGTCATTCCCTTTTGAGCATATCGCGAAGAATGACGGGGAACTGTAAGAGTTCCGTCACGGTTCGAGCAGGGCTCCCGGCGGACCGTGGCCTCGTTCCGGTTCTCCTCAGGCGGATTTTTTGATAATTATTAGCGTTTACCGGTCGGGGTGCCTTGTATGCGCCCCTTTGGGCACCTATACTCGTAATTGCGACCGTTGAGGTAGGAATTCAACGGACCTTGCTAACGCAATGCTCAGACTCACCAAAAAAGCCGATTACGGGCTGATGGCCCTGAAGTATCTGGCCGAGCATCCCGAGGTGCCCTCGCAGAGCGCGAAGGACATCTCCGACGCGTATGGGATCCCGCCGCAACTGCTGGCCAAGATCCTGCAGCGGCTCACCAAGGTCGGGCTGCTGCGGTCTCATGCCGGCATCAACGGCGGCTACTCACTTTCCCGGGATCCGGCGACGATCACGGCCTTCGAGGTGATCTATGCCATCGACGGGCCACTTTTTATTACTTCGTGCGGTCCCAGCAGCAGTAGCGGCCGGTCCTGCGACCTCCTGGAGAGCTGCACCATCAAAGAGCCGTTAAGCAAGGTGAACGACACGATTTCGGATGTGCTGAAAGCCATCCGCATTGCCGATCTGGTGGATGCCATCCCCTACGACCGGCGCATACATACGAACGGCGGTCACGCGCGACCGCTGGTGACACTCGGCTAGTGCGGGATTTTGACGGGCCACCCTGGTGGCGGGAATAGAGAACGATGAACATGAATACATTCGACGATGATGTGACGACGGTTCCCGCAGCGACGGCGAACGGCAAGAACGGCAGCGCGCCCAAAGGCGTGAAGCTTCCGATCTATATGGACAACCACGCCACCAGCCCGCTTGACCCGCGGGTGCTGGAGGCGATGATGCCGTATCTGACGGGCATCTTTGGCAACGCGGCGAGCCGCAATCATTCTTTTGGCTGGGAAGCGGAAGCGGCGGTCGAGAAGGCGCGCCAGCAGGTAGCGAAGCTCATCGGCGCAACGGCGAAAGAGATTATCTTCACCTCCGGAGCCACCGAGAGCAACAACCTGGCCCTGAAGGGTATCGCGGAGATGTACCGCGAGCGCGGTAATCACATCATCACGCAGGTGACCGAACATAAGGCGGTTCTCGATACCTGCAAGCGGCTGGAAAAGTCTGGCTATCGCGTGACCTATCTGCCGGTGAAGGCTGACGGCCTGATCGATCTCGAAGACCTGAAGCGCGCCTTCGACGAAAAGACGATTCTGGTCAGCATCATGTTTGCGAACAATGAGATTGGCGTTGTGCAGCCGGTGGCCGAGATCGGAAAGCTCTGCCGCGAGCGCAATGTGATCTTCCACACCGACGGTGTCCAGGCTGCCGGCAAGATTCCGATTGATGTGAACAGTATGAACATCGACGTGCTCTCGTTGAGCGGACATAAACTGTACGGGCCCAAGGGTGTGGGTGCCCTGTACGTCCGGCGCCGCAATCCGCGAGTGCAGATTTCCGAGCAGATCAACGGCGGCGGCCACGAACGCGGTATGCGCTCCGGAACGTTGAATGTGCCGGGCATTGTCGGCCTGGGCAAGGCCTGCGAGCTTGCGGGCCAGGAAATGGCGGAAGAGGGCGAGCGCCTGCGCAGACTTCGCGACAAGTTGAAGGCCAAACTCGAAAGCTCGCTTGACTATATCCACGTGAACGGCTCGATGGAGCATCGTCTGCCAAACAACCTGAACATCAGCTTCGTCTACGTTGAAGGCGAATCGCTGCTGATGGGCATCAACGATGTGGCGGTTTCGAGCGGTTCGGCATGCACCTCTGCCACGCTCGAGCCATCGTATGTATTGAAGGCCCTCGGACTGGGCGACGATGTGGCGCACAGCTCGATTCGCTTCGGGCTGGGCCGTTTCAACACTGAAACCGAAGTCGACTATGTGGCAGACAAGGTGATCGATATCGTGCAGAAGCTTCGCGAACTGTCGCCCCTCTACGAGATGGTGAAGGAAGGCATCGACATCTCGAAGATCGAGTGGCAGGCGCACTAATCGAATTTCGAAGGACATGAAATAGGGCAGGATCAGGAGGAAAAGGGATGGCGTATAGCGACAAGGTGATCGACCACTACAACAATCCGCGGAACGTCGGCCAGATGGACAAGACAAGCGACGCGGTAGGCACCGGCCTGGTGGGTGCGCCGGAGTGCGGCGACGTGATGCGGCTGCAGATCCGTGTAAATCCAGAGACACAGGTGATTGAAGAAGCCAAGTTCAAGACCTTTGGCTGTGGCTCGGCCATTGCTTCTTCCTCACTCGCGACGGAGTGGGTGAAGGGCAAGACTGTTTCCGAAGCCATGGAAATCAAGAACACGGACATCGTGAAGGAGCTGGCGCTGCCGCCGGTGAAGATCCACTGCTCGGTTCTGGCTGAGGATGCGATCCGCGCTGCGATCGGCGACTGGAAGAAGAAGAACGGTGTCGGCGAAACAGCTGCGGCTGCGGTAGCGGCGAAGTAAGAGCGATGGCGGGTGCGACCACAGATGTAGTGCAGCCGGGGGCGAGTGCTCCCGGCAAGGGAGGTGTGGACGTCACCCCTCGTGCGGTGGCGCGCATCCGCTCCGCAATGGCCAAGGAAGGCATTTCACCTACCGAAGGTGGCTTGCGCCTTGGCATCCTGGGCGGTGGCTGCTCGGGATTGTCCTACAGCATTCGGTTCGACACACAGCCGCGCGAGCGAGATCGGGTCTTCACCTATGAGGGAGATGTTCGCGTCTTCATCGATCCCAAGTCGTTCATCTATCTCAACGGCATGGTGCTGGATTACGAAGAGACGTTGATGCGGCAGGGCTTTAACTTCATCAATCCGAATTCGAAGAAGTCCTGCGGCTGCGGCTCCTCCTTTACCGCATAGAGATTTGTTTCAGACTGTGTTGTGCAGCATATGCAGAGTCATGCTCAAAATTCGATCGAAGCTGGTGCCGAGCAGACTTACTTCGCGATCTTTGGCCTCGCGCGCAAGCTCACCATCGATACGGCTTTGCTCGAGCGCGACTTTTATAGGCTGAGCCGTCAGTTGCATCCGGATCTATATGCGCGCAAAAGCGCAGAGGAGCAGGCGTGGAGCCTGCGGCAGAGCTCCCTGCTGAACGATGCTTATCGGACATTGAAGGATCCCGTCGCGCGCACGGCCTATCTGCTGAAGCTCGAGGGCGAGCGCATTGAGGACGAGAATTCCGAGACGCGCGATCCGCAGGCGAAGCAAAATCGTGTACCGGGTGATCTGCTGGAAGAGGTTTTCGAGCTGAACATGCAGCTCGAAGAGATGCGCGCGAACTTGAAGATGGGCGAGGATGATCCGGCGTTGCGTGGCGATCTGGAGCGTGCGCAGGGTCAGTTCAAAGGAATGTTGGCAGCCGTCGATGAGGATTTGCGTGGCGCATGGGCTGAGTGGGATGCCGCGCTGGACGCGAATGATACAGCTTCAAAGACCAAGCAGAAGGACGCGATGGTTGCGCTGCTTGATCGCCGGAGTTATCTGCGAAATTTATTGCGTGAAGTGGAAGCTGTACTGGCGCCGCAGACGACTGGACTCGCAAAGGCAAACATTTAGGACAAGATGGCAGACACAGAAACAGCACGCGTGGTCGGCATCGATCTGGGTACAACCAACTCGCTGGTTGCCTTCATGCAAGGCGATCAGCCGCAGGTGATCCCCGGCGAAGACGGATCGAACCTGGTCCCATCCGTCGTCGCAATGCCGGCCGCAGGCAAGGAGCGTGCCATTGTCGGCAACGCAGCCCGTACACACCTGCTGGCCACGCCCGACCGCGCTGTCTACTCGGTCAAGCGCCTCATGGGGCGTGGTGTAGAGGATGTCACGGAAGAGTTGAAACTCTTTCCCTTCCGCCTTGCGCCGGACTTTCGCCCTGGCGAGGTGCTGCGCATCGATGTGGGAGGGCAGCAGTACACACCGCCGGAGCTTTCTGCGTACATATTGCGGCAGCTCAAGCGCAATGCCGAGCGATATTTCGGCGCCCCGGTCACACAGGCGGTGATCACTGTTCCCGCCTACTTCAACGATGCGCAGCGCCAGGCGACGAAAGACGCCGGCCGGATGGCCGGACTCGAAGTGCTGCGGCTGGTGAACGAGCCGACTGCGGCGGCGCTGGCCTACGGACTTGATCGCCAGAAAGATGGCGTTGTCGCGGTCTACGATCTCGGTGGCGGCACCTTCGATATTTCGATTTTGAAGCTGCACGACGGAATCTTTGAAGTCATTGCCACCAACGGTGACACACATCTGGGCGGCGACGATCTGGATAACCTGCTGCTGGCCATCGCGCTTGACGAAATCGAGACAGAAGAAAGAGTTCCCGCACGGCAGCAACCGGAGCTCGTGCAGGCACTTCGCAAGGCGGTGATCGATGCCAAGATCGCGCTCTCCTCAGAAGATATCGCGCGCATGGACATTCCGCTGCCGAATGGCCGGCACTATCGCCGCGAGATCACGCGGTCACAGTTTGAACAGTTGATCGAACCGATTCTTCAGCGCACGGTAGAGCCATGTCGGCAGGCGTTGCGCGACGCCGGCCTCACCCCGGAGCAAATAGGGGAAGTCGTGCTTGTCGGGGGTTCGACGCGCATTCCGCGGGTGCAGCAACTGGTAGCGGAGCTGTTCGAGTTACCGGCACGCGGCAAGCGGCCACACACGGAATTAAATCCGGACGAAGTCGTTGCGCTTGGGGCGGCGGTGCAGGCGAACATTCTCGCCGGTGGCTCCGCGGCGACAGAGGAAATGCTGCTGCTCGATGTCACGCCGTTATCGCTCGGCATCGAGGCGTTGGGAGGCGTGGTTGCCAAGATCATCCAACGCAACTCAACCATTCCGGCATCAGCAACCGAGCACTTCACCACGGGCGTCGATGGTCAGGCCAACGTGGCGATCCACGTACTGCAGGGCGAGCGCGAACTGGCGAAGGACTGCCGTTCACTCGCGCGTTTCGATCTCAAAGGTATTCCTCCGATGACCGCCGGTCTGCCGCGTATCGAGGTGAAGTTTCTCATCGACGCGAATGGGCTGCTGCACGTCTCGGCCATCGAGGCACGAAGCGGCAAACAGGCCGAGATCGAGGTGAAGCCGACCTACGGATTGACCGACGAGCAGGTGGAATCGATGATCCTCGATTCCTTCGACAACGCCGAGCAAGACTTCCAGCAGCGTCAGTTGATCGAAGCCCGCAACGAGGCGTCCACCATCCTGTCCGCCGTAGAGAAGGCCCCAAATCATCCCGCATGGCGGCAACTGAGCGATGAAGAGCGCGCAAAGATCCGCGAACTTGTGGCGGAACTGGAGATCTTGCGTGATGCCGGCGATCTCGATTCCGTGCGCCGCGGTACCGAGGCGCTCGATAAGGCCACGCGCCACTTTGCCGAGCTGATGATGGATGCAACCGTCTCCTCGGCGCTGCATGGCGAAACCATGGACACCGCAGATGCAAAAATAGGCGAAGGGCCAGCCGCGCCGCACCCCATCGCGCCGGCAGATTTTAGATAGAAAACGAGAGTCATGTCAGAACAGAATTCGCAGCAGGTTATCGACCTTAGCAAGCCGCCCGGACCGAATATGGTGCGCGTTACCTTCCTTCCGGAAGGTCGTACCGTGGAGTTCGAGTACGGCTCCATGCCCTACGAGCATCATGGCAAGCCGATGTCCTTTCTTGATGTGGCGGAGAACTTCAACATATTTCTGGATCACGCGTGCGGCGGCTCCTGCGCCTGCACCACCTGCCATATCTGGGTGAAGAATGGCGCCCAGGGCATCTCTGAGCCAGAGGATGACGAACTCGACCGCATGGAGACGGCAGCGGATGTGCAGTTGAATTCGAGATTGGGCTGCCAGGCGGTGATTACGGGTCCAGGAACGTACGTCGTAGAAATTCCAAGCTGGAACCGGAACTATGTCTCTGAGGGCAAGCCGCTCGCCCTGGCGGAGTCGAAGTCTTAAAGAGGAGAGGAAAACAGATGCCAAAAGAGCTCACCTGGAACGATGCGGAAGAGATCGCAATCCTCCTTCAAGAGCAGTATCCGGAGATAGATCCGCTGACCGTGCGGTTCACAGATCTGCACCGCTATGTAACAGAGTTGCCCGGATTCGCCGATGATAAGAGCAAATCAAACGAGTCGAAGCTGGAGTCCATCCAGATGGCGTGGTACGAAGAGTACAAGGATGCTCAAGCTAGCTAGACCAGCTTCTTAATCTCGATCCTCGATCTGCACGAACGTGTGCGCCCATTCTCCTGGTTCACAATCCAATCTCCCTGGCGACCGTATTTTGAAATCTGCGGAACTCAGAGGACAGCAGAGGAGGAGCGGCAATTCCGACGGTTTTAGTTCCAGCGGTGAGCTGGCTCGGTCCAACCGAATGCGTTTGGGATGACGCGTAGCTCCGCAGCCGCCTCGTCGTTAAAGTAGACCGAGACGATGTCGAAGCGGACATGCTTGGGTTGTTCGCGCAGACTGCTCATATAGAGACGAGCCATACGCCGGATCATGCGCCGTTTGTCCGCATCTACGGCCGACTCTGCCGTTGCTACATCGAACCGACTGCGGGTCTTTACCTCGACAAAGCACAGAGTGTCGCCTTCCCAGCAGACCAGGTCCAGATCTCCTGGCTGACGTGAGGAGCGCCAGCGTCGGGCCACGACCATGCAGCCCTTTTTGCGCAGGTGAAAGTAGACCGCCTCTTCGCCTTGGTCACCCAGCGCCAGGTGGGCATTGCTGTCCTGCTGCTGGAGAGTTTTGCGTCCTGACCACCGGTCAATTGCCGGTAGTAGGAGTTCCAGCATGCGGACCCGCCCTGTCGCCAAGTGAGTCATGGCAACATTCTGCGGCGGGCGCGTGCCGAAGGGAATGTTACTTAGGTCGCAGAGGCACCGTGGACGATGGGCATGCATCGTACGAGGAAGGCAGTAGTCGGGTCTGGACTAGACCCGTTTCGGAACCAGTTGCCCGGGATAAAGTGCAAGTGTCATTACTGGCGGCATGCCACTCACCCTGGTGGTGCATGGGGTGTACAGCCATCGCGTTGCTACGCTCCCGGACATGGGAATCTATCACGTTTTTGGCGCAGGTACTGTGCTCTGGTTGCTCGCTTCGGCGGGAGCCACGGACTCACACCTCCCCGTCGTTTTGACTGCTAGTCTGACTGTGGGAGCCTTATTGATAAGCCGCATGGTTCGGAGCCGGAGGGCGAAGCATTGAGTCGCGGCGCCGAACCGGTCAGGAGTGGGATGGCGTCAAAAGCGGCCTGGACGGCCTGGATCTGGTTTGCCGGCGCTGCGGTTTGGTGGGTGAGCGCCGCGCTGGCCGTGCATTACAACCATCGCACGCATGCGCTGTTGTCCCTTTCGGTCTCAGCGCTGTTCTTCTTCGCTGGCATCCTTTGGCTCAAGATGCCGCCGCGCAAGGGCTAAACAGTCTCAGAATTCGTCGTGGTGAGGGTTCTCGCTCAGGGGCTTCCCCTGGCCTGCCCAAATGATGCAGATCAGGCCCAGTACAACTCCGCCTGCAACGCCGAGCAAAATCCATGTCATCGGTTGTGCCATCCACGTCATTCCTCGTCGCTCCAGGAGCTGGCTGCTCTCAAATATCTCGCTAGATAAATGTAGCGCGCCGCGCGTCCGCTTGGAAAGGCGCACGCCATCGTGATCCGGTGGGCTATCCTCGCGGAACGAAGCGCGCATCCAGTAGATCCAGCTCGCGCTCCAGTTTGCGCAGCACATGTTCGCTGATGCGGTCCTCGTAGCGCATCTTCGCGAGCGTCGAGCGCTCGGCTGCGCGTACCTTGTTATTCAGGTCGTACATCTGGGCCCACTGATTCGGTGTTGGGTCTTCCACATCTTTTGGATGGCCGTCCACCATCGCGTACCGCTCTTTGTAGTGGTGCAACACATCCAGCCAGACCTCTTCGTCAGGACGTTCCGCGGAACTGAGCGACTCCAGATAATTTAGCGCGCCGCGCAGCATCCGCCTTCGCGCATCCCGCTCCACTGTCTCGAGCGGGTCGGCTTCACAGAGGCCAAGCTTGCGAATCAAAGAAGGCAACGTCAGCCCCTGGACCACCAGCGTGACCAGGATTACGCAGAAGGTAAGAAAGATGATGACCTCGCGTTGGGGAAAGGGTGCGCCATTATCGAGCGCGCGCGGCAGAGAGATGGCCGCGGCCAGCGCCAGCACGCCTCGCATACCTGTCCAGCCCAGCACGAATACCGCGCGTGCATTGGGCCGCCCATACTTCTGCTTGAGCAACCGGATCCGGATGAAATATGCGATCCACGCCCCCGGATACATCCAGATCAGGCGGAGCGCAATCACGACGCCGGTAAAAACGGCTGCATCAAACAACAGCTCGCGATGTCCGATATTGCGAATGCCGCTGAGAATGAACGGAAGCTGCAGCCCGATCAGGATGAAGACGACGCCGTTCAGCAGGAAGTCCAGGGTGCTCCACACGGCTGCATTTTCCAGACGCGCCTCTGTGGTGAATACCTCGGAGCTTTTGTGGCCGAGATACAGTCCGCACACCACCGTAGCCAGTGGGCCGGAGACGTGCATGCTCTCCGCCAGCAGGTATGAGACATACGGGGCCATCAGGCTCAGCGTGATCTCGATCGGTGGATCCGTGAGGCGCAGTTGCAGGCGATGAATCAGCCAGGCCGCAACGAACCCCACGACCAGGCCTCCTCCGACCAGCGTGAGTAATCGCACCAGGCCCTGCCCGAAGCCGGGCTCCTGCCCGCTGACCACCAGACTGACAGCAAACTCCAGCGCCAGCAGCGCGCTCGCATCGTTCACCAGGCTTTCGCCCTCGAGGATGTCCACGATAGCCCGGGGTAATCCGACGCGAGCCGCAATCGAGGTGGCGGCAATCGCGTCCGTGCTGCAAACCACTGCGCCCAGCACCAGCCCCAGCCGCCAGTCAAAGCTGGCCGGCAGCAGATACTCGCTGGCTACAGAGACGCCAAGTACGGTAAAGCCGACGAGGCCAAAGGCCAGCAGCAGCACGCTGACGAGGTGAAAGCGGAACTCAGGCCAGGAGGTGTTGAATGCTGCAGCGAACAGGAGCGGCGGGAGCAGCACAAGAAAGACAATGTCAGGATTTAGTGAGATGTGCGGCAGATTGGGGATAAAGCTCAGCAACAGGCCACCCATCACCAGCACAATTGGATACGGCGTCTGGAAGCGCCGCGAAAGTGTGGTCAGCGCTCCTACCAGAAAGAGCAGCAGCAATAGGATCAGTTCTGCATGATGGATGCCACCTGCGCGCACGCTCTCTCCTTTCGCTTCAGTCTAGCTTCTGCCCAAGCGTGACCGCGACCAGCATCCGCCGCAAATGGCAGGAATAGAATCGGCAGAGATATGGAACTCGACGCAATCCAGAAAGCCTTGCAGGAGGCCCGGCTCGACGGCTGGCTCTTCTACGACCATCATCATCGGGATCCCATCGCGTACCGCATCCTCGGGCTCAGCGAGGGCCTGCACATCACGC
Organism: Acidobacteriaceae bacterium; assembly: GCA_036378335.1. Taxonomy (GTDB): domain Bacteria; phylum Acidobacteriota; class Terriglobia; order Terriglobales; family Acidobacteriaceae; genus KBS-83. The sequence goes on along the minus strand of DASUWP010000245.1, from coordinate 5,061 downwards.
GCCGCTGGTATTACTTCGTGCCCGTAGCCGGCGAGCCGCGCAAGCTGGTGCACCGAGTCGAAAGTCAGCGCCTCGATGCGCTCCCCGGCAAGGCGCACCTCTACAGCTCATGGCAGGAGCTGGAGTCTGGTCTACGGCAGATGCTCACCGGCGCTGAGCGCATCGCCATGCAATATTCCCCACGCAACGCCATCATGTATGTCTCCATGGTGGACGCCGGCACCATTGAGGTCCTTCACGAGCTCGGCAAGACCATCGTGAGCTCCGCCGATCTTGTCAGCCGATTTGAGGCCGTCCTCTCGCCCGAGCAGGAGAAGAGTCACTACGAGGCGCAGGTCAAAATCGACGCCATCCTCGATGCCGGTTTTCGCGAGATCGGCCGCCGCGTCCGTTCCGGCGCAGGAACCAACGAGTACGAGATGGTGGATTGGCTGCAGCACGCGATGGCCGATGCCGGCCTGGTCTGGGAGCACGGCCCCAACGTCTCGGTCAACGCCAACAGCGTCGACGGTCACTACGAGCCAACGGCGGACGCGCATTCCCCTATCCGCTCCGGCGACTTTCTGCTGATCGATATCTGGGCTCGCCCCAATCGCGAAGCCACCGTCTTCTATGACATCACCTGGACCGGCGTGGTCGATCGCGAACCCACCGTGCAGGAGCAAGCCGTCTTCACCATAGTTCGCAACGCACGCGATGCTGCAACCGCAAAGGTGAAGCAGGCCTTCGCATCGGGGAAGCCGATCGCCGGCTGGGAGGCAGACGATGCTGCCCGTGCCGTCATCCGCGAAGCCGGCTATGCGGACTACTTCACCCACCGCACCGGTCACAATATCGCTACCGAAATACATGGCAACGGCGCCCACCTCGACAACCTCGAGACCCATGACGAGCGTTTCCTGCTGCCCCATACCTGTTTTTCCGTAGAGCCCGGAATCTATCTGAAGGACTTCGGTATCCGCAGCGAGGTGAATATCATGACTGGCGATCGCGAGGCTCACGTCACCGGCCGCGTGCAGACGGAGTTGGTCCGCGTATAGGCCCGATGTATGGAGGTTAGGGCGGCGGGTCCGGCCCGAGTACCGCTGCGGTATATTGGTGGAGAGTCTATGGCAACTACCCCGCCCGCCAAAGCCGCCATTAGCAGCAGAAAGATCGAGAAGGCATCCGAGGCGAAAAGTCCGCTCTTTTCCACCGCGCTTCTCGTTGGCTGGCTGATTCCCGGCGCCGGTCATCTGCTCAGTCGCCGCTGGATTCGTGGCGGCCTGCTCTTTGCCGCCATTGGCCTGATGTTCATTCTCGGCCTCTTGATGCAGGGCAAGCTTTATACCCCAAACCCCTCGGATCCTCTGGTGTTTTTGGGCTTCGTCGGTGACCTGGGTTCCGGCCTGCTGTACATGGGTGGGCGCCTGTTCGGAGCCGGCCAGACTCCCGTCCAGGTAGTCACCGCAGATTATGGCACCAAGTTCATCGTCGTGGCCGGACTGCTGAACGTCATCGCGGCAGTGGATGCGCACAACATCAAGATCGGGAGGAAGTCGTGAGCTTCGCGCCCTCCCACTTCACCGCAGTTTTGCTCTTTGCGCTCTTCGCAGCTACCGTTTTTGGCATCACGCAGCGCAGCGAACCCCGCGCCATGATGCGCTATGGTGCCTACTGCTTCGTGCTCTTTGTTGGAGCGGTGATCGTGGCGAGCTGGCTGATGTATTTCATTCACCGGTAAACCCACCGCTTTCTGAAGCGCTAATTCCGCTGCCACACCATGGCATCGAAGCTGTGCCGCGACTTGAAGCCCATGCGCCGGTAAAGCAGCAGCGCCTCCTGGTTGCCTTCCGTCACCGTGAGCGAGATGTAATTGAGCCCCTGCGCGGTGAGCGCCTGCATGCATTGCGTCAGCAGCAGGCGTCCCAGGCCCGCATGACGCAGCGCCGGTTCAACGCAAAGCTGGGTGACGTGGCCTGTATCGATATTGACGCGCGAGCAGAGCACGATCCCCGCCAGCTCCTCGCTGTCGCGATGCGCCAGCACCAGCGACGTGGCCGGATCGAATTGTCCGCAGCCTGGGAAGCGCACGATGTTGTGCAGAAAGCGCAGCGAGCCCGCCGTGGTCCGGTATTGGTCGTTGATCACGCTATCCAGGTGTCCCTGGTACGCCAGCGCAATCAACCGGCCCGCTGCGGCGAAGTCGTTCTCTCGCCAGGTCCGTAAGTGCAGTGAGGGAGGCAAAGCGCTCGTCTCGGCCGGCCGCTCGCGGCGCAATTGGCGCTCCATGAAGACTCGGGGATAGAAATCGAACCCGTTGCGTGTGAAGACCTCGCGAAACTGCCCCTTGGGGTGCAGCAGAAGCTGCGTTTCCACCCGTGCCGTCCCCGGCGTGCTCTGCAACAGCTCCAGCGTGTGCTCCAGCAGGCGGGACTCGATACGGTTCGCGCGCTCCCGCGCCTGTGCGGTCGCAAACACATCTCCAATGACTGCCTTGTGCTGCTCATACACGCAAAAGACGTAACCGGCGGGTCGGCCGTCTTCCGTGGCAACGAAACCGGGCAGGATCCGCGAATCCAGATAGTCGAGCAGGAGCTGTGCCGACGCGCGGTAATCCCAGCGCAGGCGCTGCTGCCACAACTCGGTTTCCTCTGTCAGAAGGTCGCGCAGGGACGAAGCGGCGAAATGACGCAGGTCGAGCACATCCTGACGGACTATCGCGCTTTTGGACAACGACGCGGCCAAACAGTGCTCTCCTGCCCGCCTATTTCCCTCGGCTACCTGCGAGTGTAAGCGTGGCCTTCCGGCGGATGCAAAAGGGATTGGTAGAGGGCAGCGTTACTTGTGTGGTGATGCAGCCGATTCGTCCGTACCAAGAGCGTCAACCTGGTACACGGAAACATGTTGCGCGGGATAGGCGAAGAGCGGGTGGTAGGAGCGCGTTGCGAGCAGTGTCCTCAGGTCGGGCAGGGCAATGTCCCGCACCACCAGGATGTGCGCCTGCCCGGGCACGCCGTCCTTTTCGTAATCCAGCACGCGCCGGTCGCGGTAAAACGAGAGCCCAAACTCCAGATCGCGCCGGACGCGCAGCACCGCGACCGGTTCATTGTGCAGAGTCAATTGCGTAAGCTGGCGGGCCAGCGGTCGTGCCGAATAGGCAAGATCCACCAGCTGAATCGTGCGTTTGGTCTGCGGAATGGCCGGCAGGCCGAAGAACGGCCCCACTCCGAACAGGAAAAAGACCAGTATCACCAGCGGCACCATAGTGGCGATGCGCAGCCGCTTCACGCCGAATCGTCCCACCACGACCAGGATGAGCACGATGGTGCCGACGCCTGTGAGGATGGCCGAGACGATCACCCGCATCGGAGGCATTCCGCCGATCGCCCGGAAGATAAACCACGGCAGCAGCAGCACCAGCGTCACAGTGACTCCGGCGAGCAATGCATGCAGCACCAGGAGCCACGGCCGGATGCCCTTCTCCTTCTGGCGAAGCCGGTTCAGGTAATCGCCGGTCAGGATGGTGAGCGGTGGAATGGAAGGCAGGATGTAGCCGGGTAGCTTCGAGCGTGACAGCGAAAAGAAGACAATGGGGAAGAGCGTCCATAGAACGAGAAACTCGGGGAAGGCATCGCCCCAGCGTGCATGGCTTATATAGCGGCTCTTTGCCCGCCGCGCACGCCACTCGTTCACCGATTCGATCGCCGCATCCACCAGCGCACGCATGGCGACTACCGTCCAAGGCAGCAGCGCGAGCAGCATGATCAGCACGTAATACCAGCTAGGCTGCTGATGCTCGTAGAGATTGGTGGCGAATCGTTCCAGATTATGTTCAAGAAAGAAGACGCGAAGGAACTGCGGGTTTCGTCGCGTTACGGCGATGTACCAGGGAAGCACCATCGCCAGGTAGAGCAGGACGCCCGGAATCCAGATCGTTCGTCGCAGCAGCGACCACTCGCGGCGCAGCGCTGCAAACGCAAAGATGATCGCCAGCGCGAGAAATGGTGCAACCGGACCCTTCGCCAAGGTCGCCGCGCCGTTGAAGAAGTACAGGTCGAAAAGCCAGAACTTCTTGTCTGTCTCGTACCAGGCATACCAGCCCAGCATGCCGATACAGAACGGCGCTGCGAGTTGCATGTCCGTAGAAGCGCCGCGGGCAAAGCCGATGATGCCGGCGCAGCTCGCCGTGATCAGCGCCGCGTCCAATTGACCGCCCGGCCGGAAGCGCCGGATGTGCAGGTAAATCAGCGAGACCAGGATGAACGCAAAGCTGGCGGATGGCAGGCGGGCCGACCAGTCGTGCACGCCGAATTCCTTGAAGGAAAACATCGCGCGCCAGTAGTAAAGCGCCGGTTTTTCCAGCCATGGTTTGCCGTACAGGATGGGTGTGATGTAGTCGTGCCGGCCCAGCATTTCCCGCGCAATCTGCGCGTAACGCGGCTCATCGGCGCCCACCAGCCCCAAGGCGTCGCCACCGAAGATCGGCACCAGACCGTAGAAGAGAAAAAAGGCCGTGAAGATGAAGCAGACTGCCGTCTCTATGGAGAGCCCCAGCGATGGAAAACGCGCCGTGAGGGCCTGCAGCCTGGCAAAGGGTGCAGACGCGTGGCTCTGTCCGTCAGTCTCGTTCACAGTCGTCCGGCCCTCAGCCTATCAGATGAATGTGACCAGAGGACCGACAACCGGACGGCTGAAACCCTGCCACGATTAAATGTGGCAGGAAACCGCGCCACGCTTCTCCAGATATTTCTGGTGATATTCCTCCGCCCGCCAGAACGTTCCAGCAGGAACCACCTGCGTCGCGATCGGCTTCGCATAGCGGCGGCTCGCCTCAAGCCGGGCGATCGTCTCCCGCGCTGTGGCTTCCTGCTCTGGTGAATGAAAGAAGATCACGGTCCGGTACTGTGTTCCCCAATCCGGTCCCTGTCGATTGACTTGTGTTGGATCGTGCAGCTCGAAAAACAAGTCGAGCAGTGCCGCATAACTCACCTTCTGCGGGTCGAAGGTCAGCTCGACTACTTCCGCATGTCCGGTCTGATCCGTGCACACGTCCTTATAGCTGGGCTTTTCGAGCGATCC
>DASUWP010000244.1:0-2397 GCA_036378335.1 Acidobacteriaceae bacterium | reverse complement strand
ACCCGCAGATTCCGGTTCGCGCGCGACGCAAGAAAGGTGCTGCCGAACGCAAACGCAGCGATGATTGTAGGAATCATCACCGTAGTGATCAGGAATCCACGCGTTCGGATCCGCTCCATATATTCCCGATGCGCAACGATCCACACATTGCGCATGGTGGCGCGCCTGAGATCAAGCATTTAAGTAGCTCCCCTCAGGCTCTTCCTCTTCTACCGCAGAAAAATGAATCTCCTCCCGCGGCAACGCCTCCCGGACCTTCTCGATGAAGATCTCCTCCAGCGTCGGCTCCGTCACCTCGAACCGCGTCACCCGCGCGCGCCTCAGTGCATCCGCCAGCACGGCCTGCGCGTCCTCCACAATTGTTGCCGACGGCCGCAGCACAATCTCCGCCCACCCATTAAATCGGCGAAGCCGCTCGATCTCCGGACGCCGCAGGAACGCATCGTCTCCCTCAAATGCAATGTGGATCCGATTCCGCGGATACCGCGCCTTAATCTCGGCCATCGACCCCGACAGCACCAGCTTCCCTCCGTGGATCAGCGCCAGGTTGTCGCACATCTTCTCCACCTGGTCCATCCGATGCGTCGAGAACACGATTGTCCTGCCCTCCTGCCGCAGCTCGACTAACGTATCCATCAGTAGCGAAGCGTTCACCGGGTCGAGACCACTGAAGGGCTCGTCCATAATGATCAGGTCCGGCTCATGCATCAGGGCCGCGATGAACTGAATCTTCTGCTGCATGCCTTTGGAAAGGTCTTCCGTCTTCTTCGGCAGCGCCTCGGATATCTGCAGCCGATCCGCCCAGGTCCGCGCCCGAATCGTCGCCACAGACGCGCTGATGTAGTGCAGCCGGCCCAGGAACACCAGCTGCTCCAGCACGTTCATCTTCTTGTAGAGCCCCCGCTCCTCCGGCAAATACCCAATATGCGCCAACATCTTGCGCGCAAAGGGCTTCCCGAACAGCGAGACGGTCCCTGAGTCCGGTGCCGTAATGCCGATCATCATCCGGATCGTGCTCGTCTTGCCCGAGCCATTCGGTCCGAGCAGCCCGAACATCGTGCCCGGCTCGATCGAAATCGATAGGTTTTCTACGGCAACTTTGGTGCCATATTCCTTGCGGACGTGGTTTAGCTCAACAATCGGCATTCGAGCCCCTACAGGTTTGAGAGCCAAGTTTAGCAGTCGCCTTGAAAGCCCCGTATACCACTAGCGGGTGTCTCCCTTGACACCCCTCGGCCAACACCCGATACAATGGACAGGATGCGGGTTCGGGGCAGTTTCACGCCTCCGGATCGCGGCCGTTCCTCCCTTTTCACCCTTGGGCCTGAAAAGAGACGGTGCCAAAACACCGCCGATGAACGGTATGCTGCACAGTCGCCTGGCTTCAAGGCCGCCAGTTCCGCCGCACATCATCAATAAACCAAAACTGCAATGCCGACCCACGGCAAAAAGCCGGGTCGAAGGAGATCATCATGCGCCATCGTAATGCCGGCTACAAACTTGGCCGTAACACCTCCCACCGTCGCGCAGTCCTGCGCAACCTCGTCACCTCGGTCATTCTGATGGATCGCATCGAGACCACACTCACAAAGTGCAAGGCAGCTCAGCCTCTCATTGAGAGAATGATCACCCTCGGCAAGCGTGGCAACGTTCACGCCCGCCGTCAGGCGCTCGCCTACCTGCTGACACCCGACTCCGTCGACCGGCTCTTCAACACCGTCGCCGCCCGTTACGGAGATCGCAACGGCGGTTACACCCGGATCACACGCAAGGGCCCTCGCCAGGGCGATGCCGCCGAGATGGCCTGGATCGAGCTCCTCGGCGCCGAAAAGGAGCTCACCGAGAAGCAGCAGAAGCGTGCCGAAACCCGCGCCAAGAAGCGCGAGGAACTGGCCAAGCAGCTTGAAGAACAGCAGGCCGCATCCGGCGAAGGCTCTGAAGGCGAATCGGCAGCATAGTTCGGCACTTCAGAAGAAACGTCAGCAGCCCGCCGGAATCGGCGGGCTTTGCTGCGTCTGGGCGCTTCCCCGCAGCGAGCATAAAATCGCTTCGATGCCCACAAACCATTTCGCCATGACGCGACGCGAGTTGCTGCTGACCGGCCTCGCCGCTGGAGCAGTCGCCGGATTCGATGCCCCAACGGCTGCCGCAGAGACGCCTTCGACGTTCAGTGAGCGCCGAGCCGACTGGGTGGCGATGCTTGATCGTGTCTGCCATCCTCTCTTCGCAGCTCTCGCCGAACGCAAGCTGAAGAAGGTCATGCCCGTGGAGGCGCACGCAGGCGAAGAGCAGCACCGCCGCCACACAACCTACCTGGAGGCACTCGGTCGCGCACTCGCCGGCATAGCGCCCTGGCTGGAGCACGGGCCGGATGCCGGACCCGAAGGTGAGATCCGG
>DASUWP010000243.1:0-5549 GCA_036378335.1 Acidobacteriaceae bacterium | reverse complement strand
GTGCGAAGCATCCACCAAGCGCGTGGAGCGGAGAACACGCCTTCCTGTTCGTAGACGACGATGGACGTTTGATCGCTGATTCCGAGAGCCGACATGCTGCGAGAGAAATCCTCGGGTGCAGGCAGCATGTGGGGAAGGGGGGTGGAATGGTCTGAGAGTTCCTCAATATCGAAAAAGAGCGCACCCGGAATGTGCTTTGCGAGATATCGAGCGTGGACATCAATCGGCGGAGAAACGCCGACCGGGGGAAGCGTGGCATCCAGAACAATCACACCGGGATCATGAAGGTGTTCAGCCAGCCATCGGGGTGAAACGAGAGGATTCATTGGGCCACCTGCTTTCTTTGAAGGTAATGCTATTCATCCGTCACCGGGATCGGGATGGCCGAGACGCGGTCGACATGCTGTCTTCCCCTCCAAACCATCTTTGGTGCCATGAGTAGATAAAGTATTTAAATAAGGAGAGATTGCTCGAAGCGGTAGAACACGGGAGCGGAACCTGGCCGTCGAACTCCTAGGAAAGATCAATGCCTGATCCCAATCTATCCCTGCTGGACGATGCGGTACAAAAGCTCGCTCCATTCTTCTTCTGAAGGTTTAGTGATACTCAAACCGTGAATCAGATTTATACCAACATCGCGCCAGGAAAGAACGGCACGTCGGTAAACGGGAGGTTGTGCTGTGAGTACACCGTTTTCGTTGCGGGCTGATTTAAAGGGCGTCGCCGTCGCACGAGGGGTGACCTTGCGCTACTGGGAGGCCGGTGCGGGCCGGGCGCTGGTGATGTTGCCTGGACTAGGTCATGCCGCGTCGCTGTATAAGTTTCAGCTCGAGGGACTGTGCGACGAGTTCCGGGTGATTGCTCTCGATCCCCGTGGTCATGGCGAGTCGGACAAACCGGAGGGCGGCTACAACTATCACACATTGGCCAAGGACCTCGACGGATTTCTCCGCGCTCTCGACCTTAACGACGTGACGATCCTCGGCCATTCCGGTGGCTGCAAGATCATTTTGACCTACCTCGAGCTTTACGGTGATTCTCGACTGCGGGCGATTGTCTTCTCCGACGATTCACCCTGCCACCTGCGTGATGGAATCTTCACTGCGGATCAGGCGTTGGCCGCGATCGATGCCTTCGAAGGTCCCGATGCCATCGGCTTCTCCAAGGGATTTAGCGATCAATTCCTCACAGAGAACGCGGAGGAGTCGGCGAAGGAAGCCTTCTACCGTGAGGGGCTCAAGCTCCCTCGCCCCTACCTGGCCAAACTCTTTCGCTGGGCCGCCTTCGGTGATTGGTGGGATGCGTATGTGTTGGTCAAGGTGCCCACTCTGGTCATTGGTGGACGCGTGTCGAAAGTACCAGTGAAAATCACGCAACGGATCCACGAGGCCGTTCCAGGCTCTTCCTTCGTCGTTTTTGAAGCCGATGAAGGTGGGGGCCACGCGATGTTCTGGGAAAGTCCTCAGAAGTACAACGACTCACTGCGCACGTTCCTGAGGTCCTCCTAGGTCATGAGACAGTTCGGGCACGATTGGTCCGTCGGTCAGCATTGAGCCGCTTCCAGAACCACCAGGAGAAGATCGTATATCTGTTCAAGGAAGAAGCCAGTGCTCCTCGTGGATCCGCATACACGTCCTGCCCGTCGTAGGCCCCGCCAAGACATCCCGGCCGATTTCAAAGAGAGTTCGCTTAGCACGGCTGAGCGAATCTTCAAGGCTCGCGTTCTTTATGACTGGTGTGTCCATGTCGCTCTTTGCTGCGAATGGGAAGGAACTGAACGGTGTCTATGGGCCAATATCGGCCAACGTGTCACGGGATCCCCATATTGATAGCGTTTGGCGCAACGTATATTCTGTAGGTAACGGGACGTTAATGTGTGGGTCTTCTTGGATCCCCACTAGCCGCCTCCAACGATCTCTCCATCCTACTTTCCTGATCATGCCCGCCCACCCGCACACTGTCTATACCGGCACCTCGGGTTGGGCTTATGCGAGCTGGAAGCCGGGGTTCTATCCGGCGAAGACCCCTGCGGCACGCATGCTTTCCTACTATGCGTCGCAACTGAATTCGGTAGAGGTGAACTTCACCTTCCGGCAGTTGCCCACCGAAAAGCAATTGACTACGTGGCTGGACGCGACCGGGGAAGGGTTTCGCTTCTCCTTCAAGGCTCCGCAGGCGATTACCCATCTGAAGCGGCTGCGCGACTGCACCGATGCGCTGGCGGCACTCAAGGCTTCGTTGCTGCCGGCCGCACGCGCGGGCAAGCTGGGTGCGGTGCTGTTCCAGCTGCCGCCGAATTTTCGCGCTGATGTCGAGCGGCTGAAGACGTTCCTTGAAGATGTGGCGCGGCTGAAGCTGCGGGCTGCGTTTGAGTTCCGGCATGAGTCATGGTTTGACGAAGCGATCTATGCGGCCTTGGGGCAGGCGAATGCCGCATTGTGTATCGCCGAGAGTGACGAATTGCAGACGCCGCAACGCAAGACGGCAGACTTCCTTTGCTACCGGCTGCGGCGGAGCACCTACAGCGAAGCGGGTTTGCAGGAATTAGCGCGGCGCTTCGCCGACGACGCGCAGCAGGGCGATGTGTACGCGTATTTCATGCATGAGGATGCTCCGGATGGTCCGCTGCGGGCGCGGGCGGTGCTGGAGACGTTGGCGCAATGACGGTGCCTCTAGCGGAGTCGGCGGCGAAGGCGGTCGCCGCCTGGCAAAGCACATTTGCGCCGCGCCGTTTTTTGCGCAACGCGCACCTGCAGACGCTGGCGGGAAATTTTCTTCCGCGTAACGCCGTGCTGCCGATCCCGGAAAACGAGCTGATCGAGGTAGAGGCTGCGCGGGATGGCCTGCGGTCGAGCCGGGTGCTGTGCCAGGGCCACTGGCAGTCCGAGCCGGAACGCGATACGGTGCTGCTGCTGCATGGTCTGGAAGGTTCGTCGGATTCGCAATATGTGCGCGGCAATTCGGCGCGCTTCTACGCGGCGGGATGGAATGTGGTGCGCATGAATATGCGCAATTGCGGTGGCACGGAGCGCGAATCGCCGACGCTGTATCACTCGGGGCTGTCAGGCGACGTGCTGGCCGTGGTGCGGCATTACCAGCAGACGCGTGGTGCGGAGCGATGGTCGCTGGTGGGCTATTCGATGGGCGGCAACCTGGTGCTGAAATTGGCAGGCGAGCTGGGTCAGGATGCGGCGCCTTTGTTGCGCGCTGTGGCGGGAGTGTCGCCGGTGATCGATCTTGCGCCATCGGCGGATGCGCTGCACGAGCCGGCGAACCGCGTCTATGAATGGAAGTTTCTGCGCGGGCTGCTCCGGAGATACGCGTACAAGTGTGAACTCTTTCCGCAGATCTTCGATCCCAGGCGCAGCCGCGGCGTGCGGTCGCTGCGCGAGTTCGATGATCGCGTGATGGCTCCCTGCAGTGGCTTCACCGGCGCAGATGACTACTATCATCGCGCGGCAAGTGCGCGGGTTGCCGATCGCATCGCGATCCCTACGATGGTGCTGCATGCGCTGGACGATCCATTCATCCGGATGCTGCCGGAGACGCGCGCAACCCTGCTCGAAAACCCGCAGGTACATCTGATTGAGACCACGCACGGCGGCCATTGCGCGTTCCTTGCGCCCGCCACTGGCTATGACGGCTACTGGGCGGAGCGGCTGTTGTTCGACTTCCTGCATGCGCAGGCGGCGAGCCTGTGATGGAGACGGACTGGAGTGTGGCGGCCGCCGTGGACGATCCAGTGATTGAGACGGGCTGGTCGGATGCGGCGAGCGGGCTTGGATGGCTGGACCTGCGTGTGGATGGAGAGACGCAGAGGGATCGCATCGGGGCTTTGCCGGAGGCGGCAGGCTCGCCGGCGATGGCGCGGGCGCTGGCTCTACTGAATGCGCCGCACGGATTGTTGATGACGACCAAGTGCGATCGATGGCTGCTGAGCGCTGCCGAGCGAGAGGAGCTTGCGGACACGCTCGACGCACCCGTAGCGGCGTGCGGATACGGATCGTACATCGATGTGCTGATGGCGCACGCGGTGCCGATGGGAGATTTTCTACTGCACGAGGAGTGGGCACGGACGACTGCGCGGCGCTGTGCGGCACTACCGATTGAGGATGCGTGCTTGGAGTTAGTGGTGCGGCCCGCCCAGAGGGACGCAGTGTGGGGCTATGGACTAACGGTGTATTGCTATGCAGGCGGTGCGGATACGTCGCGCGCAGAAGCAGTTCTGGACGAGGTGCTGGAGCAGACGGTGCCGGTTCTGATCGCGGCTGCTCAGGCGATGTTCGCGTCGCCGGAGGAGTTAGGTGGCGAGCGCGCATAGCCGACTTGCCATTGCTATTCTGATCGGCGTGAGCGACAAGCATAGATTCGGGCGAGTGGGCCTGCCCATGGTGCTTGCGGGCGCCGCGCTGATGTGCGGAGCGCAACAGATTGGGACACTCACGCCGAGTCCGCCTGTGCAGGCGAGCGCGCTTCAAACCGCGCAGCAGTTGATACATGACGGCAAATTTGCGCAGGCTGAGCCTATGCTGCGGGCGTTGATCGCCGCCGATGCCAAAGCGGCGGAGCCACACTATCTGCTGGCGTATTCCTTGCTACGTCAGGACAAGCCGGCTGAGTCGCTGAAGGAATATACAGAAGCTGCCGCGCTGCGCACGCCGACTGCGACGGAGTTGCGGAACGTCGCACTGGACTATGTGCTGCTGAAGGCGCTGCCGGAGGCGGATCGTTGGATGAGCCGGTCGCTGGCTATGGATGGCAATGACGCGGAGACCTGGTATGCAATGGGCAGGTTGCGCTACACCGAAGGGCGGTATGATGATGCGGCGGCGTGCTTCGAAAAGACGCTTGCGCTGAATCCGCGAAGCGTGAAGAGCGAAGACAACCTGGGGCTTGCATACGAGGGGTTGAACCGCAATGACGATGCGGTGCGAGCATATCGCGCGGCCATCGAGATGCAGAAGGACGATCCCGCACCGAGCGAGCAGCCGCTGCTGAACCTGGCCATTCTGCTGCAGCACCGCAATCAGGTGCAGGAGGCGCAGCAGCTGCTGGAGCAGGCGGCGAAGATTGCGCCGAGAGAGCCACGCATCCACGAGAACCTGGGCCAGGTGTATCTGCATTCGGACCGGACCGAGGACGCGGTTAAGGAGTTCGCGGCCGCGGTTGCACTTGCGCCGCAGAATCCGCGCTTTCACTACCTGCTGGGACAGGCCTACCGGCGGAGCGGCGATGCCGCCCGGGCGAAGCAGGAGTTTGCGCGGTCGGCGGCGCTGAACGGTACGCATTCGACGCCCGAGCATCAATGACGCCGGAGGCAATGCGGGAGCGCCGTGCGGCATGCGAACGGTACAATGAGGAGCATCCCCTTGTGGCGGGCGAGTAGCTCAATTGGATAGAGCACCGGCCTTCTAAGCCGGGGGTTACAGGTTCGATCCCTGTCTCGCCTACCAATAACATTCATCCCTTCCTTCCCCCATTCCTCATGTCCTCCATGAACGGTGGGGAATCTGTAGGGACATCTCCACCCTGGTTCAGTCCAACCCTGG
>DASUWP010000242.1:0-2103 GCA_036378335.1 Acidobacteriaceae bacterium | reverse complement strand
CGAACCTCGGCCTACGTGCTGACGCTCGCGCGTACCCCGAGCCTCCGCGATGCAACATCCGGTAATTCGATATGCCAGTGGACTGCGAGCACAACGGGACTGCGCCGCCGCGAGTGCCGCAACATCACAATGGACGAATTCGCGCGCCAACTTCCGAATACCGGCGGAATCGGAATTTTTCTGCCGGTGAAAAATGAAACCGGGCTCAACGGTCACTACGATTTTGAATTCGAGGTCGGTGATCTCCCGAACCGCAATCCGGCAGGGCAGGATAGCCCGTCACCCCCGGATGATTCCGGTCCCGGTATATTTTCGGCGCTCGCGAAACTTGGGCTACGGCTCGAAGAGCGGAAGATGATGGTTCCGGCGATCGCGATCGATCATCTAGATCGGCCACAGTAAGGTTGCACGTGTTTCTCTTCTTCGTGGCGCAGGTTTCCGACCTGTCTCTATGGGCCTGCGGCCCGGGCAATGGGATGAAAACGGGCGCGAGTCTGAGGTAAATTTAGCTTTCAGATGGCAGCGGTGAGATCGTCTGCGCAGTGGAGCAGTTGAGACCGTCGACCTGTCTGATCCGGAGCATGTGCGCGCCCTGAGGCGCATCACTGGGCACTGGCGCTTCCCTCCCGGGAAGCGGCGGCAGCCACGCAACCCTGCATAGAGTAACTTTGGCATGCTCTCCGCTTCCGTCCGGGAGAGGAGTATGTCTTACAGAATAGCGGGAATCGATGTACACAAGAGCATGTTGGCAGTGGTCATCGCTGATGTTGCGGTGCAAGGTGATTACGATTACGAGCGGCGACAGTTCGGCACGGTTGACAGCGAACTGCACAGGCTGGCCGAATGGCTCATCGAGCAGGAGGTCGGTGAAGTCGTCATGGAATCAACGGCGCAGTACTGGCGTCCCGTATGGGCAATGCTGGAACAGCAGTGGGTTCCCGCGATACAGCAGAGCCACCGAGAGGGGGGCCCGACAACGGCCCATCTGCATCTGGCGCAGGCGCATTCCAATCGCGGCGCGCGCGGCCGCAAGAACGACTTTCGGGATGCCGAACGGCTGGTACGGCGGCTGGTGGCCAATGAACTGGTGCTGAGTTTCGTGCCCGATGCCGAACAGCGGCTATGGCGGACGCTGACTCGTCGCAAGTACAGCTTAAGGAAGGACCGCGTGCGTCTGCAGAACGGTCTGGAAGCGCTGTTGGAGGAGATGCATATCAAGCTGTCCGGCAAGGTTTCGGATCTTCTGGGATTGAGTGGCCGACGCATGCTGCAGGCTCTGGCTGAGGGAGCGGCCGATCCGGCGGAAGTGGCGGCGCTGGCAAGTGCGGGACTGCGAGCGAGCAAAGAGCAGCTATGCGATGCACTGGCTGCTTGCCGGGAATTACGGCCCGTGTACCGTCGCCTGCTGAAGGCGGAACTGGAGCACGTGGCATTGATCGAGCACCAGATGGAGCAGTTGGAATCGGAGATCGCGTCGGTCCTCGAACCTCATAGCGACGCTGTACGGCGGCTGGCGGAAATACCTGGCCTGGGAGTAGGCTCGGCGCAGCAGATCATAGCCGAGGTGGGCCCTGAGGCAGCCGTTTTTCCGACACAGAAGTCGTTGCCTTCCTGGGTGGGAGTAATTCCCGGCGAGGAAGTGAGTGCAGGTAAACAGCACAACGCACACTCGCCGCAAGGCAATCGCGTCATGCGCCGCGTACTGAACGAAGCGGCGCATGCGGCAGTCAAGATGAAGGGGAGCATCTACGCGGTGACATTCCGGCGACTGGTCGTGCGCATGCCCTACAAGCAGGCGATCTGGTGTATTGCGCACCGGATCTGCCGGATGGTGTGGATCGTTCTGCGCCGAAAGGTGCATTACGAGGAGCGCGGCCCAGCCGTAAATTCCAAAGGGCGAGAGATTAAGCTGGCCAGAATGGTCCGACAACTCAAAAAGGCCGGATATCGCATCGAAGCACCTGTTGTTCCTGCGTGAGCGACGTCTGCTCGGGACTGGAGAACGTTTTCAACCCTGCGCGGCCGCTCGCACCGGATCGCATAGTTTCCTCCGAAGCAGCCGCTCTTGCCTGTAGAGCCGGTCTCCGACGTCTCCGACCGGCT
>DASUWP010000241.1:0-9786 GCA_036378335.1 Acidobacteriaceae bacterium | reverse complement strand
ATTATATAAGCCGCACAGTAAGAAGCCTTGTACTCCACCCCGGTTGCGCGCCCTACTTCTTGAGCTTTCGCACCGCCGCATCGATATCGAACATATCCGGCGGAATCGCGCCGCCATAAATGACGTTGTAGAGGAAGCGCTGATTGCTCATGTCCCCGTTGTGATAGCGCGTGGTCGAGAATGGTGTCGAGATGCCATTGAACTTGTGATAGTCGTCGTATTCCTCGCCCTCGATGTTCTTGTCCTTGTAGAGCGGGTCGCGCCATTCGAAGCTGCGCCGCACCGGAAGATGCGAGTTCGCATCGAGATCGAGCGTCACATTGTCATTCGTGGAAGACAGGATTGTGATCTTGTCAGCCAGACGGCGCTCCACCTGCTCCTGGCCCCCGTAGATGTAGAGCGCTCCCGGATCCTTCATCCAGATGCGCGCCACCGCGTCCACGGAATGATCACGCCGGCGCAGGTAGTCGTCCATCTCGGCTTTCGGGATCGCCTGCTTGCCCTTGTACGTGACCTCCCATCCCTGGTTGCCGATGTACATCTCGTACACCTGCCGCTTCTTTCCCAGCTCGACTCGCTCCTTATCCGGCGGCTGGCGATAGTCGAAGAAATCGGTGATCGCGCCCGTAGGTTTGCCTTGGTAGAAGCCGGATGTGCGCCCGATGAGCTCGTATCCGGGCGCGTTCAACCAGGCATCGCCGCCCAGCGCCTGGATCATCTGCTGCAGCAGCGTCTTCACCTTCTGCTGCTCGGCATTGTCGGTTGCGTCGCCAGTCGCTTGTGCGCGCAGGCTGAGGCCGCCGCACACGACCAAGACCGGGAGCAAGAGGAGCAGAAGTCCCATTCGCCGTATCGTCATCCCACCAGCACCGCGCCACCGTTCACGTTCAGCACCTCACCGCTGATGAATCCCGCCCAGGGTGTACACAGGAACAGGATGGGTGCTGCAATCTCCTCTACCCGCGCGACTCGCCCCAGTGGGATAGTGCCAAAAATCCTTGTGCGGCCCGCTTCGGTCGCCAGCGCAGGCGCGGACATCTCGGTATCTACCCAGCCTGGTGCGACGCAGTTCACATAGATGCCCTGGAGAGCGAGCTCGCTGGAAAGGCTCTTGGTCAGTGAAATCAGCGCACCTTTACTTGCTGCATAATCGGCATGGAAGGCCTCGCCGCGCTGGCCCGCTGTCGAGCTGACCAATACGATATGCCCCCGCGCCTCTCCGTTGGACGCGTTCCGCTGCTGCATGGCAGCGACCGCCGCCTGAACTAGCCCGAAGACGCTGTCCAAGTTGACGTCCATCGTGCGCCGCCACTGACGCTCATCCATCGTGGCGATCGGCGCCTCCTCCGGCGGCCAGATGCCGTGATTCACCACCAGACAATCCAACGCTCCAAAGGCTTCGATGGTTTGGGCGACTAGCGCGTGTCCCGCTGCGGCGGAATCCAGCTCCTGCCGGAAGGCCACGCAGACCGTCTCGCCGCCACATTCGGTGACCAGAGAATGGGCGCGAGCGTGAGCCTCACGGTAGTTAAACGCGACCCGAGCCCCGGCTTGGCGGAAGAGCTTCATCGTTGCCGCGCCGATTCCGCGTGCGCCCCCTGTGATCAGCGCGACCTTTCCGTGAAGCGCCAGCGGAACAGCCTCATCTGTCTCCTGCATGCTCGATTGCATATCTGGACGCTATCGAAGCCGTGAGATGCGCGCAACTCACGATGTCTTGCCGCGCTTCGCTAATTCCTTCTTCCGCGCCGCGACCAGCTTCCGCCGCTCCGCTGCGGGCATGCCGAGCACATCCCGTGTGCGCCTGGGCAGCTTCGCTTCGACGATGTCGCGTGCCGCACGCAGCCGCGCTTCCAGCTCGCTCGTTCGCAGCGCATGCCAGCGCTCTAGCGCAACCCAATGCGCCCGCGCGAGATACGGAGCCGGGAAGATGCCGTCGATCTCCAGCAACTCCGCCGCGCCCTGCGGACCGGCGGCAAAGGACAGCACACCTTTGCTGTCGGTGTCGAGGTTCATGAGTGCAAACATCTTGCCGCCAATTGCCTTATCGCCCACCCAGAAGACTAGGTTGTTGCCCCACTGCAGCGTCTCTTCCACAAATGGCAAACCAAGCAGGAAGGCGCGCGTGCTTTCGCTGTCCATGCCGAGAGTATGCACGCTGCTTCCAGGCGGCGCGAACTCTATACTGTGTTCACGCATGCCCGAGAGCACAGCCACCCAGCCCTTTCTTCCTGTTGCCGAGCAGTTGGACTACCTCCAGAAGGGCGCGTCGGAAATCATTCGCGTCTCCGATCTGCGCGAGCGATTGGAGGAATCGCGCAAGACTGGTCGCCCCCTCCGGGTAAAGGCCGGGTTTGACCCGACCGCGCCCGACCTGCACCTGGGCCACACCGTGCTGATGCGCAAGCTCAAGCACTTCCAGGACCTTGGTCATCAGGTGATCTTCCTGGTAGGGGATTTCACCTCGCTCATCGGCGACCCGACCGGCAGGTCGGTGACGCGCAAGCCGCTGACCCCGGACCAGATCGGCGAGAACGCCAAAACCTACACCGACCAGGTCTTCCGCATCCTGGACCGGGCGAAGACCGAGGTCCGCTTCAACTCCGAGTGGCTGGGCACGCTGGGTTTCGAGGGCATCATCCGGCTGGCCGCGCACTTTACCGTTTCGCAGATGCTGGAGCGCGAGGAGTTCCATAAGCGCTTCCAGGAAGAGAAGCCGATCTCGCTGCACGAGATGCTGTACCCACTCGCGCAGGGCTACGATTCGGTGATGCTGAAGGCCGATGTTGAGCTGGGCGGCACGGATCAGCGGTTCAACCTGCTGATCGGCCGGGAGCTGCAGCGACACTACGGACAGCCTTCGCAGATCGTGCTGATGACGCCGATCATCGAGGGGCTGGACGGGGTGCAGAAGATGTCGAAGTCGCTGAATAACGCGATTGGTATCCATGAGCCGGCCGGGGAAATGTATGGGAAGCTGATGTCCATCTCCGACACGCTGATGTGGAGCTACTGGACCCTGCTCACCGACCTGAAGCAGAGCGAGGTGGACGCTCTGCAGGCGGCAGTCCAGAGCGGCACCGAGCATCCGATGGATGTGAAGAAGCGGCTCGCACGGACCATTGTGGCCGGCTTCCACGGAGAGGAAGCGGCAAGGCGCGCCGATGAAAACTGGGCGAAGCAGTTCCAGCGGGATGAGACGCCGGAGGATCTGGAAGAGGTCGCGGTCTCGGCTGCCGATGCTGGCTGGACACCGGACACGGGCGCTATCCGGCTGGACAAGCTGCTGTTCCTGCTGGGACTTGCCGAGTCTGGCGCGGACGCCACCAGGAAGGTAAAGCAGAGCGCGGTTAGGCTGGACGGTGAGGTGGTGTCAGGCACGCATGCCCGGGTCGCGGTTCCGGGTCGGATTGTCGTCAGAGCCGGGAAGCGAGCAAAGGCTGCCCTACTGAGCTAACCCGCGATAAGAATTGATTTAGGCGTTGAAGGTGCCGGAGTAGAGTTCGGTGAGCTTGTGGATGAGATCACCGAAGCCGGAGGCTTCGAGCTGGACTTCCGTGCCGGTGTGGAGCTGGACGAAGGCAAGCTGGCGCTTTTGGTCCAGTGCGATGGAAGCGATCTGGTCCAGAGGAATTGCCCGGGACTGCTCCAATGCGTGCGCGAGCTCGATGGCCTTCATCTTGTTCTCCCAGGGAAAGTAAAGCAATGTGACAGATAAAGTGCGGCGGTGATGCGACCGGAGCACCTTGGTGCTAAGTCCCTCCCCCGAAAGACTCAGCACCAGTGCGCAGCGATCACATCACCGCATGTCCACAACATACCCTGATATCGCTGAAGAAAAACATTGATGCGGTAACACTTATCAAACTACTGAGTAACTTAGGGTAACTTAGGCGGGGAGATGACAATATCTTGCCAGAAGAATTCGATGAGCTCTTGCCCGATCGGTTTCTTCGCGACGATTACATCCATCGGCACAGCTGCTCACAGAATACGAGCTTCATCTTCCCGGGTAGGAGATTTGCGTCCGCACACCTGATCAAGCGGCTCGTTAGAGCTCGATGTTGACCAAGTCCGACGCCCGGTCGGTGTGGTCGCCGTTGGGGCTCGTGGTGCGGTTCTGCGGGGCGCGCCAGTGGTCGATGTAGGAGATCTGGTGAACGCAGGAGACGGTGCAGTTGGGCGCGCAGGTCTTCTCGGTAAGGAACTCGCGGTCGAGGTCAGCCTGGGTGTAGTCGGCCAGGGGCGTGCCTGGGAAGCCGCGCTGCTGCGAGCAGTAGTGCACCAGCCCGTCTTCGCAAACGTAGATGTAGCGTGAGCCGGCACGGCAGCGCCAGTCGTTGGGCTCGCCGTTGGCGATGGCTTCTTGAAAGTGGTTAAAGCGCGAGTAGTTCTTCTTATCCAGCTGCTTCATCTCGTAATACACACGGCGTTCCTCGCCGCCCAGGGGCTTGAGCTGGCCGTCGCCGTCGTGAATGATGCCGATGGTCGAGGTGAAGCCTAGCTCGAGCGCCCGGTGGCCGATGGTGAGCGCATCCTGCGGGTTCTTGATCCCGCCGCCGACAACCGAGTTGATGTTGACGTGGAACTCTGCGTACTCAGCCAGGAACTGTAACTTCTTGTCGAGGACTTTGAGCGATTTCTTCGAGATCTCGTCGGGCTGCACGTTGTCGATGGAGATCTGCATGTGGTCCAGACCGGCCTGGTTTAGACGCTCGATGCGATCCGGCATCAAAAAGTAGCCGTTGGTGATCATGCCGGCGAGGCGTCCGTGGTGACGAATGCGCGCAATGATCTGGTCCAGATCGGGATGGGTGAGCGGCTCGCCGCCGGAAATGGTGATGATGCTGGTGCCGAGGCGGGCGAGATGGTCGATGCGGCGGAGCATCTCGTCCAGCGGAACGGGCTCGGAGACCTTGTCATACTCGTTGCAATAGGCGCAGGAGAGATTGCAGAAGCGCATAGGCACGATCTGCGCCATGACGACGTGGTGAGTGGAGGCCAGCGCGTGTCCCACGATGCCAAGCTCGCGCAGTTTGCGGGTGCCGGCTTTGATCCGGCTTTTGTGGCGGATCGTGGGCACAGATGGGGTAGCGGTGGCAGACATGCTAGATGGTTCATTATATCGAGACAGCTACGACTGGCCGGATGTTCTCCTCCAGATCGCTCACAGCGAGTAGCGGTCCAGCGATTCGCGGAGTTTTCGTAACTGCTCGGGTATCACGAGCTCGGATTGGGTGATGCGGGCATCTACCGTGATGGCGAGCGTGAGCATCTTGCGGTTGCGCAGCACCAGGATGGCGACTGGATGACCCGCGTTGGTGCGCAGGGTCTGGAGCCAGTCGGCCGTCGTTTCTAACGGCATGCCGTTGGCCGTGACGATGATGTCGCCGGCGTCGAGCCCGGCGTTCGCGGCAGGGCTTTTGTCCTCGACGCTGCGAACCAGGAGGCCATTGCCGGCGCGGACGCCGAAGAATTTGGCGAGCTGCGGTGTCAGCGGTTCGACCTGGGCGCCGATGTAGGCCTGCGGGTCAGGCGAGTCGCTATCGGAGGAAGTGCCGTCACCCGCGTAGCTGCGCTGCCCAGCGAAACCGTTCACGATGGGGGCAGGCTCCGGAATACGTACATGGAAGTGGTGGGCCCAGGCATGCTGCACCAGGACGGTGCGGTCGGCAAGCTGGAGGTGCAGCCGCTCTACCTTGGCGTTGTGCACGATCTGGAGATCGATGAACTTGCCGACCGGCATGTCGCGCAGCAGGCGGCTGAGGGTGGCGGCATCGTTGACGAGCTGCCCGTTGATGGCCTGGATAACGTCGCCGGTATGGACGCCCGCTTTCGCGGCGGGGGCGTCGTGGTCGAGCGAGACTACTTCGGCGCCGGCAGAGATGGCGAGCTTCTCCTTTTGCGCGCGGGCGGGGTCGACATCGTGGACAGTCACCCCGAGATAGCCCTGCGACGCGGCCGCGAGGACGAGGCGGGCATTGCTTTCGAGAATCGCTTGAGGAAAGGCAGGAACCGGAGAAGGCGCGATGGCGGCCTGCATGGCGAAGGCTGCCGGGGAGAGCGCTGTCGAAGCCCAGAGTACGGTGCTCAGGGTTGCGGTCGACAGAAATTTAGAGGTATCGGGGTAGAGCATGACAACAAACTCCTGATGCAAGACGGGAGTTACTAGAGCGGACCTCCCCAGGCTGGACGCCCTCAGTGGATGGCAGCAGGGCTTTTTCTCAATGGAAAGCCGCGACAGCCATTCTGGTTCTGGGCGTACCCCTAGGCAAATCCGTTCTACGGCCTGTAATTCAGACGGACGAGAACCGCAATTGTCACGTTCTGGTCAACCATAATCGATCGGAGATATGGCGGGCTAAAGCATTTTTCCTATGCCGCAGGGCGGGGACTCTCCCGCCATGATCTTTTCGCTAACGGTTTTATGCGGTTGTAATAGCTGCCCGCCAGGAGAAAGGCCTTACTGGACTTGCGGCATCTGCTGCAGCATGGTGCGGGAGACGTTGCGCAGCAGGGGATTGCCGTCATGGGTGGCGACGTTCTGGAGTACCTGTTGGACGCTCGAGTCGGCGGTGACCGGGGCAAGCATACGGATGGCTTGAGCGCGAATCTGCGGGTCGCCATCATCGAGGACAGCTTCAAGGACAGCATCGCGAACGTGCATGTCCTCAGCCAGGTATGGAGCCAGGCCGCTGAGCGCCTGGGCGCGGACATTGGAGTGAGGATCGTAGCGCAGGGCGACCATGAGGGCGCTGCGCAGGCTCTCGTCCGCTCCGCAGTCTACGGCGCCGACGCAGGTATGGGTGAGCAGGCCGAGGGCGGCATTTTGCACAGAGGTATTGAGCGGTGCGCGGGTGCCGAGCAGCAGCAGGGAACGGATGTTGTTGTCGTCTGCGGGCCCCACAGCTTCAAAGGGAACCAGGCTGCTGTACTGGACGTGGACCATCCCGGTTGGATCTTGGGTGACGCCGGTGACGGCGGCGATCCGCTGGGAGCCGGGATCCACCATGGTCCGTGTCTCAGTGGCCGGTTGAGCCATCCTGAAACCGGCGAAGCCAAGGCCGGCACCCGCGAAAAGCATGGCAGCGGCGGCGAGCGGCGCAGTGCGCAGCAGGCGGAAGTCGGTCCAGAGGGAACGGCGGAGGTGGGCAAACCATGAATCATGCGGCGCCTGCTCCAGGGCTTCGTCGATCTTGAGCCGCGTCTGGGCGATGAGATTGGGAGAGGGCTCGCGGACGGGCAGGATGGCCATGGCGCTCGACAGCGCGCGGGTCACCTCGAGTTCGTCGCGGCAGTCGGCGCAGCCGGCAAGGTGCTGCTCCAGCCGATGGCAGGCCTCGTCGCTGAGCTCACCGTAGAGCAGCAGCGTGATCTGCTCGTGGGCTGCATCGCAACTGAGATTGCTGTCGTGGCCAGGCCAGGTCATTGGATCACCGATATCAACTCAGCGCACGACCGCAAGGCTGGCACGCAGCTTCTTGGTGGCGCGAAAGAGGGTGTTCTTTGCGGTCTCCTCGGTAGTGTTGAGCATTTCGCCGATGGTGCGCAGACGGAGTCCCTGATAGTGCTTCAGCTCGAAGACCATGCGCTCGCGCGGGGTCAGCTTCTCAAGGGCGGTAGCGATCTTTGCCCCCAGTTCCTTACGCTCGAGCTCGCGGCCGGGATTGGCGGAGGCGCGCTCGTCGGAGACCATGCCGAGCAGATCCAGCTCCTCGCCCGAGGAGTCCATGACGATGGCCGGATCCTCCCGGCGGGTCTTCCGGCGGCGCATCAGGTCCAGGCACAGGTTGGTGACGATGCGGTAGATCCAGGTGTAGAAGGAGCATTCGAAGCGGAAATTGCCGAGGTAGCGGTAGGCCTTGAGGAAGGCTTCCTGCGCTATGTCCTGGGCATCGGTTTCCGAGCCGAGCAGGTGCAAAGCGAGGCGCAGTACGGCCTGGTCGTATTGGCGGACCAGGGTGTCGAAGGCCTGGCGGGAGCCTTTCTGAGCCTGGCGGATCAGCTCGGTCTCGGATGTGCGGTCTTCCGGACTCATGCCGCCGCCGGTGCGCGTCTGGAGCCCACGGCGGCCGGGCCAGGTCTGGCTGGCGCGATTCGCCGGGGCTGCTGGATTGAGCGGGCCGGGCTGGATACGGATTGCTTCGGTTCCCATCGTGCTTCCACCTCTTACAGGGGAGATACGTCCTCTGCAAGATAGACGTTCCCCTGCGTATGAGGACGCAGAAGTATGGGTTTCGGTAGCTGAAAATTACAAGTTGATGACAATCCGACGGATTTTGAGGGCAGAACGGCACAGCCGAATCCTGTTGTGCCGGGGAGCATACAAGATTCTCGCAAGTCTCTTCCGGGTTTATGCTGACGTCGCCGGAAAGTGCTGTTTCCGGCGCATTCCACATCCGGTGCCCGCCAAAATGACTCAATTTCGTTCGCTGCTCCGTCTTGCATGTGTGTTCGCAGCCGGCTGTATGCCAGCTGTCGCTCAGAACAATCTCTCGGCTCACTGGGAGGAGTTGACGGGGCCGGATTTCATTGCGGGAATCCATCAGGCGCAGGGTGTTTGTGTGCTGCCCTTCGGGATTATCGAGAAGCATGGCCCGCACCTGCCGTTGGGAACGGACCTCATCAATGTCCGCTCTGTGACAGACAAGGCGGCGCAGCAGGAGTATGCGGTGGTCTTTCCGGCGTACTACTTCGGCCAGATTGCCGAGGCGCGGCAGCAGCCAGGCACGGTCTCCTATAGCGGTCATTTGCAGCTCGAGCTGCTGCAGGAGACCACGGACGAAATGAGTCGCAACGGCTGCAAGAAGATCGTGATCGTGAACGGACACGGCGGCAATCTGAGCCTGCTGCCGTACTTTGCCCAACTGCAGATGCAGACCCCTCACGATTACGTCGTGTATGTCTACTGGTGGCCGGGTGCCAAGGGCGCAGACCGGCCTTACAAGGGCGGTACCGTGGACATGCATGCAGGCGAGAGCGAGACCGCGCATACTATGGTGACCGCGCCGGGGCTGGTGCACGCGGACCGGGCCCAGTCGGAATCAGGCGCGGACCAGGCGCGGTTGCATCTGCCAGAGGGGGTCTACACCGGGATTTGGTGGTACGCGAGATTCCCGAACCACTACTCAGGCGATGGCTCACTGGCCACGAAGGCGCTGGGTGAGTACGACATCAAGGCCGAGGTGGGCGCGATCGCGGATGTGATTCGCGCGGTGAAGGCGGACGAGGTCTCGGCGAAGCTGCAGCAGCAGTTTTATGAGGATGCAAAGCATCCTCTGGACACCAAGCAATAAGGACAAAAGAGTACTCCCGCATTGCACAGGCGGGCGTCCTCTACACTCGTGTCAATGACGCAGGCAAATACCTTTATTACCGCCTATTGCGACGGCGGATCGCGCGGCAATCCTGGGCCCTCGGGCTATGGCGTTTCGATTGAGGACGATGCGGGTCGCCCAATTGCCGACCTCAGCGAGTTTCTGGGCATAAAGACCAATAATTTTGCGGAGTATTCCGGTCTGCTCGCAGCGCTTGAATATGCGCTGGAGCATGGGCATCCGCGGCTGCGGGTGGTTGCGGACTCGGAGCTGATGGTGAAACAGATGAAGGGCCAATACCGGGTAAACAGCCCGGATCTGCGGCCGTTGTGGGATGAAGCAAAGCGCCGGGTGGCGGGACTGGAGCGATTTGAGATCCAGCACGTGCTGCGAGGCAAGAACAAGCGCGCCGATGCGCTGGCCAACCAGGCGATGGATCGCGGGACGGGAAAGACGGTGAAGCAGGTGG
>DASUWP010000240.1:0-8633 GCA_036378335.1 Acidobacteriaceae bacterium | reverse complement strand
AGCGGACGGATCTTCTCCCTGACTGAGTTGGCGGCCAGCGAGCTCGGTCATCTGGTGTACCAGTTCTGCATAGAGGAAGCACTGCTCCTTCGGCGGCGCGAGATTAGCCTTTGCGGCGAGCGCAGAGAGCGCGACCGGATCGAGCGGCTTTTTGTTGTCCATGCCGGAGGCGTGGCAAAGGGGAGCGAGAAGAAGCGCGATGAAGAGGACGAGACCGATTGGACGCATAGCGCACCTCGGACTTTCCGTGCGCGGCTAATGACCGTGTCCCAGAGCCACCAGCCGATGTTTCGCTTGCCATTCCTCGTTTGGATACTTGCCGTGGGCGGTTGCGAGGAATCTGTCGTAAAACTCAGCCGCTTGCTTTATCTGGTGCAGATTATCGTACGAAGTTGCCCACAAAAACAATGTTTCTGGAGTGTCAGCCGCGATTTTTTGTCGCGCCGAAAGATCCTTGAGAACCGAAGCGTCCTGGTGAAGCTGGTAATGAGCAAAGGCAAGCCCGCCCCACGCATCCTGGTCGTTCGGGTCCGCCGTTGTGGCGCGTTCCAGAATGGGAACTGCAGCCGAGAACTGTTTGGTGTAGATCAGGCTTTGGCCGTAGTCGGTAAGCAGAGCAGCGTTATCCGGAGCGGCCTGCACTGCGTCGGCAAGCAGCGGGGCGGCTTTGTCTGCCGCACCGCTGCGCAGGTAGGCATCGGCCAGCATGGCGGTGACGCTGGCGTTGGACGGCTGAAGCTGATGCAGCTTCTCCAGCGTCGTGACTGCCTCTGCGTCATTGCCCTCCGCCGACAAGGCGGTCGCGAGCTGGGCGGTAAGTCCGGCGTCCTCCGGGTGCCTGGCGATGGCGGTGCGCAGCAGCGGCTCCGCTTCCTGAGGCTTTTTTTGTTGCAGCAGCAGGTGCGCCAGCCCCGACGTGGCGCCGGCCGAGCCGGGATCCGCTGCCAGAGCGCGCTGGTACGCGATAGCGGCGTTGTCCGGGTCATCGGTGGCCTCGGCAATCTGACCGGTGAGTACCAGGTCGGCAGGTGTGTCACTGCCGGGAGCCAGCTTTAACGCCTTGAGCAGCGATTGCTTTGCTGCGGCCGGGTCGCTCCGAAGCTGGAGCTGCGCGAGACTGCGCCATACCTGCGCTTTGGCAGAAGAATCGTGATTGGCGGGTTCGAGCTGCCCCGCAGTCTCCAGCTCCGGCACTGCCTTGTCCTGCTGATTCGTCTGAGCGTAGAGCAGGCCGAGAGCGGCATGGGACTCGAATTGCTTTGGATCGGCAGAGATGGCCTTTTGGTAGTCACGTTCCGCGGCGTCCTGCTGGCCGGTGGAGTCCTCAACGAAGCCAAGGTCGAAGCGCGCGCGGGCGTCGTTCGGGTGCTGCTGCAGGTAGCCCAGCAGCCCTGGCCTGGCGGCATCGTAGTCATGAGCTTCAATCTTGTCTTCAGCAGCGGCGAGCGCAGGCGCGATTCCAGCGGGCTTTGCGGAGGAAAGCGTCGCGGGCGGTGTGACGGGTTCATCGGGATCGCGAGTGCCGGCAGGCAGGGAAGTCTGTTGCGCCGCAACCGCAGTTGTCGCGAGCAAGAGCCATGAAAACAGCAACTTCATCATCATTCCTTAAACTGCTACTTCTGCCGACTGAGGGGAGCCTTTCAGGACGCGGCTGAGCCAATATCCGGTATGCGAGCCCTGCGCAGCGGCGATTTCTTCCGGCGTGCCGGTCGCCACGATGGTTCCACCGGCATTTCCACCCTCCGGCCCCATGTCGATGACCCAATCGGCGGACTTGATCACGTCCAGGTTGTGCTCAATGACCAGGAGGGAGCCGCCGCCATCGATGAGCTTGCGGAAGGCGTGGAGCAGTTTGCCAACGTCATCGAAATGCAACCCGGTGGTTGGCTCGTCCAGAATATAGAGCGTGCGCGAACGGGCTATCTTGCCGTTAGACGTGCGGGCTGTGGCGAGGTGTGCCGCCAGTTTGACGCGCTGTGCCTCGCCGCCGGAGAGGGTTGTGGCGGACTGGCCGAGCCGCACATAGCCGAGACCGACCTCGTCGAGGACGGCCAGCTTGTCCAGAATGCGCGGATGGCCGGCGAAGAAACGCAGAGCCTCCTTGACCGAGAGCTGCAGCACTTCCGAGATGTTCTTGCCCTTGTAACGGATCTCGAGGGTAGAGGTTTTGTAACGCGTGGCGTTACATTCTTCGCAAGGCAGCTCCACATCAGCGAGGAACTGCATCTCGACGGTGACCGTTCCGTCCCCCTCGCAGACATCGCAGCGTCCGCCCGGCACATTGAAGGAGAAGTGGCCGGCGCCGTAGCCGCGGCGCTCCGCTTCCGGCTGCGACGCGAAGAGCTCACGGATGCTGTCGAAGGCCTTGATATAGGTGACCGGGTTTGACCGCGGCGTGCGGCCGATGGGGTTCTGATCGACCAGGATGATGTCGTTCAGCCGCTCGGCGCCGGTGAGGTCGCGGTAGAGACCTGTGGGATCGCCTCCCTCGGTCTGGCCGAGAGCATGCGCGACAGCGCGATAGAGCACCTGGTGAACCAGCGTGGACTTGCCCGAGCCCGAGACCCCGGTGACGCAGACCAGCAGGCCGAGAGGAATCTCGATGTCAACGCCGCGTAGATTGTGAATGCGGGCGCCGCGCAGCACGAGCTTCTCGCGGCCGGGCTCGCGACGGCGCGTCGGCACCGGAATCGTGAGAGCGCCAGAGAGATAGCGGCCGGTGAGCGAGTCGGGGTTGCGCTCCACCTGCTCCACCGTTCCCGCTGCCAGCAGCTTCCCGCCGTACTCGCCGGCACCGGGTCCGAGATCCATCAGGTAATCGGCGGATCGCAGGACGTCGGGATCGTGCTCGACGACCAGGATGGTGTTGCCGAGGTCGCGCAGTTTTTCGAGAATGTGGATGAGCTTCGCGGTATCGCGTGTGTGCAGGCCGATGGAGGGTTCGTCGAGCACGTAGAGCGCGCCGACGAGCTGCGAACCGAGCGAGGTAGCGAGCTGAATTCGCTGCGCTTCGCCCCCGGACAGTGTGGAGGCGAGCCGGTCCAGCGTGAGGTAGTCAAGTCCGACAGAATCCAGAAAGCGTAGCCGCTGCTGCACCTCTTTCAGGATGGAGCCGGCGATCTCTTCCTGCTCGCGATTGAGCTTGAGGGCCGCGAAGAACTGATGTGCCGCACCGATGGTGAGCGCGGCGGCCTGGCAGATGTTTCGCCCATCGAGCAGCACGGCACGAGCTTCGGCACGCAGGCGCTCGCCCTTGCACTCCGGGCAGCGCGCGTAGCCGCGATACTTCGAAAGCATGACGCGCACGTGCAGCTTGTACTTCTTGCGCTCCATCAACTGGAAGAAGCCATGCACGCCGGGGAAGCTGCCGTTGCCTTCGAGCACGAAGCCCTGTTGGGCAGCCGTAAGGTCGTACCACGGCACATTGAGGGGAATGCCTTGCTCGCGGCAAGCGCGGCGGAGTTCGGAGTGGTACGGCCGGTACTTGGGCCGGGTCCACGGATCGATCGCGCCATCATCGAGCGTCTTGCCCTTGTCGGGGATGATCAGGTCGAGGTCGAAATCGATGGTATTGCCAAAGCCCTGGCAGCGCGGGCATGCGCCATACGGATTGTTGAAGGAAAAAAGGCGCGGCTCGGGCTCGCGATAGAGGCGATGGCAATGCTTGCACTCGTATTCACGCGAGAAGCGGAGGCGCTCGCGCGGCTGACCTTCATCCTCACGAGGAACCAGCTCCTCGCGCGGCTCGCGTGGCACGATTTCCCCACGCGGTTCGCGTGGCACGACTTCATAGATGATTTCCCCCGACTCACGATAGCCGATCTCGGCAGCATCGACGATGCGGGCGCGGCTCTCCGCTGAGACGGCAATACGGTCGACGAGCACGAAGACCGGCTGGGCGAAGTCGATTTCGAGCAGGGACTCGGGCGAGGAGAACTCAAAGATACGGTTCCTCTGGTAGAGCCGGTTGAAGCCGCGGGCGCGCAGGTCGGTGAGGCGTTGACGGAGTGCGTCAGATATAGGCTCACGAGTCGGCTCGGAGCCGGACTTCGCTCCGGCCTTGGCTTTCTTTGCGCCGCGTTTCGACTTCTCCGGCTCGTCCTTCGGATGCTCGCTCACCGCGAGGTCCTCCGATGCAGGAGGCCGACGCACCTCGACCGGGAAGAGCGCGTGCAGGCGCGTACCTTCGCCCAGAGCAAGGATAGCCGCGGCGATCTCATCGATCGAATCGCGGCGGACCAGGTTATTGCAGACGATGCAGTGCATGGTGCCGCAGCGGGCGTAGAGCAGCCGCATATAGTCGTAAATCTCCGTGGCCGTGGCGACGGTAGAGCGTGGGTTGCGCGTGGAGTTCTTCTGCTTGATCGCGATCGCTGGCGCGAGGCCGTCGATGAGATCCACGTCGGGCTTCTCGATGCGTTCCAGGAATTGCCGCGCGTAGGCGGAGAGCGATTCGACGTAGCGGCGCTGGCCCTCGGCGTAGATGGTGTCAAAGGCAAGCGACGACTTGCCTGACCCGGAGACCCCGGAGATCACGGTCAATTTGCCGTGTGGGATCTCGCAGTCAATGCCTTTCAGATTATGGGTCCGCGCGCCGCGGATCACGATGGCGTCGTTCACTTCTGGCCTATCCGTAGGGAGTTTCAGGGGCTGAGGATGCACTCTTCAGTATAGAGGCTTGCCAGCTAGAGCGGACGCGCTCACGTGGGTGGTGTGGTCGCCGTTCCCGTTGGTGGTCGCCTCCGAGTTATTGCTCTCGTGCAGCAACCAGCGAGTGCAGAACCAGCAGAATCCCGCCGCAAACAATAGCGGAGTCCGCGACGTTGAAGTCGGGCCAGTGATAGTGGACGATGTGGACTTCGAAGAAATCGATGACAGCGCCCGTGCGAATGCGATCGTATGCATTGCCGATGGCCCCTCCGAGAATGAGCGCCAGGCCGAGGGTTGTCGCAGTGATGCTGCGGCCCAGGCGTACGAGCACGATGGCTACGATGACCGCGGCGATCAGCGAGAAGCTGACCAGCAGCCAGCGCACGCGCTCCGGAGATGCGGAGTCACCAAAAAGGGAGAAGGCCGCCCCGGTGTTGAGCACATGAGTGATGCGGAAGACCTTCGGAATCACGACACGCGCGTCGCCCAGAGGGATGCTGTGCGCGACGGCGATCTTGGTGATGCGATCGAGAAGCACGATGAGCGCCGCGACGAGAAAGAGAAGGCCGCGGCGGTCGGAGGTTGCATTGCTCGGGGGACGCGCCGTGGTCGTGGTTGCTTCTGACATCAGGCCGGGTCCTCGTCGCTCAGCGGCGGGAAGCCGATTTCGTTGAGAGCACTGGCGCAGCGTCCGCAGACAGTAGACCAGCGGGAATCGACGCCGATGTCGGTGCGGTAATTCCAGCAGCGGGCGCACTTGGCGCCGTCGGCGGCTGCTGTTGTGGCGCGAACTTCGTCTCCGGATGAACTGACAAGTTTCACCTGCGAGACGTTAAGCAGCTCTTTGAGGGAAGACTCGTAACGTTGCGCGGTTTTGAGTGACCCGGCTGGAAGTTCGAGGATCAACTTTGCCTCCAGCGCCTTGCCGATGCGCTTTTGCTTCCGTGCTTCTTCCAGACTGCTCAGCGCAACATCGCGAATGGAAAGCAGCTGCGCCCAGTCGGCGAGCAGCGCTTCCTGTCCCGCGGGAGCAAGCTCATCGGCGGCAGGGAAGAGTGTGGTATGGACGCTGGGGTCGCGTTTCTCATCGGCAGGCAGGTAGTGCCATACCTCGTCGGCGAGAAAGCTCAGGATGGGGGCGACGAGCCGCGCGAGGGCTTCGGTGATCTTCCACAGCACGGTCTGGGCCGCGCGGCGCGCCGGACTGTTGGGCGCGAAGGTGTAGAGGCGGTCCTTGAGAACATCCGCGTAGAGTGCGCTGAGATCGACGATCGCAAATTCATTTACGGCGTGATAGATGCGGTGGAACTCGAACTCCTCATACCAGCGCAGCACCTTTGTCGTCAGTTCGCGAGCGCGCGCCAGCATGTACTGGTCGAGCGGCTCGAGCTTGTCCCAGGCCACGGCATTCCGCGCAGGATCGAAGTCGTATAGATTGCCGAGCAGGAAGCGGAAGGTGTTGCGCAACTTGCGGTAGTTGTCGGCGACACGCTGCATCAGGTTCTCGCTGGCCGAGACATCTTCACGAAAATCGACCGAGGCGACCCAGAGGCGCACAATCTCGCCGCCGAGGCGTTTTGCGATATCGACAGGATCGACGCCGTTGCCGAGCGATTTTGAGAAGGCGCGGCCCTGCTCATCGAGCGTCCAGCCGGAGGTAGCGACCACGCGATACGGCGCGACGTCACGCAGGCCAAC
Source organism: Acidobacteriaceae bacterium (assembly GCA_036378335.1). Classification (GTDB taxonomy): domain Bacteria; phylum Acidobacteriota; class Terriglobia; order Terriglobales; family Acidobacteriaceae; genus KBS-83. The sequence goes on along the minus strand of DASUWP010000240.1, from coordinate 2,285 downwards.
GGAGAACAATAAAGATGAGTGGAACCAGCCGCGGTGCTGGTCGCCGCCCTCGGTGTAGAGGTCGCAGGGAAAGCGCAGCCCGGGGTCAGTTTCGAGGACGGCGGCCCAGCTAGTGCCGGAGTCGATCCAGACATCGAGGATGTCGGTCTCCCGGCGAAATTCGGTGCCGCCGCAGTCGCATTTGGCGTCGGCGGGCAGGAGGGCTTCTGCCTTGCCGTCGTACCAGGCGTCGGCACCGTGCTGCCGGAAGAGCTCGACGACGCGTGCGTAGACATCCGGAACCTGCAGCGGCTGGTTGCATTTCTTGCAGAGAAAGAGCGCTATGGGCACACCCCAGATGCGCTGGCGCGAGATGCACCAATCGGGCCGGGTGGCGATCATGTTGGAGATGCGCTCTTCGCCCCATGCGGGATCCCATTTCACCTTCTTGATTTCGTCAAGCGCGCGCTGGCGGAAAGTGAGGGTGGAACCATCTGCGCGTTGGATCGGCGTCTCCATAGAGATGAACCACTGCTCAGTGGCCCGATAGATGACCGGATTGTGGCAACGCCAGCAATGGGGATAGGAATGATAGATGTCGTTGTGTCCGAGGAGCGCGCCGCGCGCTTCGAGCAGCTTGATGATCTCCGGGTTGGCCTTGAAGATATTTAGACCGTCGTACGCGGGCAGACCATCCTTAGTGTTTTCAGCATGGATGCGGCCAGCTGCGTCGACTTTTGTGGTCTGGTCCAGGCCGTAGCGCTCGCCGGTGTAGAAGTCGTCCACGCCATGCGCGGGTGCGGTGTGGACTGCGCCGGTGCCCTGGTCGGCGGTGACGTAGTTTGCCAGTACGCCGAGGATGGAGCGATCGAGAAAGGGATGCTGAAAGGTGGCACGCTCGAGCTGGACGCCACGAAGTCGCGCGATCTCATGCGCAGATTCAAGATTACAGGCCTGCTTGACTGCATCGGCCAGCGCAGCGGCGACCAGATAGACGTTGCCATCGGCGTTTTCGAGCGCAACGTATTCGAACTCCGGCTGGAACGCGATGGCGAGCGAGGCCGGCAGCGTCCACGGAGTGGTGGTCCAGATGATGGCGTAGAGCGGCTTGCCGGCAAGCGCGGGATCAAGCGCCTCAGGCGGGCTGGTCAGTGCATAACGTACGTAGATGCTGGGGCTGGTGTGCATCTCGTACTCCACTTCGGCTTCGGCCAGGGCGGTTCGATCGTGCCAGCACCAGTAGACGGGCTTGAGCCCGCGATAGACGAAACCGCGCTCGAAAAGCTCGTAGAAGGCCTTGAGCGTGGTGGCCTCGTACTGGTTGGACATGGTGGTGTACGGGTCCTGCCAGCGGCCGAGGACGCCGAGACGCTCAAATTGGGTGCGCTGCAGGTCGATGTACTTCTGCGCGTAGGCACGGCAGGCGGCACGGACCGCGATGGGGTTCATTTCGAGCTTTTTGCGGCCAAGCTGCTCGTCGACTTTGATTTCGATGGGGAGGCCGTGGCAGTCCCATCCTGGGACATAGGGCGAGTCGAACCCGGCCATGGTCTTTGACTTGACGATAAAGTCTTTGAGGCACTTGTTCAGGGCGTGGCCCAGGTGGATAGGGCCGTTCGCATAGGGTGGTCCGTCGTGCAGGATGTACTGCGGAGCGCCTCTTCGGGCCTCGCGGATCCGCTCATAGAGGCCTGTTTGGGTCCAGTCGGCGAGCCTTTTTGGCTCGTTTTCCGGCAAATTGGCCTTCATGGGGAAGCCGGTGCGGGGCAGCAGCAGGGTCGACTTCAGCTCCGGCCGGCCTTTGGGATCTGAATTGGGATCTGGGGTGGGTGTTTGGTCACGCAAAGTCATGATCTGGAATGATCTATTGTAGACCGCGCATGTCCGTTCATTTTTCCATGTGACCAATCCGGCCAGGCCGTCGTCTCAGTAAGTGTCGCGTTGCGGCAGGGCCTTTTCACGTGACCGTGGTTACTCATCGGTTGACATTTGGTGTGGGGGATCGCGAAGAACCGGAGACAGAGCAGAACGCATTCATAGATAATCAACACATCACAGACGGTGGGCCGCAGGCTACCGTCTGGCCCAGGTCAAGAAGTAGCCTATGACAAATCAGGTCCTGCCCCCGCCCGATATGGAAGCACAACAGACACGCAGAATTCCGCTCGAGCCGCATTTATTCAATCCGGTGGTGGATGAGCCGGTATGGCGGACGTGGCTGGGGACGGTGCGTGGATTATTTGTGCGGGAGAATTTGCCGCCGCTGGTGCTGACGTCGCATCCGGTGGCGGTGCCGGATCCATTCC
>DASUWP010000239.1:0-6227 GCA_036378335.1 Acidobacteriaceae bacterium | reverse complement strand
ATCTCGGCATTGGCCGTCATCATGGCCTTGATTTCGCCGGTTGGATTGTCGATGGAGACGCGGACGGCGAAGGTGGTCACGTTGTCCTTCTCTACCCCGAGCGGGGCGATGCGCGTGACCTTGCCGTAGAAGACGCGGTTTTTAAATGATTCGATGCGAATGCGGGCGGGCTGTCCCATATAGACGTTGCCGATATCGGCTTCATCCACCTTGCCATCCACATACACCTGGCTGGTATCGCCGAGGGTGAAGACCAGCGTGGCGGTGGAGCCGAGGACCAGGATGGAACTCACGGCATCGCCGACCTCGACGTCGCGCGAGAGAACCACGCCGTCGATAGGCGAGACGATGGTGGTGTAGCTCAACTGCTCTTCCAGCTGCTTCAGGCTGGCCTGGCTCTCGGCAACCTGTGCCTGCGCCTGCTGCAGCTTGGCGTGATCCACGGCTACGGTGGCGACGGCGGTGTGCTGTTTGTTCAGATTTGAGAGATAGTCCCGATTGGCATCGTCCAGCGCCTGCTGGCTGACGACGCCCGCCTCTTTCATCTCCTGGTTGCGTCGCAAGGTCGCTGCGTACATGGGAAGATCGGGCGCACGGGCTGCCACTTCATCCTGCTTGATGTCGGCCTCGGCGGTCTTGACGTTGGCCTCTGCGGCCTGGAGGGTGGCGCGGGCTGCTTCCACCTGGGCCAGAATCTCCACTCGATCGAGCTGAGCCAGGACCTGCCCCTTGTGCACGCGGGCGTTCGCATCCACGTACCACTTTTCGACGATGCCGCTGGCCTTGGACTTGACCTCGACCTTGGTGATGGGCTGCACTTTGCCGGTGGCTACGACGCTTTTGGCGATGTCCATGCGGGTGACGGAGGCGATCCGGCTGCCATCGATTTTTGTGCCGCTGCTATGGGCCACAACGGCCGCAACGAGAACAACCAGGGCGACCAGCGCACCGAGTGAGCCCCACAACCAAAACCGTCTGCGCTTTCGAGCCGCCACAACCCCTCCGTTCGGGGACACACGGCCCCGCTCACACTATGCTACGCACTGGTCAGGAAAAAGGTTCCAGCGAGGACAATTTCGCCGATATCGGTCATCTTGGAGCGGAAGTGCCATCCGGTCAGGCGGCTAGAGTGCCGTGCCGCTGCAGTGAGAACCGACCGGCCTCGCGATAGACGGAGAGCGCCTGCAGGCCAAGGTTGATGACGGAGGCATATACGATGATTTTCTGCGCGCCGACCTGGAACTCCAGGCCGCTTTGCGTGTCCAGCGCGGGGCCGACAAAGAGGATACCGACGTAGGCGATGAGCAGCAGCAGATAGGCGGCATTGGCGAGCACGTACCGAGGCGGCCAGCGGTTGCAGAGCTGGATCACCAGAAGGCACAGATCGTAGGCCAGCAGGAAGCCAAAAGCGGCGCGGACGAAGCCGTTATGAGCGTCCAGCACCAGGTTCCAGGGAGTTGCGGCGATGCCCACGAAGCCGAGACCGGCGACGATCTGGAAGGCCTGCGAGGCCAATCCCACGCCACGCGCAGTCCGCTGTCGTGCGACGATCACCTTCCAGTTGGAGGATGCCAGGATGAGCGCGATTCCGACGGTGCCCAGGGCAATGGCGAGCAGGATGTGCGAGGGGAGGTTGGGGCGTCCTGAGGGGGTGACGGTGGCGCCCAGGTCGCTGAAGAAGTTGCGGAAGAAGAGATAGTGGTTGGCGTCGCGCTGGTAAACGGCGCCGCCGGGGTAGATGAGCATGGCGATGGCGGTGAGCAGGACAAACTGGAGGCTGGCGTAGATCAGCACCAGTGCTCGCCAGGTTTGACCGCGCATTTCCGATTCCGGCTGGTTCATGCAGGTCTCCTGTGGTCTGGCGGCGCGGCTGACCGATGATAACCGGCAGGTAGTTGGCAACGCTGCTTTACCCTATCCCCATGGTTCATTGGACACTCTTCCATGGCGTTGCCATTATCGGCCTGGTGCTGGCGAATGGCTTCTTTGTCGCGGCAGAGTTCGCGCTGGTGAGTCTTCGTGCCACCCGTGTGGAGCAATTGCTGGCGGAGTCGCGTCCCGGAGCCCGTGCCGTCGCCCAACTGCGTGGTTCGCTCAACGCCACGCTCTCCGCTGTGCAGTTTGGAGTGACGGTGGCGAGCCTGGCGCTGGGCTGGCTGGGCGAGCCGGTGGTGGCGCCCTTGTTCGAGAGGCCGCTGCATGCGCTTCCTCACGCAGCGTTGTTCGCGCATGCGGTCAGCGCCGGGCTTGCGTTTGCGTGCATTACCTATCTTGAGGTCATCGTAGGCGAGCTGGTGCCCAAGTCGCTAGCGCTGCGGCGGCCCGAGCAGCTTGCCCTCGGCGTAGCTCCGCCGATGCTGGTGTTCATCCGGCTGACTCGGCCTTTTGTGTTGTTCATGAACAGCTCGGCAACTCTGGTTCTGAGGATGTTTCACTCCATCGCGGTGACCGAGGAGCCGGTGCACTCTCCCGACGAGTTGAAGCTGATGGCGACGGCGACCCGGCGCCAGGGCCTGCTGCCGCCCTATCAGGAGTTGCTGATCCACCGTGCGGTGGAACTGAATACGATCGTCGCGCGCGAGATCATGACGCCGCGCCAGCGCATCTTCTCTCTGCCCGCAACGATGCCGGTAGAAGAGGCGAGCGCCCGAATTGTGGACGAGCAGCACTCACGTATCCCTATTTACGATCCCGAGCGAGGGCCTGAGCATATCGTGGGCGTGGTCTATTCCAAGGACGTGTCGCGGCTGATGCATTTTGCTTTTGCACGAGCGGGGAGCGGTCAGCGCCCGTCGCGCGGATTGCAACTGGGACAGATCATGCGCGACATCCTGGTGGTACCGGAGACCAAGCCCGTGCCGGACCTGCTGCATGAATTTCAGGAGCGCCGCCGGCATCTGGCGATCGTGGTGGATGAGCATGGCTCGACGGTCGGGTTGGTGACGGTGGAGGATGCGCTGGAGCAGTTGGTAGGCGAGATGGAAGATGAATTCGATGTGGGAATGCGGCGCGCTGCGCGGATGCCGGCTGAGGCGTTCTATATGGACGGCGGTGTGAATCTGCGCGATCTGGAAACGCAGATGCACTGGTACCTGCCGCGCGACGGAGGTGTGGAGACGCTGGCTGGATTCCTGCTGACGCAACTGGGGCACATTCCCACAGAAGGCGAGAGCGTGGATTTTGGGGGACGCCGCTACACTGTTGCCGAGATGAGTGGACACCGCATCAGCCGCGTGCGCATCGAACCGGTTCCTTCCAAAGCCGCCGCAGCGCATGCGGCCACGGCACCGGCACGAGGAGGCGCATGAAGCTGCTGCCCGCGCTGGGCCGCCGTTTGCTGTACACACTTCCTGTTGTCTGGCTGGTGGTTTCGCTGGTCTTTCTGCTGATTCATCTTGTGCCGGGCGATCCTGTAGCGCAGATGCTGGGCGAGGGGGCGACGGCGACGGATCTGGATGCGCTACGGCATCAGTACGGACTCGATCTGCCGCTGAGCCAGCAGTATCTTCACTACTGGCACGGAGTGCTGCGCGGAGACCTTGGGCATTCGCTGCGGCTCAACGATTCGGTAACGCACCTCATCCTGCAACGGTATCCATACACGCTGGAGCTGACGCTGGCGGCGCTGGTGATTGCGCTGGTGGCTGCGATTCCCGCGGGCATTCTTGCTGCGCTCCATCGCGGCAAGTGGCGCGACAATACGGTGGGCGTGGTCTCGCTGTTCGGGCTGTCCTTCCCGGCGTTTGCCATGGGGCCGATTGCGATTTTACTGGTCTCGATCAAACTGGGCTGGCTACCGGTATCGGGCGCAGGATCGCTGGCGCACCTGGTGCTGCCGGCGATCACGATGGGCTCGGGCCTGGCCGCCATCCTGACCCGGATGGTGCGCACCGCGATGCTCGAAGAACTGGGCCAGGATTACGTTCGCACAGCGCGCGCCAAAGGATTGCCGGAGCGGACGGTGCTCTATCGCCACGCGCTGCGCAACGCGCTGATTCCGATCGTGACGCTGGTGGGTCTGCAATTCGGCGCGCTGCTGGCCGGCGCGATCGTGACGGAGACCATTTTCAGCTGGCCGGGAGTTGGGCGGCTGACGATTACGGCGATCTCCAACCGCGATTACGCGCTGGTGCAGGGCTGCATCCTGGCCGTCGGACTGACCTACATCCTGGTGAATCTTGCGACGGACATTCTTTACGCGGTCCTGAATCCGCGCATTCGGGCGTGAGTAGCTCAGACTTTGCCGCTGTGCATCTCATAGGTGTCAGTACAGGAGATGCACGATGAACATCCGGGAGGCGCTGGGCCTGGCGCCGAAGAAGAAGATTCGTTACGCGTTTGTGGCGCTGGGTGACATCGCGCAGGAGGCGATGCTTCCGGCCGTGGAGCACACGGGGAACTCGGCGATTGCGGCGCTGGTGACAAGCGATCCGGTGAAGGCGGGGCGGCTGGCGGAGCGTTATAAGGTGGAGCACACCTACAGTTACGAGCAATTTCCCGAGATGCTGTCGTCCGGGAATGTCGACGCGGTTTACATCGCAACACCGAACTGGCGCCATGCTGAATTCGTATTGCCCGCGCTGGCGGCCGGTATTCATGTGCTGGTGGAGAAGCCGTTGGAGATCGACAGCGCTCGTTGCGAAAAGATCCTGGATGCGCAGCGGTCGTCCAAGGCGAAGCTGATGGTGGCGTACCGGTTGCACTTTGAGCCCGCGACGGTCGCGGCCATCGAGCGCGTGCGCAACGGAGAGCTGGGGCAGGTGCATCTTTTCACGTCGACCTTCGCGCAGATGGTGGACCCGGCGAATCATCGAGCGAAGACGGAGGCCGCGGGGCCGGTGCTCGACATGGCGCCGTATCCGGTGAATGCGGTACGCAATCTGTTTGGCGCGGAGCCGACGGAGGTGTCGGCTTTCGGATCACGGCATGCAAACTCGGGACTGGGTGATTTCGATGACACCGTGACGGTGATGCTGCGCTTTTCCGAGGGCCGGCTTGCACACTTCGTCGTCTCTTACTATGCCAATGCGATTGACACCTATACGGTGCTCGGCACGAAGGGTGCATTGCAGGTACAGCCGGGCTATACCTATGGCAAGTCGCTCGAGCACTCGCTGACGCTGGGAGAGAAAAAGGACAATGTCAGTTACAAAAACACAGACCAGTTCGGCGGAGAGATGAAGTATTTTTCCGATTGCATCCTGCATGACATCGATCCGGAGCCGGATGCGGAAGAGGGGCTGGCGGACGTGCGCGTTCTGGAGGCGATCGAGCGCTCGCTGAAGACGGGAGAGGTGCAGAAGCTGGCGCCCTTTGCACGCTCGAAACACATCGATCCTGACCAGGTTGTGCGGCTTGGCGCGCTGAAACCGCCGGAGCCTGTGCATGCGTCGAGTCCGGACCGATGAGTGCTGTCAGATATCGAGTGGGATAATCTCTGCGCTCACACCTTTGCTGTCGATGTGCAGCCACGCGATGGTGACGGGAAGCTCGAAGCGACGCGGGCCGGCGCTGCCCGGGTTCAGGAAGAGCGCGCTGCGCCGCTGCTCGATGAGCGGTTTGTGGGAATGCCCGAAGATGACCGCCGAGATGCCGGCGGCCTCGGGATTGAGGTCGAGCTTTTTCACATCGTGAAGCATGTAGATGCTGCAGCCGCTGAGTTCTATCAGCTCTGTTGGCGGCAGATGGCCGCACGGGCCGCCTTCATCGATGTTGCCGCGAATGGCGGTGACGGGCGCGATGGCGCGCAGAGCATCGAGGATGGCGGGATCGCCGACGTCTCCGGCGTGGAGGATGTGTTCTGCCCCCCGCAATGCGCTGAGCGCTTCGGGCCGCAGCAGGCCGTGTGTGTCCGATATCACACCAGCGCGCATCGCTTACAGCCCGACCGCCATACGCGTGCGTGGATCGAGATAGTCGCGCAGTGCGTCGCCGATGAAATTGAAGGAGAGCACACAGCCCATCACGGCCAGAGCGGGGAAGACGACCAGGTGCGGCGAATCGAAGAGATGAGAGCGCGCGTCGTTGAGCATGGAGCCCCAACTGGGCGCGGGCGCTGGAATGCCGAGACCGAGGAAGCTGAGCGTGGCTTCTGCGAGTACGGCGCCGGCCATGCCGATGGCGGCCTGAACGAGAATGGGCTGCACGATGTTGGGCACGATGTGGCGCGTGAAGATGCGCACATCGCCTGCGCCGAGGGCGCGCGCCGCTTCCACGAACTCGCGCTC